>JABJOY010000074.1 GCA_018664075.1 Porticoccaceae bacterium | reverse complement strand
TTCGGCTTTGATTTCTTTATCGATCGCGTTCATGGCGGCGGCTTTTAGCCAGCCTTCTTTGATTACCCGATCACGGAAGATTTTCAGGCAATCCTGATTCTTGCGGGCATTTTTGACCTCATCTTTGCCGCGGTACAGCTGGGGGTCGCCAATAAAGTGGCCGTCAAAGCGTACGCATTTGGCCTCAATAGAGGTGGGGCCACCACCATCCCGTGCTCGCTGAGTGGCCACCTTGATAGCCTCATAGGTGGCAAAGAAGTCATTGCCATCGACACATTCGGCGGGCATGCCAAAGCCAGCATTGCGGTCCGTCAGGCTGTCACAGCCGAGGCCATAGTTGGCCGCTGTGCCCTCTGCATAACCATTGTTTTCGTAAATAAACACATGGGGCAACTGCAGCACAACCGCCATATTCATGGCTTCCATGGCCGTACCCTGGTTGGCACTGCCATCGCCGTTAAATGACAGGGCAACATTCTTGGTACCCAGGGTTTTCGAGGCCAGTGCTGCGCCATTGACCAGCGGTGGTCCGCCACCAACAATGGCGTTGGCACCGAGCATGCCTTTATCAATATCGGCAATATGCATGGAGCCGCCTTTGCCTTTACAGAGGCCGGTGGAACGTCCCATAATTTCCTTCATCATGCCGCCAATATCACAGCCCTTGGCAATACAGTGACCGTGACCACGGTGGGTACTACCAATAATGTCGCTGTCGCTAAGATCAATACAGGCAGCGACCGCAATGGCTTCCTGACCGTTGGAGGCGTGCACAAAACCGGGCACATTGCCGCCCATAAACTCGGCAATACAGCGCTCTTCGAATTCGCGAATAGTTCTCATGGAGCGATAGGCTCTGAGTAGAAATTCCTCTTGATATGGCATGGAGATAAACCTTTTGTTTGTTTAGTTATAGGCTGAGTAAACTATACATCTTTTAGATAAAAAAACAAACGTGATGGTTTTCGTTAGGCGGGTTATTTTGCCACTTTACTGTATTGGCAAGTCAGGGGGGGTAAAAGGCTGCGCTGTATGCTCTGGCGACGGGACTTTCGACAGCTGTTGTTGCTGTGGTTGGGAGGGGGTTAGGCAATTGCCCGTTATTGCTAAGTTCATGGGGCTGCCGGGTCCCGCTTACTGATAAGACGGGACAGGCAGGGCCAATTATTCTGGCGCTATTTAGAACTGTGACTCGGGTAAATGGATTACCAGGCCATCGAGTGCATCGGTCATTTTGACCTGGCAAGACAGGCGGCTATTGTCCTTGGGATCAGTAACACAGTCCAGCAGGTCCTTCTCCATTTCGCTGGCGGGTTCGATTTTGGCGACCCAGCTGTCGTCTATATAGCAATGGCAGGTTGCGCAGGCACAGGCACCGCCACATTCCGCAACAATGCCGTCAATCATATTGTCTACAGCACCCTGCATCAGACTGACTCCAGATGCGATATCAATTTCATGACTCTGGCCGTTGGCCTCTACATAGGTGACTGTGGGCATATCTAAACTCCGTTGCTGTATCTGTGGTTAAGGTTTGGCTGCAATATACATTGTTTAAATTTAAAAACAAGATGGCCGGTTTTGTGGTTTAAGCTCTACAAAAAAGCCCGTACCCGGCAACAGACACGAGCTTCTAGGGCAAGGTTATAATCTTACTTGAGGCTGCTGTAGTATGCGGCCAGATTGGCAATATCTGCATCGCTCAGGCCTTTGGCCATTGCCGTCATCATGGCGTTTTTGCGCTCCCCAGCTCTAAACTGTTGAAGCTGGCTGACCAGGTAGGGTTCTTTCTGCCCCGCCAGGTTAGGCCACATGCCATTGTTGCTGATGCCATTGATGCCGTGACAGCCTGCACAGGTCATGGATTTAGCCTTTCCTGCGGCCGGGTCGCCGGCCATGGCGCCAAAAGATAATGTTGCTGCTATAAAGGTAATAACAAGTTTTTTCATGTTGCTTCTCCAATGATTAATTCGGTTAGCCTTGACTTTTAGTCAGTGAGTGGCTGATAAATAGCGATGCGCTTAAAAGGGCGACTGCTCCGACCTGGTGAGCTGCTGCTACAGGTATGGGAACATAAAAAATTAACGTGCTGATGCCCAGGCTGACCTGCAATATCAACAGGCCAATCAGGCAGAATACGGCGGTTCGTATTGGGCCTTGAATACCAGCCCTAAAGGCTTTGGCGGCAAAGCCGAGGACCAGGGCGACTATAATGTAGGCGAAAATACGATGGTTAAACTGGATGGTGGTGATATCTTCAAAGGCTGATAACCATGCTGGTGTCATGCTGTATAACCCGGCTGGGATAAAGCTGTCACCCATCAATGGCCAAGTTGGATAGGCGTAACCCGCCTTGGTCCCGGCCACCAGTCCACCAGTCAAAATCATCAGGAAGATCAAACCGCTGAGACTGTAGGCAAAGGTTTTTAGCTGTGCTGGTTGTTCTGTTCTGCGGCTTACCAGATCAAAAGCGGTCCATAGAATAAATGAGTAGATCAGAACTGCGGCACCCAGGTGGGCACTGAGTCTGTATTGGCTGACATCAGGCTTGTCCACCAGGCCGCTCTTAACCATGTACCAGCCTAGCAAACCCTGACAGCCTCCGCCGATCAGCATAATAATCAGCTTTGGGGTAAGGCCAGCTTTGATGCGCTTGGTAAAGTAGAAAAACAGGAATGGCAGTATAAAAATAATTCCGATCAATCGTCCCAGCACCCGGTGCAGGTATTCGTACATAAAGATCGACTTAAAGGCTTCCATAGACATACCAGCGTTGATCTGTTGGTACTCTGGGAACTGCTTGTATTTAAAGAACATATGCTCCCAGTCTGCTTCCGATAGTGGCGGAATAATCCCCATTAAAGGTTTCCAGTCCACCATGGACAGACCTGAGTTGGTCAGGCGGGTAACGCCACCCAGCAGTATCATGCCGAAGATAACTGCGGCACAGAAAAATAACCAGTAGGCGATTTGACGATCGTATTGATCTTCAAGGATTCGGGCTGAAATAGCTTGGGGCATTTAAAACTCTATATGATCGGCTAATGTTGATTTGGCGGTTGGCGGTGAAGCCAGTCTTTTTTACGAAAGCGGCGCAAATTCAGACTAGATTTTATACCAAAATCCAATAACGAAGTTGCATAGAGCCACATCACATCGGCGCCGATCTGCACCAGTACAAAGGGTACCAGTACACGGCTGAGAAGAATACTGAACATGGTCACCATCATTGGGTATCTGGTGTCGCCCGCGCCGCGCAATGCGCCGGCCATACTGAACTCAATTCCCATTAATGGCAGGCTACAACTAATGATGTAGGTGAAGGGCACCAAAAGTGCTATCACCTCGGGGTCATCAATAATAAATCGCGCTATTTCTTCGGCAAACAGGCTCATCATTGCGCCGCCTGCCACCATAATGTAGACACAGGTGCGCATGGTGCGCCAGCCAGCATTATAGGCGCCTTTTTTATCTCCGGCCCCAAGGTGTTGACTGACCAATGTGGCGCTGGAGATTGAAAAACTAAAGGCGATTACGATCATTAGCCCGAGAATAGACAGGCCAATACCATAGGTAGCAAAAGCTGCATTGCCATAGCTGGACAGAAATACCAAAAATACTAATAAACCGGCCTGAAAAAACACCTGCTCAAAAGCGGCGGGCATGCCGATTCTAACCAGATCACGGCTATTGCTAGCCATGCCCGGTAGTGGGTTGGCCGGTTTAAATGACAACCTGCCCAGTAGCCACAGACCCATAAACAGCAACACAGTAATAATGGCTGCTACGCCGTTACCTATGGCAAGGCCGGACAGCCCTACAGGGGCTATGCCATGCCAGCCATAGGCATACACAACACCTAGATAGATGCCTAAAACTGCACCGATAAGCGCTGCCCACAGGGGCGTTTTGCTGTCACCGGTGGCGCGAAAAGCCATGCTGAAAACCAGCACTATGAGCATTGGTGGTGCATAGAGTACGGTGTAATAAATAAAGTCTACAGCTGCCACATGGGCTTTCGGGGTAAGGCTAAATATCCCCACCAGTTGCTCTAGAAAGGGGATCGCAAGCCAGGATAGAAGTATGCCGGCAAAGAAAAAGATAATTACCGATAGGGCGGCAATACGTCCTGCCATCTGTTGGTCGTTTGCTCCCCAATAGCGACCCACCAGAGCCGTGGTGCCACTGGAAAGCCCCATCATCACAGCGAACAGAATAAAGAACAGCCTCTGGCCTGTGGTAACTGCGGCCACTTCGTCCAGACCCATACCACCGGCAATTTTCAGGAACACGAGACCGGTCAGCATAAAGGCCATATTGCTGAGGATGGTCGGCCAGGTGAGGCGCCAGATATTGAAAGTGGAGGCAGTTTGCATGAGCGACTATGATAACATTCACAGCAGTTCTTCAGTTAGCATTTCATAGTCGCAATTCAGGTTATTAATATGGCGGATCAAAATACGGTCAAGTTAGAGCCGAGCTGGCTCAATGTGCTCGGCGGAGAATTTGATCAGCCTTATATGCAGCAGTTACGGGAATTTCTGGTGCAGCAGAAAGGGGCCGGTCGGGTGATTTATCCCCCTTGCTCCCAGTGGTTTTCTGCCTTTAATTCGACGCCATTTGATCAGGTGCGTGTGGTTATTCTCGGGCAGGACCCATATCATGCTCCCAACCAGGCTCATGGTCTGTGCTTCTCGGTAATGCCCGGGGTCAAAGTGCCCCCTTCGCTGATAAATATTTACAAAGAGTTACAGGATGATCTGGCTGTGCAACCTCCGGCCCATGGCTGTTTGACCAGCTGGGCTGAGCAGGGGGTGCTATTACTCAATGCCACTCTCACTGTGGAACAGGCCAATGCAGGTGCCCATCAGGGCAAGGGCTGGGAGCGCTTTACTGATCAGGCGATCCGAGCGTTAAACGACCAGCGCGATGGCATTGTGTTTTTACTCTGGGGCAGCTACGCTCAAAAGAAAGGTGCTTTTATTGACCAGTCCCGACATCTGGTTCTCAAGTCGGTACATCCATCGCCGCTGTCGGCCTATCGGGGATTTTTAGGTTGCAAACATTTCTCCACGGCGAATAATTACCTGCAGCAGCGGGGCCAGCCTGCAATTGACTGGCAGCTGCCTGCACAAGCCAGTTTGGATATCTAATTTTAGGGGAATAGTTTGACTGTTAAATCCTGGCAGACGCCAAATAATTTACTTCTGGTGATGACTGTCGCCATGACGATTGCCTTTGCTGTATGGATGGCTCTGTTAAATAACTTTGTCATTGAGAAGGCGGCTTTTACCGGCGCTGAAATTGGTATGTTGCAGAGTATTCGTGAGATACCCGGTTTTCTGGCCTTTACAGCGGTACTGGTACTGTTGATTATTCGCGAGCAGCTGTTTGCTTATCTGTCACTCGCGCTGTTGGGTATCGGTGTTGCTATGGCCGGTTACTTTCCCTCTGTGGTGGGGCTGTATCTGACCACCTTTGTAATGTCGGTGGGCTTTCATTATTTTGAGACGGTAAAGCAGTCTCTGGCTCTACAGTGGTTGAGTATTGATGAGGCGCCCAAGGTGCTGGGCCAGTTGATTGCGGCGGGCTCTATGGCATCTCTTGTGGTTTATGGCTTTCTTATTTTGGCTCAGAGTCAGTTTGGTCTGACTTATAAAATGATCTATGTTATCGGTGGTGTGGGCTGTCTGGGGCTGACATTATTTGCCTGGCTGGCTTTCCCCCATTTTAAAAGTGCCACGCCCCAGCGCAAAAACTTGCTGATGCGCAAACGTTACTGGCTCTACTATGCACTGACCTTTATGGGTGGTGCCCGGCGCCAGATCTTTGTGGTGTTTGCCGGATTTTTGATGGTGGAGAAATTTGGCTATTCGGTCCGCGATGTGGCGACGCTGTATCTGATTAATCATTTGTTTAACTGGGCTTTTGCCGGGCGTATAGGTGCATTGGTGGGGCGCATTGGCGAGCGTCGCGCTCTGACATTTGAGTACTGTGGGTTGATCTGCGTGTTTACCGCCTATGCTTTTGTCGACAATGCCTATTGGGCGGCTGGTCTCTATGTGCTAGATCATTTGTTTTATAGTCTGGCCATTGCGATTAAAACCTATTTTCAGAAGATTGCTGACCCAGCGGATATGGCCTCTACGGCTGGTGTTGCTTTTACCATTAATCATATTGCCGCGGTAGTGATTCCTGCGCTGTTTGGTTTGGTGTGGCTGGTGTCGCCCACGGCGGTATTTTTGATGGGCACAGGTATGGCGGCTATCAGTCTGGTACTGGCTCTCAATATTCCGTTGAATCCCACCGCTGGTAATGAAGTGGTGATGGGGCGGGTGAAGGCTGTGGCTCCCGCTCTTTAGGTGTCGGGGTTATCAGGATCCTTCACTTATTTCGTCACGCCCCGCAAAGCGCTAAATCAAGGGCGGTTTTTTCGCCTTAGCGCGCAGCCAGTTCAGGCTTTTTAACACAGCCGGGGTGTTTACTATTTTGCGCTCAATACGAAACTTACCCGGGTAGTCCACCAGCAGTAATCCCGTGATCATAGTAAGCAGCCCCTGGCCAGGCAAAAACAGCATCAGTATGCCGCCCAGCAGAAGTACATAACCGAGACAGTTTTTACCGATCAGAATAATTAATCTAGCCAGTGGTCGCTGAGTTTTCCACTGGGTGGGCTGGCGCTTTTTTGGCACAAAATAATCATCGGGAATCTGTGCCACCAACCAGGGCAGGCTGAGAAGGCTGATAATAAATACAAATACCGAGCCTATGCCCATCCATACCAGCAGGTGCTGATATTTTTCCAGCAGCCCCATTAGCAGGTTCATGGCCCGCTGGGAATGTCGTAGGGCAGGGGTAGATGACTCACCTGGTAGCTCTGGCCAGCAATAATAATTTCTGTGCTGTCCCTGGATTTGTCGGCCAGCACCGCCAGTACTTCAATAGTTTGGTCGTCTACCTTGGCCGCGCTGACAATATTACCTATGGCTTTGCCCTCGGGGCTGAGAATTTCTGCACCCAGAGTTGGCAGTACTGAAGCTGTTAGCTGCAGATGATGCATTCTGCGTTTTACTGCACCGCGGTAATGGGCGCGGGCGACAATTTCCTGGCCTGTGTAGCAACCTTTTTTAAAGCTTATATAGCCCTGGGCATCAAGGTTGAGCATTTGTGGGATAAACATATCTGTTGTATCTGCAGTCACATCTGCGGAGCCGTTGCGCAGTCGCTGCAGATCAGTTAGTTCTGGAGTCTCTGGTTGCCCGTCGATTTGCACAATCTTGGTTTTAAAGAAAACAGCATATTTTTTCAGGCTGGCGATAGCGATTTCGACGATTGAGCTATGGGTCTGCAGAATAATATTGTTCTGCTCGTCGCAGCTGGCTTTAAACAGAAAAATGATCCGCCCCTTGGGGGTGCACTGTGCGCCATAGATACTCTGTTCCTGACTCAGGGTTGTCATATCGCAGGTCACCTGACCCTGGAGAAATTTGCGGCTGTCGGGGCCGCTGAGTTCAATATAGCCTCTGGTGCTGTTGTTGCTCTGTTCGGTCATTGCCAATCCGTCGATTTTAGCCGGTAAATTTACGCCGGTAGGCGTTTGCTCAATTGTCTCCTATAATGCCGCTTTAACACAATTACTGATTATCTATGAATAAGAATCGCCTAATTTGGGCCAGTCGTCGCGGTATGCTGGAACTGGATCTAATCCTGCAACCCTTTGTTGAAAATTCCTACGATTCTCTTGAAGAAGATGATCAACTGCGTTTTGAAGCGCTGCTCGAGCGTGAAGATCAGCAGCTGTTTATGTGGCTGATGAAGCGTGAGCAGCCAACAGATCCCGATACTCAGAGGATAGTGCAAATAATTCATGACAATCACGGAAAGCCGTCTTGAAGTTACTTTAGTCCCGTCAAAAACTCTAGCCCTGATTCAACTGTGGATGGTGATTCTCCTGCTAATGCTCAGTGCCATGTTGCCTGTTTTGCTTTGGGCGAAGTTGCTGCTTTTGCTAATCATTATCTCTGTGGCCCTAATCTGGTTGCAGGAATGGCGCAGCGCCGATGCTGAGGTGCTGGTATTTCACCCTTTAGAAAATAAGTGCATTGCCGGCAATGGACTGCATTGTCAGCTCAGGCCTCGGCAGTTTGTCAGTCGCTATTTGATTGTTCTCTATTTGCGGACAAATAGCGGCAAGGCCATCAGTCGCGCAATCCCCCGGGATTCTCTATCTGAAGAGCAGCACAGGTTATTGCGCCAGTTACTTATTCTGCGTCCGGGGGATCGCGATGGATAATCACATCCTGACCGGCAAAGTTGATCGGTACCATAATCGTATCCCGGGCAATCGCAGATACTTTTGGGTAATCCAGGGTGTAATGCAGCCCACGACTCTCTTTGCGCTGCATGGCACAGCGAATAATTAACTCTGAAACGGTTGCCAGATTGCGCAGTTCCAGCAGATCTCTGGTGACTTTGCAGTTGCTGTAATATTCCTGAATTTCACTTTGCAGCAACTTGATGCGGTGCTGTGCTCGCTGCAGGCGTTTGTCGGTGCGCACTATGCCGACATAGTCCCACATAAAGCGGCGCAGCTCGTCCCAGTTATGGGATATCACCACATTTTCATCTGAACTGCTGACTCTGGATTCATCCCAGTTAGGAATAAAGTCTGGCTCGTTGATGCCCTCACTAAGCTGGTTGATAGCTCTGGCGGCTGACTGGGCATAGACTAGGCACTCCAGCAATGAGTTGCTGGCCATACGATTGGCACCGTGGAGGCCGGTAAAGGCCGCTTCACCAATAGCATAGAGATTGAGCAGGTCGGTCTGACCATTGTCATTGACCATAATGCCGCCACAGGTGTAATGGGCGGCCGGGACGACGGGAATCTGGTCGGTGGTGATATCTATGCCAAATTCGAGACAGTTTTTGTACACCGTCGGAAAGTGCTCGATAATAAAGTCGGCTGGTTTATGGCTGATATCCAGATACAGGCAGTCGCTGCCCAGTCGCTTCATCTCGTGGTCAATGGCTCGTGCTACCACATCCCTTGGCGCCAGCTCCGCGTCAGCATGGAATTTATCCATAAAGCGGCTGCCATCGGGCAGACGCAGCAGTGCTCCTTCCCCGCGCAGGGCTTCGGTAATCAAGAGTGATTTGGCCTTTGGATGGTACAGGCAGGTGGGGTGGAACTGATTGAATTCCAGATTGGCCACGCGGCAGCCTCGACGCCATGCCATGGCCAGTCCATCACCACTGGCACCATCCGGGTTGCTGGTATACAAGTAGGCTTTGCTGGCGCCGCCAGAGGCCAGAACCACACTTTTGGCCTGAAACAATGACACCACGCCGGTTTTTATATTGAGCAGGTAGGCACCGGTGCAGCGAATCTTGCGCGAATTATTGTCGGCCTGGGTGGTCAGGTCTACGGCGCATTGATGGTCAAATATATCGATATTGGACGCAGCTGCTACCTGATCAACCAATGTGCTGGTGACTTCCTTTCCGGTGGCGTCAGCAGTATGCAGAATACGTCTGTGGCTATGCCCACCCTCTTGAGTCAGATGATAATGCTCCTGATCCGAGTCCCGGGTAAAGTTAACTCCCTGATCTATCAGCCAGTTAACTGCCTCCGGGCCATTTTCCACCACCAGGCGAACGGCATCTTCATGGCACAGGCCTGCACCGGCGACCAATGTATCGGCGATATGGGCGTCAGAGCTGTCATTTTCATCGAACACTGCGGCAATGCCACCCTGGGCGAGCCAGGAGGCGCCAGCCTGCATGGAGGCTTTGCTGATAAGGGCAACGCGTAGAGTTTTGTCGAGCTGCAGTGCCAGGGTCAGACCGGCGACACCACTGCCAATAATTAAAACATCATAGAGATGGGTTTGTTTCATTTGATAGCCACACGGAGTTGTCGCAGCATGATAGTATAAGCGCAGAAATCGTGCGACTAAATCGCGAACTTATTGCTGCCCGGCAGGTCTGTCTTTGGTGGCCGCTGAAAGTTGTGATTTCTCAGCTATAAAAAAATAACCCATAGGGTTGGGAAAACGGATTGCTCCATGACGGAAACTAAGACTGAGCCGACTGACCAGCAGTTGGTGGTTAGAGTACAAAAAGGCGACAAACGCGCGTTTGACCTGCTGGTGCTCAAGTACCAGTACAAAGTGCAGGCTATTGTAGGGCGTTTTGTTCGCGACAGGGATGAAGTAGCTGATGTGACCCAGGAGGCTTTTATCAAGGCCTATCGTGCGCTACCCAGGTTCCGCGGCGATAGCCAGTTTTATACCTGGCTGTACAGAATTGCAGTGAATACCGCAAAAAACTATCTAGTGTCGCGCAGCCGTCGGCCACCATCTTCGGATGTAGATTTGGCCGACGCTGAATACTATTCCGGCAGCGAGCGTTTAAAAGATGTGGGTACGCCGGAAAATCAGCTGTTTCGGGATGAGCTTGAGGTAGTGATCAAAAGTGCAATGGAAGATCTGCCGGAGGACTTGCGCACGGCTGTAACTTTGCGCGAATATGAAGGGCTGAGTTATGAGGATATAGCATCGGTAATGGATTGCCCTGTAGGAACAGTCAGATCAAGGATTTTCCGTGCTCGAGAATCAATTGATGTGCGGGTTTTGGATTTAATGGGTGAGAATTAATTGATTGGTGAACCTTTCTGATAATCACCGGTCATACCCTGAGACTTTTTGGCAACACGACTTAATTTTGTAAACGAGGTAAAACAATGAGCGACAGCAAAGAGCGCTTGGCAGAATCAGTTTCGGCCCTAATGGATGGGGAGACTAGCGAGATTGAACTGCATCGAATACTAAAGGAAGTAGGTATTGATCAGGATCAACAAATTGACTCTTCAGATTCTGTGCGCGGCATTTGGCAGCGCTACCATATGGTGTCGGCATCTATGGCCGGTGAGCCGGTGGATAAAATCGATCTCTCTGCTTCTATAGCAGTGGCCATCGACGCAGAGGATACTCACAGACAGAATCCCGTTACACGTTTTGCCAGTTTAGCTGGTCGCTTTGCCATTGCCGCTTCTGTTGCCATGGTAGCCGTCCTCGGTGTGCAACAGCTCAATAGCCCGGATCCCGCCAGTGCAGATGCGCTGCAGTTCGCTGAAATGGATATTGATGCCAGCCAGCAGAACACAGGCCCCGCTCTGCAGTTCCCCGAAGGTTTTCAGCCCAACGCACCAGTTCGTACAGTCAGTGCCGGAGGTTCTGTAAAAACGTCTCAGCCCCCTGTATCTGTGGTTCAGGTACGACCAGTTAACAGTATGAATTTTTCAGAAAAGCAATTGCGCGGCTACATGGATGACATTATGCTTCGACATTCCAACAATGCAGCACTTAACAGTAACCGGGGCATGCTGCCTTTTGCCCGGATTACCAAAAGTGAGGCTGCTAGCAGCCAAGAGTGATTCAATGAGGTTAAACCATTGGTGTAAGAACCTAAGACTGGCGGCTTTTATAGCCGCCATTTTTGCTCATGGGCCATTGTTCGCCGAGTCAGTTAAATCGGCCTATGATCTTGTTCGCGGCACGGCCAAGGCGTCTAAGGAGCTCAACTATCGGGGTGTATTCACCTATGAGTTTCGCGGCACCCTGCGCAGCATTAAAGTCGTTCATCTGGTGCGCGATGGTCAGAGCTACGAGCACATTGTGCATATGGATGGTGCTGGCCATGAGATTGTCCGTCGCGGTGATGATGTAGGCTGCACTCGTCCGGCTGAGATGCTGCTTCTGGGTACCGAATTCGCGGCTGACAATAGCCCTCGCTTGGATGACCTCTACAGTTTTTATATCCGCGGCAATGCGAGAATTGCCGGGCGAATGGCCTATATGGTTGAAATTCGGCCCAAGGACAAGCTGCGTTATGGCTATGTTGTGGCCATAGATAAGCTCAATGGCCTAATGCTTCAGTCGATGTTGATCAGCCAGTCCGGCAAGCCACTGGAGCGGTTCCAATATGTTGATATATCTTTTCCCGGTGAGCTGGACAATATCCAAATCCCGGAGCAGTTGGTTAATTCTCAGCAGGCGCCAGGCTGTCTCGAATCCAGTGAAGCGGTCGATGCCTCTGCATCCAAATGGCAGCCCACGTGGTTGCCCTCTGGTTTTGTTCTCTCCGATATCAAAATAGACAGCAGCACCGGTGATGAGTCCTGGATGTACACAGATGGTCTGGCTCTGTTCTCGGTGTTTATCGATTCGGCGGAAAAGAGTCGCCGTTTCCCTCCCGTGGATGCCAAGCTGGGCACCACAGTGGCTGTGTTGAGCAAGGTGACTGTGGGCGAACAGCATTATGCTATCTGTGTGGTGGGTGAGATTCCCGATGCCACAGCCCGACAGATCGCCGCTTCCATTAGTCCCCGGGCCAGCACTATAGAAGGTGCAGTGCAGGCAATTAAATGATTGTTGAAACCGGTACTGTAGTGGCTATTGAGTCCGACAGTCTGTGGGTGCAAACTATTCAGAAGACTGCCTGTGAAGCCTGTGTTGCGCAGAAGGGTTGTGGCACCAGGGTGCTGTCTAAACTAACCGGCAAAACTAATCGTATACGAGTGTTACTTGATCGGCATTCCGCCGATGCTATTGCTATAGGTCAGGATGTGGATATCGCTATTCCCGAAGACGTTATTGTCAAAGGTTCGCTGTTGGTTTATCTGTTGCCTGTGATCTGTGCGGTCTCCGGCGCCTGGCTGGCGGGCTCTGCCGGCGATACTGGCAGTATCTTGGGCGCCCTAGGCGGTTTGCTGGCCGGCGGCATGATGGTGAATTTTCACAGTAAAAAAACAAGGAACGATTTGCGTACTAACCCTGTCTTATTTGATAGCTATTGCGAAAAGCAAAATCTGGATTTTCTGTAATATCGCTTTCACAACATAAATATTGGAGATAACTCTGTGCTGAAGAAATTTATCACTGTCACTGCATTTTTCTTTTTTGTAAGCGTACCTGTCCATGCCCAACTGCCAAATTTTGCCGATCTTGTAGAGGATGTCTCTCCTGCAGTGGTAAAGATCAATACCATCAGTAAAGGCAAAGCACCAGTTCAGCGTAATTTCGAGGGGCAGTTGCCGGATATATTTCGCGAGCTGCTGGAGCAGCGCAATCGACCACAGACCGAGCGGCCTGCTCGCTCAATGGGTTCGGGATTTGTTATTTCTGATGACGGGTATATTTTAACCAATCACCATGTGATTGATGGCGCTGACAAGATACAGGTGCTGTTTGCCGATCGCCTTGAATACAGTGCCGAGATTGTAGGTTCAGATCGGCGCTCTGATCTGGCCCTGCTTAAGATAGAAGCAGAGGATCTGCCCACAGTGGAGTTTGCCGATACTGACGAACTGCGAGTGGGTGAATGGGTGCTTGCCATAGGATCACCTTTTGGCCTTGATTACTCTGTGGCCGGAGGCATCGTCAGTGCTATTGGGCGCAGCATCCCCACCGAGAAGGGCGAGAACTATGTGCCTTTTATACAGACAGATGTGGCGATTAACCCAGGCAATTCCGGGGGGCCTTTATTTAATCTGGATGGAAAGGTAGTGGGTATTAACTCGCAGATCTATTCTCGCTCCGGGGGGTCCATTGGGCTGTCTTTCTCGATTCCCACCAGCGTCGCTCTGGGTGTTGTCGAGCAACTTAAGGAGAATGGCCGAGTGCAGCGCGGCTGGCTTGGAGTGGTTATTCAGGATGTGGATAGGGCGCTGGCCGAGTCTTTGGAGCTGGGCAAGCCTCAGGGTGCGCTGATCAATGCAGTGGAAGAAGATGGCCCTGCAGATAAGGGCGGTATTCTGCCCGGGGATGTTATTGTTCGATTTGATGGCGAACCTATTGTCGACTCCGGTGATTTGCCCCATGTGGTGGGTATGATGGCGCCGGGAGAGAAAGCCAGGGTTGAGATCTATCGGGAAGGTAAGCGTAAAATTCTCAATGTCACAGTGGCTGCTCTGGACAAGGATGCAGATGATGTGGCAAACATCGGCGACGGCAGTGATCGACTGGGACTGGTCACTCAGGAGCTAACTGATCGGCAGGCGGAATCCATGCGCTTGCGCGGCGGTGTAGTTGTTGCCGAGGTATCGGCCAATTCTGCAGCGGCCAAAGCCGGGATTAGAAAAGGCGATATTATTGTGCAGCTGGGTTACAGCCGTGTTGATGATATTGATGAGTATTCCCAGGTGATCGCCGAGTTGCCGGAAAACACTCCCATAGCGATTCGCTTTTACCGTCAGGGCAGAGCCATCTTTAGAACCTTTGTCATCGATTAGGGCTGATCTGTCGGCCACTTGGTTTTTGCTTGAAAAAACAAGTGGCCCTGAGTCTCGTGATAGCTACTGAGACGCAAATAGGCTAGAATCCGCTCGCATTTTTTAACGGCAGCGCAAACACTTTGTCAGATCTCAGTCATATCAGAAATTTTTCTATTATTGCCCATATCGACCATGGCAAATCCACCATTGCTGATCGCTTTATTCAGCTCTGTGGTGGCCTCAGTGAGCGGGAAATGGCCGCTCAGGTGCTGGATTCCATGGATATCGAGCGCGAGCGCGGTATCACTATCAAATCCCAGAGTGTTACGCTGCCCTTTACTGCAAAAGATGGCAAAACCTACCAGCTCAACTTTATCGATACGCCCGGCCATGTGGATTTTACCTACGAAGTCTCCAGATCTCTGGCGGCCTGTGAGGGTGCGCTGCTTATTGTGGATGCAGCTCAGGGCGTAGAAGCCCAGTCTGTAGCTAACTGCTACACAGCCATTGCCCAGGGGCTGGAAGTGATTCCGGTACTAAACAAGATGGATCTGCCCCAGGCAGAGCCGGAAAAAGTGATCAATGAGATTGAGAATATTATTGGTATTGAAGCTGAAGAGGCAGTGCGCTGCAGCGCCAAAACCGGTGATGGTATCAAGGATATTCTCGAAGAACTGGTAGAGCAGGTGCCCGCCCCCATCGGGGATGTGGATGCACCGCTACAGGCACTTATTATTGATTCCTGGTTTGATAACTATCTGGGCGTTGTGTCCCTAGTTAGGGTTATGCAGGGTACCCTCAGCATCAAGAGCAAAATTGTCGCCAAATCCATTGGCAAGCCCCATGTGGTCGATAGTGTTGGTGTGTTTACCCCCAAGCGTCATGAAACCGGTGTGCTAAAGGCCGGTGAAGTGGGCTTTATGGTAGCTGGGATCAAAGATATTCTCGGCGCGCCAGTGGGAGATACCATCACCCATATGAGCACCTCCGAGGCCGAGGCACTGCCCGGGTTCCAAAAGATTAAACCTCAGGTCTATGCGGGTATGTTCCCGGTTGATTCCGATGACTTTGAAGATTTTCGCGAGGCGCTGGCAAAGCTGGCGGTTAACGATGCTTCTTTGTTTTATGAGCCTGAGAGTTCAGATGCTCTGGGTTTTGGTTTTCGCTGCGGTTTCCTTGGCATGCTGCACATGGAGATTATTCAGGAGCGACTGGAGCGGGAATATAACCTCGATCTAATTACCACTGCTCCCACAGTAGTCTATGAAATTATTACCAGTAAAGGTGAGACACTCTATGTGTCAAACCCGTCGGATTTGCCAGATCCCGGTAATATTGAGGAGATGCGCGAGCCTATCTGTGAAGCCAATATACTGGTGCCCAAAGACTATGTAGGCAATGTTATTACCCTCTGCGTTGAAAAGCGTGGAGTGCAAAAAGATATGCAGTTTATTGGTGGCCAGGTGTCAATTCGCTATGAGTTGCCAATGAGCGAAGTGGTTATGGATTTCTTTGACAGGCTGAAATCCGTCAGCCGTGGATTTGCCTCATTGGACTACAGTTTCATTCGCTTTGAAGCTGCCTCTCTGGTCAAGCTGGATATCCTTATTAATGGTGACCGTGTCGATGCCCTTGCAGCGATTATTCACCGCGACCACTCGGTGCAGAAAGGCCGCAATCTGGCAGACAAAATGAAAGAACTGATTCCCCGTCAAATGTTTGATGTGGCCATTCAGGCGGCGATTGGTGGCAGTGTTATTGCTCGAACTACAGTGAAGGCACTGCGCAAGAATGTGACCGCTAAATGTTACGGCGGCGATGTCACTCGCAAGAAGAAGCTGCTGGAAAAACAGAAAGCTGGTAAAAAACGTATGAAGCAGGTGGGCAGCGTGGAAATACCACAGGATGCTTTCCTGGCTGTTTTGAAAACTTAATTCGCGGTTTGCAACGGAGATAGGTCCTATGGATCTCAATTTTGAACTGATTCTGACCCTGATATTTCTGCTTGCAGGGATATTCTGGCTATTGAATAAATTTGTCGTTAAGCAGGAAGAGGGGCTGGTTGAATTTGTCGGCTCCCTTGCGCCGGTGCTTGGCCTGGTTTTAATTCTTCGCTCATTTGTGGTTGAGCCCTTTCAAATTCCCTCCCAGTCAATGGTGCCAACCCTGAAGGTAGGTGACTTTATTCTGGTGAGTAAATGGACCTACGGTATCAGGTTGCCAGTGCTGCGGACCAAAGTGATTGAAGTATCCCTGCCAGAGCGCGGCGATGTTATGGTGTTCTTTCCACCCCATGAAGACCGCTATTTTATCAAGCGTGTGGTGGGTCTGCCCGGGGACAAGATTCAGGTGCTAAATGGCTTGCTGTATGTCAATGGCGAGCAGATGCAGCAGACCCTGGCGCTGGAAGAAGCCAACTCGGCCCGCTCCATGGTGATGACGGAAAACTTGACCGGCGTTGAGCATCTGATGCAGAAGCGGATATCGCCTACTCGCCTGAGTCAGAATTACTCGTCGCTGGTGCCGGAAGGGCATTATTTTATGATGGGTGACAATCGGGACAACTCCAGTGATAGTCGAGTTTGGGGTCCGGTTCCTGAGGATCGCATTGTGGGTAAAGCCTTCGCCCGCTGGATGTTTTGGAATGAATTTTTCAGTGTTCCCAGTTTTGATCGCGCAGGAAAAATCCAGTAAGGTAATAGCGAGTTAAATTAGTTTTCTATTCAGGACGAATATTTTGGTTTTAAGAGGGAGCTTGGTATGAAAATAAACAGTCAGCGCGGCGCAACCCTGACCACTACCATTATCGCGATTTTTATTGGTGGATTTTTTTTAACATTAGTATTTAAGCTCGGCCCCCATTATTTGGATAATCGTATTGTTGCAGGGGCCCTTGAGCAGGTCGGCCAGTCTGGTTTAAAAGGACAGTCGAGTACAGATATTCGACGCAAGATAGGCGATTTTTTTACCATTAATAATATTCGCGATATCTCTGCGTCTAAGGTACAGATCAAACGCAGTCCCGAGGGGGTTGTTTTAAGTTTGGACTATGAAAAACGAGTAGAGCTGTTTGCCAATGTGGATGTTGTTCTGAAGTTTACTGACCAATTCAACAGTGCCGAACATACCGACTAAACTGAGGATTATCATTGAGCAATGCCCGGCAACTTCAAGAGCGCCTGCAATACCAGTTCGGCGATCAGCAGCTTTTAACCATTGCACTCTCCCATCGCAGCTGCGGCAGCAACAATAATGAACGCCTTGAATTCCTCGGTGATTCCGTTTTAGGTCTCAGCGTTTCCGAATTTCTCTATCTTCAATTCCCCCAGGCTCGGGAGGGCGATCTCAGTCGCATGCGTTCACAAATTGTGCGCGCAGAATCACTGGCCCAGGTTGCCAGAGATCTTGAGTTGGGCCCCGAACTATTGCTGGGTCCAGGCGAGATGAAAAGCGGTGGTCACAGGCGCGACTCTATATTGGGCGATACAGTAGAGGCGTTGATTGGCGCTGTGTATTTAGATGCGGGACTTGAGGCTGCGCGCAGCTGTATTCTGTGCTGGTTTAAGCCTCTGCTTGATGCAGCCTCTGATAGCGAGCCGGCAAAAGATGCTAAAACCAGTTTGCAGGAATGGTTGCAGCAGCGGGGCAAGCCAGTGCCAAACTATCAATTGACCCATACTGGCGGTGAGGCTCACAGCCGACTTTTTACCGTCAGTTGCAGAATTGCTCTGTTGGATAAGGATTACAGTGCCACCGCGAGCAGTAGGCGCAAGGCTGAGCAGATGGTAGCAGAACAACTTTTAAATGATCTGGAGAAAGGCCTTTGACTGAAGTATCAGCCCGCTGCGGCTATGTGGCTATTGTTGGCCGCCCCAATGTAGGCAAGTCGACTCTGCTCAATCATATTCTGGGGCAGAAGCTTTGTATTACCTCCCGTAAGCCTCAGACCACCAGGCATACATTGCTGGGCATTAAAACGGAAGATGATCTGCAGATGATCTTTGTCGACACTCCAGGTATTCATACCAATCAGGAACGTGCCATTAACCGGGTGATGAATCGCTCGGCTGCCAGCGTTATTGCCGATGTCGATGTAGTGGTTTTTGTTGTCGATCGCTTCGAATGGAGCGAGGCCGATGAATATGTCGCCAAGTATCTGGGCAATAACTCTGTGCCGGTAATTGTGGCGGTGAACAAGGTGGATATGATTGAAGACAAAGAAGCTCTACTGCCCCATCTGCAGTTCTTGTCAAAGAAAGTTGATGCTGCCGATCTGGTCCCCCTGTCTGCATTGCGCAGAACCAACCTTGGTGAGTTGGAAGAAAAAATCAAAACCTATATGCCAGAACGAATGCATATGTTCCCGGAAGATCAGATTACTGATCGCAGTGAACGTTTTTTGGCCGCCGAGATCGTGCGGGAAAAAATAACTCGTCAACTGGGTGCTGAAGTCCCCTATCAGGTGACAGTAGAGATTGAAGAATTTCGCGTTGAGAAAAAAATCACCCATATCAGTGCTTTGATTCTGGTTGAGCGGGATGGGCAGAAGAAAATTATTATTGGTAGTAACGGTGAGCGGATTAAGAAAATTGGCGCTCAGGCTCGGGCTGATATGGAGAGTCTGCTGGATTCCAAAGTAATGCTTAGAACCTGGGTTAAGGTTCGCAGTGGCTGGTCTGATGATGAGAGAGCGCTGCGCAGTCTTGGCTATATGGATGAGTGATTACGGTGCGTATCGAAGCCGAACCAGGATTTGTGCTGCATGTTACGCCCTACCGCGAGACCAGTCTGCTGGTCGATCTCTACAGCCGCAATCACGGGCGCGTGCGCTGTGTAGCCAAAGGCTTTCGCAAGCCTAACAAACAGGGCATCAGTCGCGCCCTGTTTCCCTACACAGAGCATCATTTTGGCTGGCAGGGCAATGGCGAGCTGAAGACCCTGACCCGCGCCGACGCCATTCAGGCACCGGTATTTTTGCGTGCCGAAGCATTGTTTACCGGACTCTACATCAATGAACTTTTGCATCGTCTGTTGCATGACTACGATGCCCATGAATATTTCTACCAGCAGTATCGAAAATTTATCTTACAGTTGGCCAACCATGGGCCCGATGAGCCGATGCTGAGGCACTTGGAAATGTCGCTACTGGAGGAATTGGGTTATGGGCTGGTATTGGATTTGGACTCTCAGGGTAGTGCGATAGATTCTGAGTTGCTATATCAGTATATTCCGGAGCAGGGCTTAAGACTGCTCAGTAATCAACAGCGACCTGATGCCAATGCTCTGAAGGGTGCGGATTTAATTGCTCTGGTCAATGGCGACTATAGCCTGCCTTCGGTCTTGAGAACGGCGAAGCAAATTAATCGTGGCGTGATAGACTTTTATTTGGGCGGCAGACAGCTGCATAGTCGTGAGCTTTATCGCCAGCATCTAATGTCTGCTGATGAAAAATCAGATAGTCTGCAACAGCAGGCGGAGCAAAAGTAATGGCACTGGCAATAGGCACAGACATTGTTGAGATAGCGCGCATTGTCGCCATGCTGGAACGGCAGGGTGATAAATTTGTTCAGCGTATACTCTGCGAGCCAGAGCAGCAGGAGTATCATCGCAGAAAGCAGGATGCTGCCTATGTGGCCAAGCGGTTTGCCGCGAAAGAAGCCGTTGCCAAAACATTGGGTACCGGCATAGGTCGCGGTGTGAGCTTTCAGGATATCTTGATTGTAAACAATGATGTTGGCGCCCCGGGAGTGGAGCTTAGTGGAGGAGCATTGAAAGTGATGCAGTCATTGGGCGGCAGCCGGATACTATTGAGCCTGGCCGATGAACAGCAGTATGCCCTGGCCTATGCTGTCTTGACCTGATTCAAGATACCTGAATCAGGATAGATGAAATAGTTCTGTGATATAACCACCCTGCAGAGGCGCAAGCGCATCGCTTGAGGCACAATGGGTGATAACTTTGACCAATTGTAGATTGTGAATATGGACTATCCCAGCATCGAACATTGCGTTGGCAACACCCGTATGGTGGCGTTGCAGCGTATGCCCGGTAAAACATCCAATACTATTCTTGCCAAGCTGGAAGGTGACAACCCTGCCGGCAGTGTTAAAGACCGCCCGGCGCTAAATATGATTAAAGGCGCCGAGGCCCGGGGTGAGATTAGCCCCGGAGATCATTTGATTGAGGCGACCAGTGGCAATACCGGTATTGCTCTGGCCATGGCTGCGGCGATGAGGGGCTACCGCATGACATTAATCATGCCGGACAATGCCACGGATGAACGCAAATGGGCAATGACCGCCTATGGTGCCGAGCTGATTGAAGTCAGTCAGGCAGAGGGCATGGAAGGGGCTAGGGATCTTGCGCAAAAAATGCAAGCTGAAGGCCAGGGCACTGTGCTTGACCAGTTTAATAATTCGGATAACCCCCTGGCTCATTATCAGGGAACAGGTCCGGAAATATGGCGCGATACCAAGGGCACCATTACCCATTTTGTAAGTTCCATGGGAACCACTGGCACTATTATGGGAGTCTCTGCCTATCTCAAAGAACAGAATCCGGCAATCGAAATTATCGGCTTGCAGCCCGAAGACGGTGCATCAATTCCTGGTATCAGACGCTGGCCCAAGGCCTATATGCCAGGGATTTTTGATCAGGCCAATGTGGATAAAGTAATGGATATTTCTCAGACCGATGCCGAGCAGGCAATGCGTCGTCTGGCCAGAGAAGAGGGTATTTTTTGCGGTGTCTCTGCTGGCGGCTCTGTGGCTGCGGCACTGGCGCTGAGCGAAACAGTTGAGAATGCCACCATAGTGGCAATTATCTGTGACAGGGGAGATCGCTATCTGTCCTCAGGTATTTACGCCTGAACCAACTGAGGCTTGCAGTTTGAATAAACACTACAGTATTGCCGATCTGCGTTATCTGATGTCGCGCTTGCGCGACCCCAATACTGGCTGCCCCTGGGATATAAAGCAGACTTACCAGTCCATTGCTTCCCACAGCATTGAAGAGGTTTATGAGGTAGTAGATGCTATTGAACGGGGCGATATTGAGCATTTAAGCGAAGAGTTGGGCGACCTGCTATTTCAGATTATCTTTTACAGCCAGCTGGGCGAAGAGGATGGCCAGTTTGATTTTGATCTGGTGGTATCCAAAATCACCAGTAAATTATTGCGTCGTCATCCCCATGTTTTTCCCGATGGCACCCTGACTTCAGTGCGCGAAGAGCAGCAGGTTGCCACTGATGCAGAGATAAAGCGCAACTGGGAAGCGATCAAGCAGCGGGAGCGCACCGCAAAAGGTGAGTTGGGCACCCTGGGAGATATTCCCCTGGCACTGCCTGCCATAAGTCGTGCTGCCAAATTGCAAAAGCGCGCTGCTAGTAAAGGCTTTGACTGGACAGAGGTCAGTGCAGTAGTTGCTAAAGTCAAAGAAGAGTTGGCGGAATTAGAAGTAGAGATAGAAGCTCAAAATACTCAGGCTATTGCAGATGAACTAGGTGATCTGATGTTTAGCTGCGTTAACCTTGCTCGTCATTTGGCGGTAGATGGGGAAAAGGCGCTGGCCGCTTCGAACAATAAATTCAAGCGTCGCTTTGAAGCTATGGAAGTCCTTGCCGGGGCCGACAATTTAAGCCAGTTGAGTCCAGAGGCAATGGAGTCTCTCTGGCGTCAGGTTAAACTCGAGGAATAATCCTCTTGGTATTAGTTGTGGGCTTTAGGCAGACTTGTCGCCACCCTTTTCTCAGGGTTGTTTGGTCCAATTATTAGGTGTATTGTGTGCGCCGCATTTCCAACGCTGAAGCGCTACGGCGCCGGTTAGCTTTAAAAGCTTTTCTCGACATCAGCTTGTTTACCTTTAAGGGACGTATTTATGAGATTGATTCTGTTAGGACCACCAGGTGCAGGAAAGGGCACTCAAGCACAATTTATTACGGAAAAATATGGCATTCCCCAGATCTCAACTGGCGATATGTTGCGTGCGGCGGTAAAGGCAGAGTCTGACCTCGGTTTGCAGGTCAAAGACATTATGGCCTCAGGTGGTCTGGTATCTGATGATCTTATTATTGCGCTGGTAAACGAGCGTATTCAGCAGTCTGACTGCGAAAGTGGGTTTTTGTTTGATGGTTTCCCTCGCACTATCCCTCAGGCTCAGGCACTGGTCGATGCTGGTATCGATATCCAGTTTGTTATTGAGATCGCCGTTGACGATGAAGAAATAGTCTCCCGCCTCAGTGGTCGTCGAGTACATGAAAGCTCAGGACGTGTTTATCATATTGCTCACAACCCACCAACGACTGCAGGTCAGGATGATGTGACTGGCGAGCCGTTGGTGCAGCGTGAAGATGATCAGGAAAGCACTGTGCGCAATCGTCTTAATATCTATCACGACCAGACCAAACCACTGGTAAAGTTTTATACAGATCTTGCCGACAGTGGTCAGCAGGCACCGACATTTTCTTCAATCAATGGGTTGGGTTTGCTGGCTGATGTGCAGTCTCGGATTGTTTCTGTTCTCGGATAAATTTTTTAGACTTCTCTGCTAAATCGCAAACAATCCCTCTAAAAATAATTTAATTCCATGTAATTGAGCTTATTTTCTGTTATTTGGCGTCAAAAGGTTGCTAAAGCAATTCGCTGGCGCTTAAAATTCACGATCCTATAACAAAGCAAAGTTGAGCCATGTCATTTTTAGATTCTATTTTAGCTAGGTCACGGAGAGTTGAAGTGAAAAAGCAATCGAGCAAACCAGCAGAAACAAAAGCACCAGCAACAGCAGTTGTAACTAAAGCGCCAGTTGCAAAAAAAGCATCTGTTAAAAAAGCCCCAGCGAAAAAAGCCCCGGCTAAGAAAACATCCGCTGCCAAGGCTCCTGCGAAAAAAGCTCCAGCGAAAAAAGCTACCAAATTAAACAACGTGCAAAAAGCCGCAGCAGCTGTAGTTGCTGTGCAGGGCAAAGTAACAGCTCAGGCATTGCGTGTTGATGCATCGCGCAAAAAAATTGCCGCAGCGAAAGAGAGACTGGCTAAGAAAGCTAATGCGGTTTCACGAAAATCTCTAGCGGCAGCGAGAAAAGATTTCAAAGCGACTAATGCCAAACTTCAAGGTCTTCAGGCTGATGTAAAAACGGCTAAAACTGCCCAGCGGGTTGCGCAGATAATGCAGACTGTAGCAAGTGCGGAAGCAAAGGCACAGGCCTCATTGAATAGCCTTGAAGCAAAGATGGCTTCAAGTGCTAAAGCAGATCTGGCAACAGCCAAAAGCAAGTTTGAAGCTCGCTGGTTAAAGACTCGTGCAGCTCAGGATGCCAAGAAGGCTGTGGCGGCGAAGAAAGCAGCAGCGGCAAAAGTAAAAGCGGCAGCTAAGAAAGCGGCAGATAAGATTAAAGCTGAAGCAACAAAAGCGAATGCAAAGCCCAAAAAGAAGACTGCGGTGAAGAAAAAAGTAGCCAAGGCTGCTGTGGCGAAAAAATCGGCAGCTAAAAAAGCAGTAGCGAAAAAGCCAGCCAAGAAAGTTGCGGCAAAAAAACCAGCAGCTAAAAAAGTTGCAGCGAAAAAGTCAGCGGTTAAAAAAGTAGTAGCGGAAAAACCGGCAGCTAAGAAAGCGCCTGCCAAGAAAGTTTCTGCTAAAAAGCCAGCGGCAAAAAAAGCAGCAGCAAAAATAGCTCCAGTCAAGAAATCCTGATGGTCTAAATGTCTGTAGAGTTGTAAAATCCCTCACCTCGGTGGGGGATTTTTTTTGCCCACGAATTATTGGATTTTAAATGACCGCATTATTGACTATCGATACCTCGACGCCAGCCTGCTCTGTGGCGCTGCAGGTGCGTGGTCGTTCTATGAACAGATATTCAGAGGAGCCCAGATCCCATACTAGACTGATTGTGTCTATGATCAATGAGGTTCTGAGTGAAGCTCAGTTGAGTGTTAGCCAATTGGATGCTATTGGGGTTACCGTTGGCCCGGGATCCTTTACCGGGTTGCGAATTGGGTTCGCTACTGTGCAGGGGCTGGCATTTGCTGCGGATATACCAGTGGTACCTGTGTCTACATTACAGTTGATGGCGGCGACTTACGGGCGACTTGCCGATGTTCCTGCGGGGACTACTGTTGTGCCTGTGTTAGATGCTCGCATGGCAGAGTTTAATTGTGCTGTTTATCGGATCGAATCAGCCGCAAAGGTGACTGTTTTAGAGCCGGATCAGCTGCTGAGTGCGGCACAGGCATTGGCTATTATTGAGCAATACCCAGCTGCAATGGTGGTTGGGAATGCCGGACCTCTGATCGAAGAATCTGAGTTCAGCGCGGATAACTACAGGTCTGTTTACCCCAATGCTCTGGATCTGTTGGCAATCGCAGAGAGCGGGTTGGCAAAGGGTATGGCTCAGTCGGTGGAGACCATCGACTTGGTTTATTTGCGTGGCACAGAGGCTTGGCAAAAAAGAAAACGTATCAGGGAGTTGTAGTATATGGATATTATTCAAACTGTGTGGCTGGCTTTGATTCAGGGACTATCAGAATTTTTGCCCATTTCCAGCTCTGCCCACCTAATTCTGCCTGCTCAAGTTTTGGGCTGGTCTGATCAGGGGCTGGCCTTTGATGTGGCAGTGCATGTGGGCTCCTTGGTGGCCGTAATAGTTTATTTTCGCTCCGATCTCAGGCTCTTAATATCTGAGTGGTTTACCAGTTTGTCCCCCAGCCAGCCCAGCACAGCATCGAGTCTGCTGGCCTGGTCGATTATTGTTGCCACTGTTCCCGCTGCATTGGCAGGTTTGCTTTTTGTCGATTTTATTGAGGCCAATCTACGCTCTATACTGGTTATTGCAACCACCACTATATTGTTTGGCCTGTTGTTGGGCTGGGCAGATCAGCGCTATCGCGGCAGTAAAACCCTTGATCAGCTAACCTGGAAAACTGCGCTTATAGTAGGCTTTGCTCAGGCTCTGGCACTGATCCCAGGGACATCAAGATCTGGTATTACCATGACTGCGGTGCTTGCACTGGGTTTTGATCGCACCTCGGCGGCACGATTTTCATTTTTAATGGCCGTTCCCATTATTGCGCTCAGTGGTGGCTATAAAGGTTTGCAGTTATTAGGCGAAGAATCTGTGGCCTGGTTTGAAATACTGTTGGGTACTGCATTGTCAGGAATTACCGCCTACCTCTGTATACATAGCTTTTTACGCTTTGTTGAACGAGTCGGAATGATGCCCTTTGTGATCTATCGGTTGCTACTGGGAGCAGGGTTAATTTTTATTCTCTGGACCCAATAATATGAGCAACAAATACCGGTTAGCTTTTATTGGGCTCGGGGTTATGGGTTACCCAATGGCCGGTTGGCTGAGTCGTAATGATTATGCGGTGACTGTGTACAATCGCACCAGTGCTGTTGCTCGGCGCTGGGTCGGGGACTATAGGGGTGAGATTGCCCTATGTCCGGCTGAAGCAGTGTGCAACGCTGATATTATTATACTCTGTGTAGGCAACGATGATGATGTCACCGAGGTGATGTTGTCTGAACATGGGGTACTGGCAGGGGTTAAACCGGGATCAATTATTATTGATCAAACGACCACCTCTGCAGGACTGGCCAAACGCATGGTCGCAGAAGCTAAAAAGGCAGGTGCAGACTTTATCGGCGGGCCTGTTTCGGGCGGGCAGCAGGGCGCGGAAAATGCTCAGTTAACAGTAATGTGTGGCGGTGAGGCTGAGACCTTTGAGCAGGTAGAGCCAATAATAGGCTGTTATGCCAAGTCAGTTCAGTTAATGGGTGATCAGGGCAGCGGGCAGCTGTGTAAAATGGTCAATCAAATTTGTATTGCAGGCCTGGTACAGGGGCTTGCCGAGGGGCTGGATTTTGCTGAGCGTGCTGGTCTGGATGCAGAGCAGGTGATTGAGGTTATCAGTAAAGGGGCAGCCCAGTCATGGCAGATGGAAAACCGCTATAAAACCATGTTAGCTGGTGAATATGAACACGGTTTTGCGGTGCAGTGGATGCGCAAAGATCTGGCCTTTGCTCTGCAAGAGGCGACGCGCAACGGCGCGCAATTGCCGGTCACGCAATTAGTGGACCAGTACTATGAGCAGGTGGAGAAATTGGGTGGCAGTCGCTACGACACCTCCAGTTTGTTATTCCGCTTAAAGAATTTAGCGGCAAAATAGAAAGGACATAAGATTATGAGTAAAGGCAATAGTGCGGAGCAGTTCAATCAGGGGCTGGCTGAGTTTCTGAATGCCTCGCCAACACCATTTCATGCGGTTAAATCTATGGCCGAGCGTCTTCAGTCCACGGGGTTTACTGAGTTAGATGAGGCCTCAGACTGGTCTTTAAGTGCCGGTGCCAAACATTATGTGGTGCGCAATGGCTCTTCTATTATAGCCTTTGTGGTGGGTTCTGCTGCGCTGTCCGAGTCTGGTTTGCGCATGGTTGGTGCCCATACAGATAGTCCATGCCTGATGATCAAGCCGCAGCCTGAATTGCACCGCAATGGTTATTTTCAGCTGGCGGTTGAAGTCTATGGTGGTGCGTTGCTCAACCCCTGGTTCGACCGCGATCTGTCCATTGCTGGCCGTTTGGTTTACCGCAATAAGGCTCAGCAGTTGGTACAGAAGCTGGTGGACTTTAAACGGCCGGTTGCCATTATTCCAAGCTTGGCGATTCATCTGGACCGTCAGGCTAATTCTGAACGCACTGTGAATGCCCAGTCTGATATCCCGCCTCTGGTTATGATCGATAAAGATGGCACAGGGGATTTCAGATCCTTGCTGGCAGAGCAGTTCTTGCCTGCCAAGGCAGAGGTGTTGGATTATGAACTCTGTCTCTATGATACTCAGCCAGCGGCCACGGTTGGTTTAAAACAAAACTTTTTTGCTTCAGCGCGTCTGGATAACCTGCTTAGCTGCTATGTGGCCACAGAGGCTCTGCTGCAAACCGGCGGCGAACAGACCTGCCTGATGGTGTGCAATGATCATGAAGAGGTTGGCAGTGTTTCTGCTGTAGGCGCTGACGGGCCATTTCTAGAGGCTGTGATTGAGCGTATTGTTGCCGCCAACGGCGAATCCAGTCTCAGTCGACTGTTGGATAATTCACTGATGATCTCCTGTGACAATGCCCATGGGGCGCACCCCAATTTTGCCGATAAACATGATGCTGCCCATATGCCAATGTTAAATGGCGGACCGGTGATCAAGGTCAATGTTAAACAGCGCTATGCCACCAATAGTTTAAGTGCCAGCATGTTCAGGCAGCTCTGCGCCGATGTTGATGTGCCAGTACAGACTTTTGTCTCACGCAGCGATATGGGCTGCGGCAGTACCATAGGCCCGGTGACTTCGTCGCGGCTAGGTGTGCCGACGCTGGATGTGGGTATCCCCCAGCTGGCCATGCACTCCTGTCGCGAGCTGACAGGTTTTGAGGATCCGGAGCGGCTGACTCAGGTGCTGCAGGGATTTTTTAATAAATCGGGAAATTTAGCTATAGAGGTTGAGTAACCTCTGTGATGCACTATCATAGCCGCCATCTTAAATTAATAGAGTTTGTATGAGCCAACAACGCGTTTTAACCGGTATTACCACTTCTGGGTCGCCCCATCTGGGTAACTATGTGGGTGCAATCAGGCCTGCTATTGAGGCCAGTCGCTCGGGAGAGGTTGAGTCCTTTTTCTTTTTGGCTGACTACCATGCACTGATCAAGGCTCAGGATCCAGATCTGGTGCATCAGTCGACATTGGAAATTGCCGCTGCCTGGCTGGCTCTGGGTCTGGATACAGACAGGGTTACTTTCTATCGCCAGTCCGATATCCCTGAAATCCCCGAACTGACCTGGCTATTGACCTGCATGACTGCCAAGGGACTGATGAACAGAGCCCATGCCTACAAAGCAGCGGTGCAGGCTAATATTGATGGGGGGGAAGATGATGACACGGCCATTAATATGGGGCTGTTTAGCTATCCGATTTTAATGGCAGCGGATATCCTTATGTTTAATGCCCATAAAATTCCCGTTGGCCGTGACCAGATTCAACATGTTGAGATGGCGCGAGATATTGCCCAGCGGTTTAATCATCACTACGGCGAGCACTTTGTGTTGCCTGCTGCTCAGGTGGATGATGATGTTGCCATATTGCAGGGCCTGGATGGGCGCAAGATGAGTAAAAGTTATGGAAATACTATTCCGTTATTCCTGACGGAGAAGAAGCTTAAAAAGCATATCAACAAGATTAAGACTAATCTGCTTGAGCCAGGTGAGCCCAAGGATCCGGATACCAGTGCGGTATTCCAAATCTGGCAGGCCTTTGCCAGCAAGGATCAAAGCCAACAGATGCGTGCCGAATTTGCCAATGGCATTGCCTGGGGAGAAGCCAAGCGACAGCTGTTTGAGCTGGTCAATGAACAGCTGCGTGAGCCGCGAGAGAAATATCTTCAGCTGCTGGAAAACCCTGCGCAGGTTGAGGCCGTATTACAGCAGGGCGCGCAAAAGGCGCGGCAGCAGAGTTCTGCGCTGATTGCCAAAGTGCGCGGCGCTGTGGGAATAAGGCCTCTGGGCTAGTTTATAACTTAGTCTGGTTGAGGGCGCAGCTTGCTGTATAATGCCCGCCACAGATTTTATATTAGATTTTTTACATTCATGGGAGCAACAATGAGCCACTTAAGAATTTTCGCATTAATCACAATTTCCTGTGCCATGCTCTGGGGTTGTAGTGCCAAACAGAATCAAGAACTTACCGCAGCTCAGGAGCAGGCAGTAGCAGAGCGTATTGCACCTGCTGGGCACGTGGTTAAAGCCGGCCAGGTTGTGGCTGCTGTCGCAGTCTCTGCTGGTGGTTCGGCCCGCGCAGGGGATGCCATTTACAATAGAAACTGCATGGCCTGTCATAATTCCGGTGTAGCTGGCGCGCCTATGTTCGGAGATGCTGGAGCCTGGACTGCACGCCTGGAGAAAGGTATCGAGACTGTTTATACCAATGCCATCAATGGTATTAATGGCATGCCGGCCCGCGGCACCTGCATGGATTGCTCTGACGAGGAAGTGATTGCAGCCATTGATTATCTTCTGGATAACAGTAAGTAACAGTCATATAAAAGACCAGTATCTGGCATATAAAAATGCCTGACACAAAAAAAACCGCGCTCTTTCGGAGTGCGGTTTTTTTATGGTCGGTTAAAACCAGTGCAGCTGCTAATGAATGATGGGTGGTGGTTTACTAAACATATCATCCACATGGTTTTTGTGGAACTCATATTTCTCGTTACAGAATTCACAGGTAATCTGCACTGAGCCCTGCTCTTTGCAGATATCGTAGATTTCCTCTGAGCCCAGTGAAATTAATGCCTGCTCGGTTCGCTGCCGCGAGCAGCTGCAGAAAAAATGCAGTGCCTCTGGCTCGAACAGGCGCACCCCGTCTTCGTGGAATAATCTGTACAGCTGCTCTGCATGGGACAGGCTCAACTGCTCTTCGGCCTGCAATGTTTGCATCAGTGCTGAGATATGAGCCCAGTCGGCGGCAACCTTTTCCGCTGTGTCGCGGTTCGGCATCTGCTGCACCAGCACACCGGTGGCAAGCTGTTTATCGGCGCTGATTTTTATCTGGGTTGGCAGTTGTTCCGACTGATTAAAATAATGCTCCAGACAGCCGCTAAGATTGTCTGATTCCATGGGCACAATGCCCTGATAGCGCTCGCCGCCCTCAGGTTCAATGGTAATGGCAAGGCTGGCATTGCCGAGAAAGTCCTGCAGGCATTTGGCTTTGCTGCCAGCGTCGAAGTCGCCGCGCACAATACCGCGCAATTTAGTGCCCTGGGAGCATTCCGCCATTATTGCACTCAGCGGGCCATTGCCCATGGCTTGAATCGTAACAATTCCAGAGAACTTAAGGGTCGCGCTGAGCAAGCTGGCGGCCACCAGAAATTCACCGAAGAGTTTGGCTACGGGCTCGGGATACTGTTGCTGGGCGACCAGAGTTTGATAACTGGTAGCAAGGGAGGTAATTTCCCCCCGGATATCAGTGCCATCAAAAAGAAATCGCTGTCTGCTGTCATGATCGTTCATGGCGGGCATTGTACTGCAATATGGCTTTATAGCAGCCTTAATTACTTAAAAAACGGTGAATTTGTCGGCGCTGTTTTTTGTTGGGTCGTTCACTGGACGGGGTGGAAATATTAAAGGCCTTGCGTTCGGCGGCGAGCTTTTCCCGCTGGGCAATGCTGTCTTCGGTTTCCCTATACAGCTTCTGCGCCTCCGGGGCTCCGCGGCGATGCTTGGAGATGGCAATAACCTCAACTATCCTAGTATCTAAACCCTGCCGAATACTCATATGGATACCCACTTCTACTGGTCGGCTAGGCTTGGACTTTTGTCCGTCGATCTGCACCTTACCCCCTTCAATTGCCGCTTTGGCGAGCCCGCGGGTTTTATAAAACCGGGCCGCCCAAAGCCATTTATCAATACGGACCGTATCGCTGTTATCCATTGTCCAGCCCTAGTATCTGTGCGAATTGGCCGATAGCTGGATAGCCATGATCCGGCGCCGGGGGCTGTTGGCTGTCTGGGGTTTCGATAGCCAGCAGATACGCAATGCCGTAGTCTCTGGCCGAGTTCAGCACTGGCTTTGAGTCATCAATAAATAATGTTCTCTGCGGATCAAAGCCGGTGCTGCGCTGCAGCTGCTGCCAGAAGCGCTGATCTTCCTTGGCATAGCCATAATCATGGGAAGTGATTACCTGATCCAGCAATGGCTCAATACCGGTGACTGCGAATTTGATCTCAACACTGTCGCGGTGGGCATTGGTAACCAGAATACGCTGCTTGTTAATCTGGCCTAGGGCCCTGAGAAAATCCAGAGCCTCGGGCCGCTCGCCAATCAGATGTTGGATTTCCTGCTTCAGGGCAACAATATCTACATTTAGCTCCCTGGACCAGAAGTCGGTGCAGTACCAGTCGAGCGTGCCACGTTTGGCGATGAGCCGCTGGTGTACATCTGCCTTAGCTTGCTGTTCCTCAAGCTGGTGCTGCTGACTGTAGCGCTTGGGCAGATGATGCAGCCAGAAGAAGGTATCAAAATTCAGGTCCAGCAAGGTGCCGTCCATATCCAGCAGCACAGTATCAATGCTCTGCCAGTCAAAACTTTCAGCCCAGGCCTGAATCAAAATAGGTCCTCCGGCAGTGGGCTCTGGTTATCCGGGCCTTTCAAACTGCCGGGATCTGGTAGTGCCGGTACATTTTCGGTTTTAAAGAATTCAAAAATACCGGTCTGATTCGGAGCTACTCGCTTTCCCGTTTTGGCGTCAATCTTGACCATCACAATGCCATTGGGCTGCGGTCGCTGTATCTGCGGTTTGTCTGCCAGAGCCGCGCCCATAAATTCAATCCAGATGGGCAGGGCGGAAGAACCACCATATTCATTGCGCCCCAGCATCGAGTTGTCGTCGAATCCAACCCAGGCAGTGGCAACCAAATGGGGGGAATAACCGGAGAACCAGGCATCTCTGGGACCGTTGGTAGTACCTGTTTTGCCCGCCAGATCTGAGCGTTTAAGTGTTTTCGCCTTGGTGCCAGTGCCGCGTAAGATAACATCTTTCAGCATAGAGTCGATAAGGAATACGGTCTGTTTATCGATCACCTGCCTGGCAGGAATCGTCTCTGCTTTTTTGCTGTTCTGCAAGGCCTGGGCTATGGCCTCCCAGCTGTCCTGTTCATCCTGAAGCAGCGATTCCTCGGCCAGATTATTCAATAGCTCTTCAAGTTGCAGGTCGATATTTTGCGACTCTGCCTCATTGGTGACAATGGCATCAGTGCCACAGGGGTCGCATACAGTCTCTGGGTTTGACTGGTAGATCACATTGCCATCGCGGTCGATAACCTTGTCCAGGATATGGGGTTTGATCAGATAACCGCCATTGGCAAATACCGCGTAGCCGCGGGCGATTTCCAGAGGGGTCAATGCATAACTGCCAAGGGCAAGACTGAGATCCAGAGGCATTTCGCTGGTATCAAAACCAAAGGTTTGCAGGCTTTCCAATGTTCTGTCGATACCCATGCGACGCAGCAGGCGAATCGACACCAGGTTGCGGGATCTGTAAAGAGCCTCGCGCAGTCGCGTGGGCCCATAGAATTTGCCGCCGTCATTTTCCGGTCGCCAAGTCTCTTCCAGTTTGTTGTCATCAAATACTACTGGTGCATCATTGATAATGGATGCCGGTGTAAATCCATTTTTAAGTGCCGTGGTATAGATAAAGGGTTTAAAGTTTGACCCAGGTTGACGGGTTGCCTGGGTAATTCTGTTAAAGCGACTCTGGCGATAATCAAAACCGCCAACAATAGCTCTGATACCACCATTTTCTGGTGCCAGAGCTACCATTGCAGCCTGAGCCACTGGCAGCTGTGCAAGACTGACCCTGTTGTCGGCATGGCGTTGAATGCGAATCAGGTCTCCCCGGGAAAACAGCTCGGCGGCTGAGGTGATTGGCGCAGTGCGGGCATTAACAGTTTTATACAGTCGCAGATTTTTCAGACCATCGGCCCAGTTTAAAGGTACTGACAGGCCGTCTCTGGTGAGTAACAGCAGATGGTCTTCGGCCACATCGGTGATGATCGCGGGTTCCAGCCCGCCGTAAATAGGGGCGTCGCGCAATGTCTGCTCCCATTCTTCTTCTGCAACTGCGGCTTGTTCTGTACCCCTGTAACCATGGCGCTGATCATAGGCCATAATGCCTGCCTGCAGTGCTTTGACGCCGGCGCTCTGCAACTTGGAATCCAATGTGGTGATGGCGGTGTAACCTTCGGTGTAGGCTTTCAAGCCAAATTTTTCTACCACTTCCTGACGTACCATTTCTGCGGCATAGGCGGCATCTAACTCGGAGATCGAGCCGTGATAGCTAGCGCTGTCAACTTCGGCAATAGCCTGGTTGTACTGCTCCTGGTCAATATTACCCAGGCCTAACATGCGCCCCAGTATCCAGTTGCGGCGCTCCAGAGACCGCTCGGCATTGGCAAGGGGATTGTATCTGGACGGTGCCTTGGGTAGCCCGGCGATGGTGGCGATCTCGGCCAATGTCAGTTGGTCCAGGGTTTTGCCATAATAAACCTGAGCTGCGGCACCTACGCCATAGGCCCTTTTGCCGAAATAAATCTTGTTGGTATAAAGAGACAGGATCTCCTGCTTGCTCAGTTCTTCTTCAATTCTAAAGGACAGCAGTATCTCATTGAATTTGCGGGTAAATTCCTGACGCTTGCTAAGAAAGAAGTTGCGCGCTACCTGCATGGTGATGGTGCTGCCGCCACTGCGAATGGAGCCTGTGGTAATAAGTTCCATGGCTGCGCGGGCCAGGCCGGAAATCACTATGCCCCGGTGTTCAAAAAAGCTGTCGTCCTCCGCAGCCAAAAATGCATCGATCATCGGCTGGGGTATTTCATCAAAACTCACCGGCGAACGCTTCTTTTCGCCAAACTCGGCAATAACTTTCAAATCTTGTGAATGAATTCGCAGTGGAATTTGTAACTCGATCTCCTTTAGTTCCTCGACTGAGGGCAGTTTTGGGCTAAGGTACAGATAGAGGCAGGAGGCCACTACAAGGAACCCCCCGGCACCCAGCACAGACAGAATTGCCAGAGATTTTAGTAATTTACGCTTACTTGTGGACCGCATTTTTCAGGCACCATAATAATCAGCGTCTATTATAAGGTGTAGAGAATGTGAAGTGCATCATTTGCAGGCTGTGGAAACATTGTTAATGTCGCTTCTAGCCACGGTTGGCCGCAAAAATAAAGGATGATAACTAAGTAATGGGATTTTTAGATTTCTTGTCAAAACCGGCCAAACCCATGTTGGGGCTGGATATCTCGTCTTCCGCGGTCAAATTAATCGAGCTCAGTCAGTCCGCCGACGGTTATAAAGTCGAGGCCTACAGAGTGATGCCATTGCCCGCAAACACGGTGGTCGAAAAAAATATCGCCGATTTAGATGCCCTGGCCAAGACCGTAGAGCAGCTGGTCAACCGTTCTGGTACCAAACTGACCGACACCGCAGTCGCCGTTTCTGGCTCTTCAGTGATTACCAAAGAGATTGAATTGCCCGCCGGACTCACTGACTTGCAGCTGGAAATGCAGATTGAGGTCGAGGCAGATCAATATATTCCCTACCCCATGGAAGAAGTGGCTTTTGACTTTGATGTGATTGGCCCGGTGGAGAACAATCAGGACTTGGTCAGAGTGCTTCTCGCCGCCTGTCGTCAGGAGAATGTCGAACACAGGCGTCAGGCGCTGGAAAGCGCCGGACTCAACCCCAAAGTAGTGGATGTCGAAGGTTTTGCCATTGAGCGTGCCTACGGACTGATGGAAGATCAGCTGGATCAGGGCAGTGACCAAGTGGTGGCAATCGCTGATATTGGCGCCACCATGTTTGCCTTTACGGTGCTGGTGGATGGCAAAACAATCTATTCTCGAGAGCAGTTATTTGGTGGTAAACAGCTGACCGAAGAAATTCAAAGGCGCTACGGACTGTCCTGGGAAGAGGCCGGAGAGGCCAAGCGCAAAGGCGGTTTACCAGAGGATTATGAGTCAGAGGTGCTTGCGCCATTCAAAGAATCTCTGATTCAGCATATAAGCAGATCCCTGCAGTTCTTTTACTCGTCCAGTAACTACAATTATATAGACCAGCTATTCCTCGCCGGTGGCGTATCTGCCATTGAAGGGCTGGTTGCCGATGTGGAAGCCTCTCTGTCTGTGCCCACCGAGGTCGCCAATCTGCTGGCCAATATGCAGGTCAATCCCAGTATCAATCGCTCTGCCCTGGCCAATGACGGGCCGGCGATGATGCTGGCGGTGGGACTGGCGCTGAGGAGTTTTCAATAATGTCACAAATCAATCTTTTGCCCTGGCGGGAGGAATCTCGGGAGCAGTTAAAAAGAGACTATCTGGGCAAGCTGGGGCTGATGGCACTGAGTTCAACAATACTGGTTTCCCTGTGGATCAGTGTGGCTGGCTCTGCGGTGGAAGAGCGGCAAGAACGCAATGCCTATCTGCAAAGCAGTATTGCCGAGATGGATAAAAAAGTTGCAGAGATCAGTGAGCTGAGAAACAAAAAACAAGAAATGATTGTACGCATGAAAGTGATTCAGGATCTGCAGGGCACTAGATCGGAGATTGTTAAGATTTTTGATGAATTGGTGCGCGCTATTCCGGACGGTATCTATCTGTCGGAGTTGGATCGAGTAGCTGGCCAGATAAAAATGTCTGGGTTCGCTGAATCGAATAATCGGATCTCATCACTGATGAGAAATCTGGATAAATCTGGCAAATATCGGGACCCCAACCTGGCCAAGGTGGAACAAAATGACCAGCTGGGTATTCAGGGCAGTGTATTTCATTTGCAGATAGGTATTGAAGAGCCGGCGACGGACGAGATTTAGCCAATCTGAGATTTTTGAACAATAAGCAGGGATGATATGTCATTTCAAGACAGCTTAAAGGAACTTAAGGATATAGATTTTGCCGATCTAGATATGCAGCAGATTGGCGTATGGCCAGCATCGGTAAAAACCGTTTTGCTGATGCTGGTATTTATTGTTGTGTTGCTTGCAGGCTACCTTTTCAAGGTAAAAGAATTGCGCCACCAATACCAGATAGCCAGCAATAAAGAGACAAGTTTGCTGCAGCAGTACGAGACCAAGGCTTTTCAGGCGGCTAATTTGCAGGCCTATCGCCAGCAGATGCTGGAGCTGGATGAAACCTTTGGTGCACTGCTTAAGCAGCTGCCCAAGGATACCGAGGTGCCGGGTCTACTGGAAGATATTACAGAGGTAGCCTATGCCAGCGGTTTGAGTATGAAAGCAATTTCCCTGCAACCGGAAAAAGTCTCTGAGTTTTATGTTGAGTTGCCGATCAAGATTGATGTGATCGGCGACTACCACGACTTTGGTTCCTTTGTCAGCGGTGTTGCCGCGCTCTCAAGAATTGTCACTCTGCACGATTACTCCATAGAGGCGGGCAATGGCTCATTGCTCAATATGGTCATCGAGGCCAAGACCTACAGATATAAAGAGGAGGCCCATTGATGGCAGGCGTGTCTTTAAAATTGCCGGTAAAAACGCTGGTTATCTGTTCTGTCGCATTGATCTGTGGCTGCTCCTCAGACAGTCAATTTGATGATCTTGATGCCTTAATGGCTGAGTCTCGTGAGCGCCCTCAGGGCAGTATTGAACCTTTGCCGACTTACCCTCCGGCAGAGCGATTTAATTATTCAGCTCTGGCCATGCGCAGTCCCTTTGAGGCGCCCTTGCTTGATACTGGAGATGGCCGTTTATCCGGTGCGGCCGTGGCAGAGCCAGATCAGATCAGGCAGCGGGAACCTCTGGAGCAGTTTAATTACAGTGCCTTGTCGATGGTCGGTACCCTCAGTCGCGACCAGCAGATATGGGCATTGATCAATGATGGTGAGGGCAGAATACACAGGGTGACCCAGGGCAATTATCTGGGCCGCAACTTTGGCAGAATTACCCAGATTGACAGTTTCGAGCTGGAAGTTTTGGAGACGGTTCCCGACGGCAGTGGTGGATGGATTAACCGGCCCAGAACATTGGCCATGAATGAAGAGTGATCAACTCATTAGGGAAGATAAAATGATTAGTCGAGTGAAATGCTGTTTTTTAATGCTGAGTCTCTATTGCTTTTCCTGGTCTGCGGCAGCCATAGATAACAGGGTAACTGATATAGATTTTACCTCGCTGTCCAGCGATCAGTTTGAGATCAGTCTGCAGTTCTCGCAGCGGCCACCGCAGCCCAAGAGCTATGAAATTGCCGAGCCCGCGCGTCTGGTATTGGACTTTGCCGATGTGCAAAGCCAGCTGGCGAAGAAAAAATATCCCCTGTCCTTTGAAAATGCCCGGGATGCGGTGGTGGTCTCCGATGGCAGTCGAACCAGATTGATTGTCAATCTCAATGAGTCTGCGCCCTTTATCACCCGCATAGAGGGTGATCGTCTAATGGTTAAGGTGGGCGTAGATCAAAGCGCCAACGCCACCAGCGCCATGCCCATTGCTTCAACCTATGCCCAGGGCAGCGATGACAGGCGTGCTGATTTCACTGAGTTGAGTGCCGCTTTAACTGGCGTTGATTTTCGGCGCGATGCCCAGGGGGCCGGCCTGATCAAACTTGATCTCAGCGACCCTGCGGTGAATATTGATATCAATAAAACCGGCAGCAAAATTCGTTTGGAGTTTTATCAGACGGAACTTCCAGATCATCTGGATAGACGTCTGGATGTAGTTGATTTTGCCACACCAGTCACAGCTATAGATACAATGCAGCAGGGTTCTACGACTGTGGTGACCATTGAGGCTGAGGGTCAGTATGACTATCTGGCCTATCAGGCAGATAAACAGTACATCGTTAGCGTCAAGCCACTGACTGCGGCCGAGGTGGAGCTGCACAACAAAAAGTTCGACTTTACCGGTGACCGACTGTCACTTAATTTCCAGGATATTGAAGTGCGTTCAGTGCTGCAGCTGATTGCCGACTTTACCTCTCTCAATCTGGTGGCCAGTGACACTGTAACCGGCAGTATTACCCTGCGTCTGGATAAGGTGCCCTGGGATCAGGCATTGGAAATTGTGCTTAAAGCCAAGGGGTTGGATAAGCGTCAGGAGGGCAATGTGTTGATGGTTGCTCCAGCGGCAGAGATTGCCGAGCAGGAGCGGTTGCAGGTAGAGGCCAATAAGCAGCTGCAGGAATTGGCGCCATTGGAAACTGCCTTTGTACGAATTAAATATGCCGATGCGGCAGAGATTTTTGAACTGTTTACCGCCGATGATTCCCAGTCTGGTCAGTCCGGCGGTGCCACTGAGGGCAATGCCACCACCAGCATATTGTCCGAGCGGGGCAGCGCTATTGTTGATCAACGCACCAACACCATTATTCTCACCGATACTGAAGAAAAGATTAATGAGTTTAAGCGCCTGATCAGTGAGATTGATGTGCCAATCAAGCAGGTGTTAATTTAGGCGCGGATTGTGATTGCCAATACCGACTTTAAGAAAGAGCTGGGGGTGACCTGGGGTCTGGCGGGCCTCGATAAGCTGTCCGGTGGGCAGTTTTCAAGTGCCAGTGGCGACCGCAGTCTGGGCTTTTCCGGTCGCAGATCCGGGCTCACACCTGGTGCCGGGGTAGTGGAGACATTTACCTATCAGGCGGATGAAGTAGAGGTTGATGATGGTCCGGATGGCTTGCCTTTTACCGCAGATGATATTACCACTGTGACCCAGAATTATGACTTTGGCCTAGGCGATAGTCTGGCTGTGGATCTGGGTGTATCCAACCCTACGGGCTCCTTTAGTCTTGGATATCTGACCGATAATTTTTTAATTGATCTGGAGCTCAGTGCGCTGGAGTCAGACGGCTACGGCGAAATTGTCTCTCAACCCAAGGTGTTGACCGGAGATAAACAGCAGGCAGTGATCAAGTCTGGTACCGAGATTGCCTATCAGAAGGCGACTTCCAGTGGTGCTACCAGCATTGAATTTAAAGAGGCCGTGCTGCAGCTGGAGGTGACTCCCCAGATTACCCCGGACAATCGCATTATTATGGATCTGCTGGTGTCTCAGGATTCTGTGGGTGCGTTTACTCCCACTGGCGAGCCCTCTATCGATATTACCCAGATTGAAACCCAGGCTCTGGTGGGTGATGGTCAGACGTTGGTACTCGGCGGTATTTTCCAGACCGAGGAAGTTAAGGGGACAGAAAAGGTGCCCATGCTTGGAGATATCCCTTTTTTAGGCAAGCTTTTCAGAAATGACCTGCGAAATATTGAAAAACGTGAAATACTCATCTTTATAACTCCAAAAATAATTGACGATAATCTTCTGGACAGATGAGCGAACAACATATTTTTCTAGTCGGCCCCATGGGGGCGGGCAAATCGACTATTGGGCGGCAGCTGGCCAGCTTTCTCAATCGTCCCTTTTTTGATATTGATAACGAGATTGAGTCTCGCACCGGTGCGGATATTCAGTGGATATTTGATATGGAAGGAGAGGCGGGCTTTCGCGCCAGGGAAACCAAAGTGTTACTCGAGGTTGTGGCCAATGAACAGTCTTCCGTGATTGCAACTGGCGGCGGTATTATTCTCAGTGCAGCAAACCGTGCCACGCTGAAAGAAAATGGCCAGGTTATCTATCTGTCTGCCACCAAAGAACAGCTCTATGAGAGAACCCGCAAAGACAAAAGCAGGCCTCTATTGCAGGTGGATGATCGCAAAGGGGTGATCGATAAACTGGTGGAGACAAGGGACCCTCTGTATCAAGAGGTTGCCGACCTGGTGTTCCCTTCGGGCTCTGTTGCCCCCAGCAAGTTAACAAAAAACCTCGCAGAGGCTCTCGCAGGGCTTTGATAATTCGTCTGGTCTAAGCATAATACCAGTCCAGACCACAGTTGAGTTATTGCCCCATGAGCAGCACAGTTTCCACGTCAACCCCAGCCAGCCAAGTTACCTCGGTCACCGTTGATCTGGGCGATAGAAGTTACCCTATCCATATAGGTCCGGGACAGCTTGCTGGGGCCAATATTTCTCAGTATGTGCAGGGCAAAAAGGCCCTGATTGTCACCAATACCTCCATAGCGCCACTTTACCTGCCGGCCCTTAAAGATCAGCTGCAAGATAAGCATATCGACACAGTTATTCTTGAAGATGGCGAACAGTACAAAAATCTCGACAATCTCAATCATATCTACAGCCAACTGCTGCAAAGCCACCATGACCGCAAAACTACTCTCATAGCACTGGGCGGTGGTGTTGTGGGAGATATGACAGGATTCGCTGCGGCCAGCTATCAGCGTGGGGTGCCATTTATTCAGGTGCCCACTACCCTGCTGGCCCAGGTTGATTCTTCAGTGGGCGGCAAAACCGCGGTCAACCATAGTCTGGGCAAAAATATGATTGGCGCCTTCTACCAGCCCCAGGCAGTGATTATTGATACTGATAGTCTGGCAACTCTGCCCGATCGAGAGTTCTGCGCGGGGATGGCTGAGGTTATTAAGTACGGCCTAATTGCTGACGCTGAATTTTTTCACTGGCTGGAAGATAACCTCAGCGCCCTGTTAGAGAGGGATAGTGCAGCTCTGGCCTATGGGATTGAACGCTCCTGCATCAACAAAGCCGAGATAGTTAGCGCCGACGAGACTGAGCAGGGGGTGCGGGCTATTCTCAATCTGGGCCATACCTTTGGTCACAGTATTGAAACTTTTCAGGGCTACACTGACTGGTTGCATGGTGAAGCAGTAGCTGCGGGCATGGTTATGGCAGCGCAGCTTTCTGTTGCCGCCGGTGATATGAGTGCTGAGGAGCTGCAGCGTACGGAGACGTTGATCGAGGCCTGTGGTCTGCCTACGCGACCGCCAGCGGATATGACCAGTGAAGATTTCTTACAGCTTATGGTTCGCGATAAGAAGGTTCTCGACGGCCAATTGCGACTGGTGTTGTTAAAAGGCATAGGTCATGGGTTTGTCGGTGCTGACTTTGACATGAATCTGCTGCAACAGATTCTGGCTGATGCCTGCTCCGATTAGCCCCGTCGAGAATAAATCCTTAAATAAGGATAGAACTAGTCCTCTAGGCTACGCCGTACAATAGCTGTAGCGCGTATAACTGATTGTCCAACAAGCGCTAAATGTGTAAAATGTCGCGCTTTTGTCCATTAGCACAGAATGTGCGTTCGACTATCCATCAAAACTATTTTTTAGAGTTCTACTATGACTCAAAGCTTATGTCGGCTTGACGATTTTAAAGATAACTGTGGTTTTGGCCTTATTGCTCAGGTAAAAGGTCAGACAAGTCACAAATTATTGCAGAATGCTATTCAGGCGCTTACTTGCATGACCCACCGCGGCGGTGTAGCTGCAGATGGTAAAACCGGCGATGGCTGTGGCCTGCTGATGCAAAAGCCAGATAGCTTCCTGCGCACTGTAGTAAAAGAAAGCCTGCAGTTGGAATTGCCTGAGTCCTATGCTGTGGGTGCGGTGATGCTCAGCACTGACCAAGCTCAGCGTGACCAGGCGAAAGCTGTTCTGGATCATGAATTATCCGCTCAGGGGCTGGTTGTTTTGGGCTGGCGCCTGGTGCCAACAGATAATAGCTGTCTCGGGCCTATTGCTTTGGAATCACTGCCTGCCTTTGAGCAGGTCTTTATTGCCCCTGGCGATATTACTGACCAGCAAAAATTTACCGCGCGCCTGTATATGGGCCGACGCAAAGCTGAAAAACGTCTCGAAGAGGATGACAGCTTTCATATTGCCAGCCTGGGCACCAATATTCTAAGCTACAAAGGGCTGATGATGCCGGTAGACCTACCGGGCTTTTACCTGGATCTCGCCGATGAACGACTGGAAACGGCAATCTGTGTGTTCCACCAGCGCTTTTCTACCAACACCATGCCCAGATGGCCGCTGGCTCAGCCATTCCGCATGCTGGCCCACAATGGTGAAATCAATACCATTATGGGTAACAGAAACTGGTCTGTAGCCCGCACAGCAAAATATAAAAGCGAGCTGCTGCCAGATTTGCTCGAGGCAGCGCCACTGGTCAATCGCACCGGCTCTGACTCCTCAAGCCTGGACAATATGCTTGAAATGCTAGTCACAGGGGGTATGGACCTTCATCTGGCCGTGCGTACTCTGGTGCCGCCAGCCTGGCAAAATGTTGAAGACCGCAACCCTGACCATCGCGCTCTGTACGACTATGTGTCAATGCATCAGGAGCCCTGGGATGGCCCGGCCGGCTTGGTTATTACCGACGGTCGTTACGCGGTTTGTACTCTGGATAGAAATGGTCTGCGCCCTTCACGCTGGGTGATGACCGATGATGATGTGATCACCGTTGCCTCAGAAGTCGGGGTCTATGATTACGAGCCGGAAAATGTTGTGGCCAAAGGCCGTCTTGGGCCTGGTGATATCCTGTCTATCGACACCCAAGAGGGACGCATTCTGTTCCGCGATGAGATCGAAGATCAGCTGGCTGCGCGCAACCCCTACAAAAAATGGCTTAAAGAGGGCCGCTTTGCGATTGAGTCCAGCTTTGATAGGGACAACATTGAGCTGGAAGGCACTCTGAGCCGTGAACAAATAAAAACCTACATGAAGATGTTCCAGGTTTCCTTTGAGGAGCGCGATCAGGTATTGCGCCCCCTCGCTGAAGGTGGCCAGGAAGCTGTGGGATCCATGGGTGACGATACGCCAATGGCCGTGTTGTCGACCAAGCAGCGCAATTTATTTGATTTTTTCCGCCAGCAATTTGCCCAGGTCACCAATCCGCCAATCGACCCACTGCGCGAGGCGATTGTTATGTCTCTGGGGGTGGAACTGGGACGTGAGAGCAGTATTTTCGAGGAGAAATCCAAGCTGGGTCAGCGCATAGGCCTGTCCAGTCCAGTGTTGTCACCGCGCAAATACTACGCATTAAAAAATAATGATTTTGCTGAGTTTCCGGTTAACAAGTTTAAGCTTAACTATGATCCTCAGCAGGAGAATCTACAGCAGGCAATTGTACGAATCTGTGCTGATGTAGAGACTTCTGTGCGCAATGGCACTGTGATCTGTATTCTTTCTGATCATGATATCAATGAAGGTACACAGCCGATTCACTCATTGCTAGCCGTGGGTGCTGTGCACAATCATCTTATTGAACAGGGTCTGCGCTGCGATACCAATATTGTTGCCAGCACAGGCTATGCCCGGGATTCCCATCAGGTCGCCACCCTTATTGGCTGTGGCGCCTCTCTGGTTTATCCCTATCTCAGCTACCATGTGCTCTGTGACCTGATCAGCAGTGGTGAGCTGCTGGTGGATGTGGATACCGCTTTTAAACAGTACCGCAAAGGTATTAACAAAGGCCTGTTAAAGATTCTGTCAAAGATGGGTATCTCCACAATTGCCTCGTATCGCGGCGCGCTGTTATTTGAAGCTATTGGTCTGCATTCGGATATTATTGACCTCTGCTTCCCAGGTTTGACCAGTCGACTGCAGGGTGCGACCTTTGCTGACTTAGAGCAAGATCAGGCTGAATTGGCCAAGTCGGCATGGAAGCTGCGCAAGCCAATCAACCCCGGTGGCCTGCTGAAATACGTCCATGGTCAGGAATATCACGCCTACAACCCGGATGTTGTGCAGACTATGCACAAAGCGGTGCAGAACAGTGATTATAAAGCTTGGTTAGACTATGCCAAGTTGGTTAATACCAGACCAGCGGCGACTCTGCGGGATCTTCTGGCAATCAGTGGCAAGGCTAGGCCAATTGATCTGGACGCTGTTGAGTCCATGGAAAATATTGTTCGGCGCTTTGACTCTGCCGGTATGTCTCTGGGTGCCCTGTCTCCAGAGGCCCATGAGTCCTTGGCCGAGGCTATGAATGGTCTGGGCGGTCGATCAAATTCTGGTGAGGGCGGTGAAGATCCCGCTCGTTATGGCACCATCAAATCATCAAAAATTAAACAGGTGGCCTCAGGTCGCTTTGGTGTGACGCCAGCCTATCTGTCCAATGCTGAAGTGATTCAGATTAAAGTGGCGCAGGGTGCCAAGCCAGGTGAAGGCGGGCAGTTGCCCGGCGGCAAGGTCAATGACCTGATCGCGCGTCTGCGTTATTCGGTGCCCGGTGTTACCCTGATTTCGCCGCCGCCCCATCACGATATTTACTCCATTGAAGATCTGGCCCAGCTGATTTTTGACCTCAAGCAGGTTAACCCCAGCGCTCTGGTATCGGTCAAGCTGGTGTCTCGCCCTGGTGTTGGCACCATCGCCGCCGGTGTGGCCAAGGCCTATGCCGATCTGATTACTATCTCTGGCTATGACGGTGGTACTGCAGCCAGCCCTATCAGTTCTATCCGCTACGCCGGGTCGCCCTGGGAGCTGGGTCTGACTGAAACTCACCAGACATTGCGTGCCAATGATCTGCGTGACAAGGTGCGAGTGCAGACCGATGGTGGCCTCAAAACAGGCCTAGATGTGGTAAAAGCCGCAATTCTGGGTGCCGAGAGCTTTGGCTTTGGCACCGGTCCTATGGTGGCGCTGGGTTGTAAATATCTACGTATCTGTCACCTCAATAACTGTGCCACTGGTGTAGCCACTCAGGATGGTCGACTGCGCAATGATCATTACCGTGGCACTGTGGCAATGGCGACTAACTTCTTCAAGTTCGTGGCTATGGAAACCCGCGAATGGATGGCTGCTCTGGGCGTAACTTCACTGCAGGAGTTGATTGGTCGAGTGGATTTGCTCGAAGTACTTCCGGGAACCACCAGCAAGCAACAGAATCTGGATCTTAGTCCTCTCATTGAAGACCGTCCTGAGATTGCCTGTAAACCTCAATACTGCCGGGAGCCTAAGAACGAGCCCTTTGATAAAGGCCTGTTGGCTGAGCGAATGGTGGCCGATGCTCTGCCCTCCATTGAGGCTCAGGTTAGCGCCAGCTTTGATTATGAGGTGGGCAACTGTGACCGGTCCATAGGTGCGCGTCTGTCTGGTGAAATTGCCAAACGTTATGGCAATACCGGCATGGCAGAGTCCCCCATCCGCCTCAATCTTAAAGGTGTCGCGGGGCAGTCTCTGGGTGTGTGGAATGCCGGTGGCCTTGAGATTTATCTCGAAGGTGATGCCAATGACTATGTGGGCAAGGGAATGGCCGGTGGCAAACTGGTCCTGAGTCCCCCTGCAAGCAGTCAGTTTAAGTCCAATGAAACGCCTATTATGGGTAATACTTGTCTTTACGGTGCTACCGGCGGGCGAGTATTCGCTGCGGGTCAGGTTGGCGAGCGTTTCGCTGTGCGCAACTCCGGGGCCGTGGCTGTGGTTGAGGGTGCAGGTGATCATTGCTGCGAATATATGACTGGCGGTATTGTGGCAGTGCTTGGTGCAACCGGGCACAACTTTGGCGCCGGTATGACCGGTGGCTTTGCCTATGTACTGGACATGGATCGGCAGTTTGTCGACCGCTACAATATGGAGCTGGTGGATATCCAGCGGGTGACGTCGGAGTCCGCCGAATCCCACCGGGTATTCCTCAAAAGCATGATCCAGGATCACGCCGATGCGACTGGCAGTGCCTGGGCCCATGAATTAATTGATAATTTCTCCGATTACGCGTCGCGGTTTTGGCTGGTCAAGCCAAAAGCAGCCAGCCTCAGCGGCCTTTTGGCTCAGGCCCACGCAAACCCGCAGTAACGCTAACAGCAATAGAGATTAAGAATATGGCAAGACCAAACAATGAATTTCAGTTTCTCGATGTCGGGCGTGTAGATCCGCCCAAGCGCGATATGGAGCGCCGTGTCGGCGAATTTGTTGAGATTTATGATCCATTCACTGAGGACAAAGCAGCCAGTCAGTCCCATCGCTGCCTGTCCTGTGGCAACCCTTATTGTGAATGGAAATGCCCGGTGCATAACTATATTCCCAACTGGCTGCAGCTGGTTGCGGAAGGCAATCTGATTGAAGCGGCAGAGTTGAGTCACCAGACTAACTCGCTGCCGGAAGTCTGTGGCCGAGTCTGCCCTCAGGATCGTCTCTGTGAGGGGGCCTGTACCCTCAATGACGGCTTTGGTGCAGTGACTATTGGCTCGGTAGAGAAATATATTACCGATACGGCTCTGGCTATGGGCTGGCGTCCGGATATGTCCAAGGTGGTATGGACGGATAAAAAGGTTGCGGTGATTGGTGCCGGTCCCGCTGGTATTGGCTGTGCCGATATTCTGGTGCGCAATGGCGTCAAGGCAGTAGTCTTTGACCGCTATCCTGAAATTGGTGGCCTGCTGACCTTCGGTATTCCCGAGTTTAAGCTGGAAAAAGAAGTGATTCGCACCAGACGCGATGTTCTTGAAGGCATGGGCGTTGAGTTCCGCCTCAATACAGAGGTGGGCAAAGATATTCTGATTGATCAGCTGCTCGAAGAATATGACGCAGTCTTCCTTGGTATGGGCACCTATACCACCATGAAGGGCGGATTCCCCGGGGAAGAGCTTCCCGGAGCCCACGAAGCGCTGAATTTCCTAGTTTCCAATGTTAATCGCAATATGGGCTTTGAAAAATCTGCCGACGACTTTATCAGTGTCAAAGGCAAGCGCGTAGTGGTGCTTGGCGGTGGTGACACAGCCATGGATTGCAATCGCACCTCCATTCGCCAGGGCGCTGCAAGCGTTACCTGTGCCTATCGCCGTGATGAAGAAAATATGCCTGGCTCGCGACGGGAAGTGAAAAATGCCCGGGAAGAGGGGGTAGTCTTCAAGTTTAATATGCAGCCAGTTGAACTGATGGCTGACGCCAATGGTAATGTTGAAGGCGTCAAAGTGGTTTCAACCAAGCTTGGTGAAGCGGATGAAAATGGCCGACGCCGACCAGAAGTTATTGCCGGCAGTGAAGAAGTGCTGCCAGCAGATGCAGTTCTGGTAGCCTTTGGTTTTAAACCCAGCCCACCAGAATGGCTCACCGGTATCAAGGTTGAGACAGCAGACTGGGGTGCGGTGCTGGCAGCTGAAGAGCAGACCTTCCCATTCCAGACCACCAACCCGAAAATCTTTGCCGGTGGTGATATGGTGCGCGGGTCTGACCTAGTTGTGACTGCTGTATTTGAGGGTCGTCAGGCTGCTGAAGGTATACTGGATTATCTGGGAATTTAATGTCTGAATTAAAAAATGATCGTTTTCTAAAAGCGCTGATGCGTCAGCCGGTCGACCGCACACCAGTGTGGATGATGCGCCAGGCCGGACGCTATCTGCCAGAGTATCGTGCCACCAGAGCTCAGGCCGGCGACTTTATGAGCCTGTGCAAAAATACCGAATTGGCCTGTGAAGTGACATTGCAGCCCCTTGAGCGCTATGAGCTGGACGCCGCGATTTTATTTTCCGATATTCTTACCATCCCTGACGCCATGGGGCTCGGCCTTTATTTTGAAGAGGGCGAGGGACCTAAATTCCGCAAGCCTGTGCGCACTGAAGCAGATATTAACCAGCTTCAGGTTATTAACACAGCTTCCGATCTCTCCTATGTCACCGACGCAGTCAGCATGATTCGCCGCGAGTTGCAGGGCCGGGTACCACTGATTGGCTTTTCCGGCAGCCCATGGACCTTGGCCACTTATATGATTGAAGGGCAGAGCAGCAGAGATTTTGCCCGGGCTAAAACCATGCTCTACACCCAGCCAGAGTTGATGCATCAGCTGCTGGATAAACTGGCTCTCTCGGTAATTGATTATCTCAATGCCCAGATTGTTGCCGGTGCCCAGGTGGTACAGATTTTTGATACCTGGGGTGGCGCGCTTAGCCATGCCGCCTATCAGGAATTTTCCCTGGCCTATATGGAAAAAATTGTTGCCGGTTTAATCAAACAGGCCGATGGCCGAGATGTGCCGGTTATCCTGTTTACCAAAGGCGGTGGTCATTGGCTGGAAGCCATGGCAGATACAGGCTGTCATGGACTGGGACTGGATTGGACAGTGGATATTGGTTCTGCCAAAGCCCGGGTGGGGGACAGGGTTGCGCTGCAGGGCAATATGGATCCGGCGGTTCTGCGCGCTGATCCGGCTACCATTGAACGCGAAGTACAGAGCATTTTGAGTTCCTTTGGCGGTGGTGCTGGCCATATCTTTAATCTGGGACATGGCATTACTCCGGACATAGATCCAGAGCATGCAAGAGCCTTTATTGAAGCGGTTCACAAATTTTCTGCAAACTAAGCCTCAGCCCGGCTAATTCCTGGTCTATATTTACCTGAACTATTAGCTGGCGCACAGTTTAGAAACCACAAGTCTTTACATTACCTTCTATCTGTCTGCTATGGAGTCACAGGGCTCAATAGTCTGAATATCTAATGGATTAGATGGTGCTGTATGTCTCTTAAGCAATTAAAGGTGTTTATCCATGAGCTCGAGGTGGGGATGTTTGTCTCCGCTCTGGATAAGCCCTGGGCAGAAACTCCTTTCCCCATTCAGGGTTTTGAGATCAAGAATGGCGCCGATGTCTCCAGGGTCAAAGCCTATTGCGACTATGTCTATATCGATATAGAAAAAGGTCTGGCGCCTGTGGATATGGAGGCGTCCTCCGGGACTGTCACCAGAGGCGTTACTCTGGGTCAGCAGTCCAAAACCCATCATTCTCCCGTTAAACACAGAGCCTCAATACAGTCCCGCTCCCGGATCGAACGCAAAAGTCTGGTGATTAATCCCAGCACCTACAAAAAAACCGTTGAACTGGCCAAAGAAATCCCCACCGCCCGCAAAGCCATGAATAACATCCTTGGCTGCCTGACTCTGGCAACCAGAGCAATGCTCCGGGAGGGGGCATTTGATCAGGCTCAGTTACAGGACTCAGTCAATGAGATGGTCGACAGTGTCATTCGCTGTCCGGATGCCTTTACCTGGTTATTGCGCCTGCGCAGCAAGGATAGTCATAGCCATGATCATTCAGTGCGCTCGTCCCTGTGGGCCACCCAGTTTGGCCGCCATATAGGGCTGGAAGTAAACCAGTTAAAGGATCTGTGCCTGGCGACATTGTTAAAGGATATAGGTCGGGTCAAACTCGATCGGTCGCTATTGCACTGCCGCAGTCGCAATGCCCAGCAGGAGGCGGAATATCGCAGCTTTGTCAGCTACAGCGTAGAGCTGTTGCACAAAGCCGGGTTTGATAACCGCCAGGTTCTGAACATTATTAAGTTTCACTGTGAGCGTTTTGATGGCAGCGGCTTTCCCAAGGGCTGCGCTGGTAATCGGATTCCGTTTCTGGCCAGTATTGCAGGCATAGCCTCTGAATTCGATTTGCTGTGTAATCCCCGGGAGGCAGGTGCCACCATGGCACCATCCAAGGCCACAAGCCATCTGTATCAGATGCGTGGTAACGGCTTTGCCGAAGAGCTGGTGCTAGAGTTTATTCAGTCCGTCGGCCTGTATCCGGCCGGTACTATTGTTGAATTAAATACTGGCGACTGTGGCATGGTAGTGGAGCAGAACCCAAAGGCTCGCCTGGCACCCAGAGTGGCTGTTTTTGATGATGAGGATGGCAACGTTGATCAGAGCAACTGCATATTTATCGACTTAAAAAATAATCAACAGGCACTTGAGCGGCTGCAGAAATTTGGTAAACGCCGGGCTGCCGAGGTAAGCAAGTTGGCGATTGTTAGGGATATAGAGCCAGATAGTTTTGGTATTGAATATAGTTTGCTGGAGACCTTGATCGCGCGTCCCTTTAATGCTGTCAATGCCCAGCCATTATCAGCACAGTCGGAAAGCTCCCGCAATCAGGGGTTTTTCTCTGCATTAAAGCAGCGTTTTGCGGGCTGACTTGTTGTGCGCTCGGGATACTGCATCCCAGTTCTATTTACTTTTCTTTTTACTGCCCACTTTATTGTTCATTAGGGCAATCTCTTCCCCCATCTGAACCACTGCATAGGGCTCGATTTTCTGAGACCAGTCGATGCTCTGCGGGGGAAACAATAATATTACCGTGGAGCCAAATTTAAAGCGGCCGATTTCATCGCCTTTGTCAAACTGTAATCCATCACTGGCATGGTCAGTCTCCCGCACTGCACCTGGCCCGGGCTGCTCAAAGCCGGACCACTGAGTTTCAATGCCAGCCACCAGCATGGCGCCGACAAAGACCAGACTAAAACGGCCCAGCTCAGGTGATTCAAACTCACAGACCAGTCGCTCATTGCGGGCAAACAGGCCTGGCAGAGCCTGAGCGGTTTTATCATTGACTGAAAACAGTTCGCCCGGGATATATCTGCTGCTCAGTAGTTTGCCCGCCGCTGGCATATGCACTCGATGATAGTCTTTGGGTGACAGATAGATGGTGGCAAAGCTGCCATCCTGATAAAACATAGCCTGACTAGAGTCACCCAGCAGACGGCTGACGGAATAGTCGATACCTTTAGCCTGCAGGATTCTATTTTTGCTGATAGGACCGGCCTGGCTGATAGCGCCATCTGCAGGGGAGACAATGCTCGTCTGGCTCCTATCAATTGGCCTTACCCCGGGTTTCAAGGCGCGGGTAAAAAAGGCATTAAAGTTTTCATAATCATCGAGGTTGTCTGAGACCGCCTCTTGCATATTGATATCGAAAGTCTTGATGGCGCGTCTGATCAGCATATTTTTTAACCAGGGCTGCCGCGACTCTGCGGCTCTGGCAATTAGCCGGGACAGAAAATGTTTTGGCAGTACTCGCTGCAGGGCGACAAATAGTTCGGCGCTATTGCTCATGTTGGTAATACTCGATAGTTATATTAGTTCAGGCTCGGAGATTACAGGCCGAGTTCCACCGGGGTTTGCTCATTGTTGCCCCATTCTGCCCAGGATCCGTCATAGCCGCGGATATTGCCATAACCCAGTATTCGCGCCACCATATAGGTAAAGCTGGAGCGATGATGACTCTGGCAATGGGTGGCAATCTGTTTGTTCCTGGTAAGACCGAGACTGTCCAGAATCTGCTGGGCATCGTCACGGATGCGCAGATTCTTCTGTCTGTCCATCAACTCGGTCCATTCCAGATTGATAGCGCCGGGAATATGGCCGCCGCGGGCTGAGCGCACCATATCGCCAGTATATTCTCCGGGGCTTCGGGCATCCCAGACGGCAAAATCCGGGGAGTCCAGTTGCTGGATAATTTCATCCTGACTGATCCGGGCCTCGGGTTGGGCAAAGGTTACAGTGGATGTAATACTGTTGGGTTGGTTGGCCTGAGACTCGGTGACAAAGCCCTCTTTGATCCAGGCGACTATGCCGCCATTCAAATAGCACCAGTTATTTAGCCCTAGCAAATCCATGGTCCAGGCCATACGACCAGCCCAGCCGCCGCCTTCGTCATCATAGAGAATGACCTGTTTATCGCCATTGATGCCCAGATAGTTGATCACCTGCTGTAGCTGCTGCAAATCCGGGCAGGCGCCAGGCACTGGTGGGGAGCCTGCAACCAGATGATTGCCGGGCAGATGCACGGCGCCAGGCACATGTTTCTGTTGGTAGAGTGCCTGATTGCACAGATCGACAATAATCAAATTGCTGTCGGCAAGTCTGGCTTCCAGGTCGGCGGGTTCTATCAGGTGGCTGCTGGTCATGGCTGTTCCTTGTTGGAGCGGGATTCTAGCATTTTTTAACCCCCGGGCGAGCCTACCTTTCCTGCTGGCTAAGAATAATTTGGCGATAGTTATTGAGTCTTACCTGCAGTACTTTTTTATCAGCTACCGCCTGCAGCAGTGCACAGCCGATTTCTTTATTGTGCTGACAATCGCGAAACTTACAGTTGCCAAGATAGGGTCGGAAATCAATAAAGCCATCAATAATCTTGTCCTGACTCAGATGGGTCAGAGCAAATTCCCGAATACCAGGGGAGTCTATTATCTCGCCGCCGCCAATCAGGTGGAAAAGTCGCGATGCTGTGGTGGTGTGAGTACCTTCCTCTTTGTTTTCAGACAATGGGCCTATCTGCATATTGGCATTCGGAAGCAGCTGATTCAGCAATGAGGATTTACCTACGCCAGACTGGCCAACAAAAATAGAGGTATGCTCCGCCAGATAATTTTGCAGCTCATCAATACCCAGCGCGGTTTTGGCTGAGACCTCAATGACCTCATAGCCAATGCTGCGATAATCAACCAGCAGCTGGTCCACATCCGGATAGTCTTCATGGTCGAGCATATCTGCTTTGTTGAGTACCAGCAGCGGGGTGATGTCCTGAGCTTCTGCAGCCACCAGATAGCGGTCCAGAAGGTTGCTGTGGGGAATGGGCTTGGGGGCAAAGACAATGGCAATGCGATCAATATTGGCCGCCACTGGTCGCAGTTTGCCGTAGATATCTGGGCGAATCAGCTCCGACTGGCGGGGCTCGCAGGCCACCACCACGCCATGGGGTTCGGCATGGCGCCAGATAACCTTATCGCCGGTGACCAGGGTTTCCATGTTGGTACGCTTGTGACAGCGCACAATCTGTCTGGCGAAGGGGGCTTCAGCTCCTTCGATATCCACCTGGGCGCCATAGTTGGTAATCACCGTGCCGAGAGTTTCCTGCCCCAGGCCCTGAAGGTTCTTCAGCTCCTCATCATTGACCGTCTGTTTTAGATTGGCCCGCTCGCGCCGTCGCTCCTGAATAGCCTGGATGCGATCTTTTTGACGCTTGCTGAGTCTGCGATTGCTCAATACTTTACCCTGGTTGCTTTGCATGTCTGGCGTTATAGCCGTCAAGGATATAGCATAAACGCTCTCAGTAACATTTTGCATATAACCACAGGCGCGATTATGACTGCTCAAGACCCCCTCAATTTGATTTGGATCGATTTGGAAATGACCGGCCTGGATCCCGAGCGGGAGCGCATTATTGAGATAGCCACGGTGGTGACAGATGCGGACCTCAATGTGCTGGCGGAAGGACCCTCTCTAGCAGTCCATCAGTCAGACCAACTGCTCAGCGAGATGGATGACTGGAATACCAATCAGCACGGCGGTTCCGGGCTCACTGAGCGGGTGCGCAAAAGTACAGTAACAGAGGCTGATGCCTGCGCAGCCACCATTGAGTTCTTGCGCCAGTGGGTGCCTGCCGGCCAGTCACCTATGTGTGGCAACTCCATTGGTCAGGATCGCCGTTTTCTGGTGCGCTACATGCCAGAGCTGGCTAACTTTTTTCATTATCGCAATCTTGATGTCAGCACATTAAAAGAGCTGGTAAGACGCTGGAAACCGGAGCTGGAAAATGGCTTTGCCAAAAAAGGCAGCCACCTAGCGATGGATGATGTATATGATTCAATTGCCGAACTGGCCTATTACCGCGACGTCTTTATTCAGCCGTAGACGCGAGTTTTCCCCGCTGCTGGGCGATCGCCCATTGCACATGTTCCCGCACCAGAGATGAGGGGTGGTCGGCTCGCTTGTGCAATTCATTGAGAATAGTCTGCGAGCCACTGGCATTGCCGAGGCCAACAGCAAGGTTGCGCAGCCAGCGTTCATGGCCGATGCGGCGGATCGCTGAGCCTTCGGTATTGGCTTCAAACTGCTGCTGATCCCAGTTAAATAATGTCACCAGGTCTGGGTTGTCGAGATTGTGTCTGGGGGTGAAGTCATCTTCCTTGCTCTGGGAAGCGAAGCGATTCCAGGGGCAGATTATCTGACAGTCATCGCAGCCGAATACACGGTTGCCCATTTTGGGCCGCAGAGCTTCAGGGATAGCCTCTTTGCTTTCAATGGTGAGGTATGAAATACATTTTCTGGCATCCAGTACATAGGGCTCCGGAAAGGCATCTGTGGGGCAAACTTTCAGGCAGGCGCGGCAGTTATTGCAGCGATTGCTCTGATCACTGCTGTCGGTTGGCAACGGCACTGAGGTGTAAATCTCGCCAAGAAAAAACCAAGAGCCTGCTTCATCATTGAGTAGCAAGGTGTTTTTGCCAATCCAGCCCAACCCTGCCTGCTCTGCCAATGGTTTTTCCATCACTGGCGCACTATCCACAAAGGGCCGCTGTGACAGCTCCAGCTGAGGCAGTTCTTGCTCAATCATGGTGACCAGCCTTGCCAGTCGTTTGCGAATCAGTTTGTGGTAGTCTCGACCCAGTGCATACCTTGATATATAAGCTTTATTGTCATTTTTCAGCACTGCGATCATATTGTTATCGGCGAGATAATCCATGCGCACAGAAATAACCCGCAATGTATGGTCGACTAGTTTGTCGACTTTGTAGCGCTTGTCCCCATGCTCTCCCATCCATTGCATTGAACCCTGAAAGCCATCCGCCAGCCATTTGTTAAGGCGGGCCGATGCCTGGCTGAGATCGGGTTCGACAATAGCGACTTGTTGAAAGCCCAGGGCTTCGCCCCAGGCCTTGATCTTGTCGGCCAGGTCCTGCAATTTTTCTGATTCAGTGTCGTCGTGCTGCATGTTTTAGTCTTGGTTCTGACATATAATTGCGCTAATTTTACGGGGATATCTGCTTCATGTCGCACAATCTTATTCAAGACGCATTATTCAGTGCCAAATCAGTGGCACAATTGGACCGAATTGCTATAGAAGAGCAAGGTATTGCCGGCATTATCTTAATGAAGCGCGCTGGCCGGGCTCTGCTCAATGAACTGCTTGAAAGTTTTGGCTCCCCCAGTCTGCTCAGCATATTCTGTGGTTCTGGTAACAATGCCGGCGATGGCTATATTGCTGCGGCTCTGGCTGCGGCAAAAAATATTCCAGTTCAGGTTGTTGAATTATCCGACAAGCTGAGCCCAGATGCGGCTCAGGCGAAACAGTTTGCCGAGCGAGCCAATGTCAGCTTTGTCCCCTTTGACAGCAGTATCGATATTGCCGAGGGCGTGATTGTCGACAGTCTGCTAGGCACTGGCTTTCATGGTGAGTTGCGCCAGCAATATGGCGAGGCAATTCAACTGATCAATGATTCCGGCCTGCCCGTGGTGGCGGCGGATATTCCCTCCGGTTTAAATCCCGACAGCGGCCATATTGCCGAGGTGGCAGTGGCGGCAGATATTACGGTGACTTTTATCGGTGCCAAACAGGGGCTGTTTAGTGGCAAGGGGCCAGCGGTCTGTGGCGAGGTTATTTTTCATTCTCTGGATGTGCCCGAGCAGATATTTGACCAGGTGCCTGCAACGGCTGAACTGATGGATCTGTTTGAGCTGATGGACCTTATGCCCCAGTTGAGCATTGATGGTCACAAGACCCAGCGCGGTCATGCCATGGTCATTGGTGGCGATCATGGCTATGGCGGTGCTGCCATTATGGCCGCTGAAGCCAGCCTTCAAGTAGGTGCAGGGATGACCAGTCTGGCAACTCGCCCTGAGCATATAGGGCCTATGCTGACCCGTCAGCCTGAGGTCATGGCTTGCCCTGTGGTCTCTGGTCAGGAATTGGAACCTCTGCTGGGTCGAGCCACTGTATTGGTGGTGGGGCCAGGGCTGGGTCGCTCTCCATGGTCTGAACAGTTACTGCAAAAAGCTGTGGCCGCGGGACTGCCGATGGTTGTGGATGCAGATGGATTAAATATTATCGCCGAAGGCCGGGTAGTGGCAAACCCGGATGGCAGTCAGTGGGTGTTGACGCCCCATGCAGGAGAGGCAGCGCGACTACTGGGTATTTCAGTGGCAGAGGTTCAGGCGGATCGCTTTGCCGCGGTGCACCAGCTGCAGGAAAAATATTCTGCAGTGGTGCTGTTAAAAGGGCCGGGCACATTGATTGCCGGAGCTAATGAAATTATTAAAGTCTGCCCCTATGGTAATCCTGCCATGGCAACTGCAGGTATGGGGGATATTCTCAGCGGTCTGATCGGCGGTTTAATTGCCCAGGGCTGTGATCTGCAAACGGCTACAGAGTTGGGCTGCTGCCTGCACAGCAGTGCGGCTGATCTGGCTGTGCAAGAGAGCGGCCTGCGCGGTCTTACCGCTACCGATCTACTACCCCAGCTGGGCAATTTGCTCAATCAGGACTATGTATGACCATTGCCCCCGCTCTGGCCGAGATGATGGTTGAGCTGGCAGATGAGGCGGCAACACTGGGTTTTGGCGGTGCTATGGCAGGGCATGTTATAGCGGGGCATATTGGGGAGCCTTTAATTATTACCCTACAGGGCGATCTGGGGGCGGGCAAGACCACTTTGTCCAGGGGCATATTGCAGGGCCTGGGGCATCAGGGCGCGGTAAAGAGTCCCACTTACACTTTGGTTGAACCCTATCAGCTGGCTGCCCTGGGCGCGGTGTATCATTTTGATCTGTACCGCCTGGCGGATGCAGAAGAGCTCGAATATATGGGCTTTGCTGATTATCTGGCCGATGCCGGGCTATGCTTGATAGAATGGCCGGAGCAAGGTCGGGGCTTTTTACCTGAGCCAGATATTGCAGTCCGTATCAGTCAGTCTGGTGAGGGTCGCTGTGTTATTCTGCGCGCTTATTCCGCTGGCGGTGAGCAGCTGGTCCATCAATTAAAACGGGGCACAGATTGAAGAATTTTTTGCAGCATATTGTGATTCTGCTTAAAAGCTCAGCTATTGCTGTGCTGTGGTTAATGCCGATCCAGTTATGGGCTGCGGATATAGAATCTGTGCGACTGTGGCGCGCGCCGGACAAAACTAGGCTGGTTCTGGATCTCAGCAGCACTGTTGAGCACAATATTTTTTCTCTGCAAAACCCCAATCGCCTGGTGGTGGATCTCAGTGATTCCCGTATCAAAACCACATTCGAAGGCCTGGAACTCAGAAATACACCTATTGCCGGTATTCGTGCTGCCGTGCGCAATAAAACCGATGTGCGAGTGGTGTTGGATCTTAGCGGTACAGTAAGCCCAAAAAGTTTTACCCTGCCCGCAAATGAACAGTACAGTAATCGGTTGGTGATTGATCTGTTTGATAATAAACGGGTGATCAGTCGCACCCTGGATGAGGTGGTAAAAAAGAAAGATCGCAGAATCATTGTCGCTATTGATGCTGGTCACGGTGGCGAGGATCCCGGTGCGCTGGGTCCAAGAAGAGTGCGAGAGAAAGTTGTGGTTTTGCAACTGGCTAAGAAAATTAAAAAACTGTTCGACGGTAATCCAAATTTTCAGGGGGAGCTGGTGCGCAGCGGCGATTATTATTTGGCCCACCGCAAACGTACCCAGATCGCACGGGATAAACAGGCGGACTTCTTTATTTCCATCCATGCGGACGCGTTTACGGATCCCTCCGCCCATGGCGCTTCAGTCTATGCTCTGTCAACTACAGGGGCGACGAGTGAGCAAGCTCGCTACCTGGCCGATAAGGAGAACAGGGCTGATTTGATCGGTGGCGCCAGCTCTCTCAGTCTTGATGGCAGGGACGAGGTGCTGGCTGGCGTATTGTTGGATTTATCTATGAATGCGACCCTGAGGCGTAGTCTCGACGCTGGTTCTTATGTGTTAAAAAATATGGGCACTGTAGCCCGTCTGCATAAAAAGAAAGTTGAGCAGGCCGGGTTTCTGGTGCTCAAGTCTCCGGATATTCCCTCACTGTTGCTGGAGACTGGATTCATTTCAAATCCCAACGAGGCGCAAAAACTCAGCACTAGTGGCTACCAAAACAAAATGGCTCAGGCCATCTTCGAGGGTATTGAGCAGTATTTTTTAGATAACCCACCGCCGGGTACATTGCTGGCCAAAAATGGCAACCGGGTGGACCGTATCTATGTGGTAGCCCCGGGGGATACATTATCGGAAATTGCCGTGCGATTTAATGTCTCGATGAAAAAGATTAAGCGCTACAATAAAATGTCATCGAACAAAATTCGTGTGGGCAAAAAGATTAAGATCCCGCCCCGCTAAACCCAGGTTAAAGGTCAGTATTCATGTCTAGTATCAAGATCCTCAGTCCGCAATTAGCTAACCAGATTGCGGCTGGAGAGGTGGTCGAGCGCCCGGCCTCGGTGCTTAAAGAGCTGGTGGAAAACAGCCTTGATGCCGGTGCCAAGCGCATTGATATAGAGATAGAACAGGGCGGCACCAAGCTGATTAAAGTCCGCGATGATGGCCATGGCATTGTCGAGGCTGAACTTGCCCTGGCCCTGAGCCGTCACGCCACCAGCAAGATTGATGATCTGCAAGACCTGGAAGCTGTGGCTACACTGGGCTTTCGTGGAGAGGCTCTGGCCAGTATCGCCTCTGTCTCCCGGCTGGCTCTGACCTCCAGTGCTGAGGGCAACACCAATGCCTGGAAAGCGGTCTCTGAAGGCCGTGATATGGACGTGGATCTGCAGCCTGCAGCCCATCCCCGAGGCACCAGTGTTGAGGTGCGCGACCTGTTTTTTAATACCCCGGCACGGCGCAAATTCCTGCGCACAGAGGGTACTGAATACAATCGCATTGACGACAGCATTAAAAAGCTCGCCCTAAGCCGTATGGATATCGCATTTAGTCTGCGCCACAACCAGCGTGCACAAATTAATCTGCATCCGGCCAACACTCAGCTGGAGCAGGAAAAGCGGGTCGCTGATATCTGTGGTCCTGCCTTTATGCAGCAGGCACTTTATGTGGACAATGACCGCACAGGTATTCGCCTGTGGGGCTGGATGGGGCTGCCGACCTTCTCCAGAAGTCAGGCTGATCTACAGCACTTTTTTGTCAATGGTCGCTGTATTCGCGACAAGGTAGTGTCCCATGCCATTCGCCAGGCCTATCAGGATGTGCTCTATCATGGCCGCCACCCCGCCTATGTGTTGTTTCTGGAAATTGAACCTGGGGATGTGGATGTCAATGTGCATCCCACCAAGCATCAGGTTCGTTTCCGCGATAGCCGGGCTATTCATGGTTTTGTCTACGGCACCTTGAACAAGGCACTGGCCCAGGATCGCCCTCAGGATCATCTGCAGGAGGGGGAGATGGCGATAGGCCAGCCCCAGAATTCCCAGCAGACTGAATGGCTACCCAATCAGTCGACGCTGCAGTTTCCCTCCGGCACAGGCCAGCCCCAGAATGCGTCGAGCTATGGCCAATTTCCCTCAACAAGTCAGGTTGGGGTTAACACCCCCATGAGTGCCTATCAAAGCCTCTACAACACCCAGATACCAGAAGAACAGGGCGATATACCGCCCATGGGCTTTGCCATTGCCCAGTTAAAAGGCATCTATATTCTGGCAGAGAATGCACAGGGCATGATTATTGTTGATATGCATGCGGCCCATGAGCGCATTACCTACGAGTCCATGAAAACCGCTTTTGATAATCAGGGCCTGGTATCCCAGCCTCTGCTAGTGCCGGAGAGTTTATCGGTCAGTGAGCGTGAGGCGGAAATTACGGACAAAAGCTCAGAGATTTTCAGCCAGCTGGGTTTTGTGGTGGAGCGGGCCGCGGCAGAAAGTATTATTGTCCGGGAAATCCCTGCGATTCTGCGAGGTTCAGAGGTGGAGGGTCTGCTTCGAGATGTCATATCGGATTTGCTTATGCACGGCTCTTCCGAGCGCATTCGCCACCATATCAATGAAATTCTGTCGACCATGGCCTGCCATGGTTCCGTGCGCGCCAATCGCAAGTTAACCATTCCCGAAATGAATGCGCTGCTGCGTGATATGGAAGCCACAGAGCGCAGTGGTCAGTGCAACCATGGCCGTCCAACCTGGTCACAGCTAACTCTGGATGAGTTGGATAAACTGTTTCTGCGTGGTCGTTAAGCATGAGCAAAAAGCCAATGGCTATCACTGTCATGGGACCCACCGCCAGCGGTAAGACCGGGCTGGCCATTGAATTGCGTAAACATCTGCCGGTGGAGCTGATCAATGTAGATTCGGCTCAGGTCTATCGCTATCTTAATATCGGCAGTGCCAAGCCCGATGCAGAGACGCTGGCTCAGGCGCCTCATCGCCTTTTGGATATTCGCGATCCCTGTGAAATTTACAGCGCTGCAGAATTTCTTGCCGATGCACGCCGGGAAATGGCTGAGATCAGTGCCAGCGGGCGCATACCTCTGCTTGTGGGTGGCAGCATGATGTATTTTAAGGTGCTGCTCGAGGGGTTGTCCCAACTGCCCGAGGCTGACCAGAGCATCCGTGATGATTTGGAACAGCGCGCCGCGAAAGAGGGTTGGCCCAGTCTTTATGCAGAGCTGCAGCTTGTTGATCCGCAGACTGCCAGCCGTCTGCACCCCAATCATTCTCAGCGCATACAACGGGCTCTGGAAGTGTATCAGTTGACTGGTGAACCTATGTCGGCACTGCAAGGCGAGTCTGTTGGTGGACTCGCACAGCAGTATGATTTTCGTCAGATTGCTTTAATTCCGCAGAACCGAAGCCTGCTGCATCAACGTATAGAACAGCGATTTGAGGCTATGATGGCCCTCGGCTTTGCCGAGGAAGTTCAGGGGCTTTATGAGCGCGGCGATCTGCATAGCAACCTGCCGGCGGTTCGCTCGGTGGGTTATCGGCAGCTGTGGGATTACTGTGCCGGGGACTGCAGTTTGCAGGATGCAGTGGAAAAAGCAGTAATCGCTACCCGACAGCTGGCCAAACGACAGTTAACCTGGCTGCGCAATTGGCCCCAAGCTATTGAAATTAAAGCAGATAATCAGGATGGATTTTTGAGTACGGAAAAGATCTGTAATCAGAGCTTGAAAGTACTTTAATGGGCATCCATATACTATAATAGAGGCAGGAGCTGATTCCTGTTCTCAGGTGAGTTGCAATCCCACCGAAATATTTGCCGCGACTATTGTGGCACCCATTGAATTTTCAATATTAAGGAGTAGTAAAATGTCAAAAGGGCATAATCTACAAGACCCTTTTCTGAATGTCCTAAGAAAAGAACGTATTCCAGTTTCCATCTTTCTTGTTAACGGTATTAAGCTGCAGGGGCAGGTTGAGTCTTTCGATCAGTTTGTTGTGCTGTTGAAAAATACCGTCAGTCAAATGGTTTACAAACATGCAATCTCTACAGTAGTTCCATCTCGTGCGGTTCGTCTGCCTGCCAGCAATGCCCAGAGTGGGATGTCAGATGACGATGATGCTGGTAACTACAGCGACGACAACTACTAAAACGAGTGTCATTATTTTTTGAACGACCTGATTTTGGCGAGCGCGCGGTTCTTGTTCACCTCAAGCTGAATAGTGAATCGGAACCCGAAGACCCAAGGGAATTTGAAGAGTTAGTGATATCTGCAGGTGGTGATCCGGTCGAGTTTTTGACCGGGTCTCGCCAATCTCCCCATGCCAAATTTTTTGTCGGCACAGGCAAGCTGGATGAAATAGCTAGTACTGTCAGAAGCTGTGACGCCGAACTGGTTATATTCAACCACAATCTATCTCCCAGTCAGGAACGCAATCTCGAGGCCGAATTAAAGTGCCGGGTACTGGATAGAACCGGCCTGATTCTGGATATTTTTGCCCAGCGTGCCCGCACCCATGAGGGCAAGTTGCAGGTTGAGCTGGCGCAACTGCAGCACCTGTCGTCGCGGCTGGTGCGCGGCTGGACTCACCTGGACAGGGAGAAAGGCGGCATAGGCATGCGTGGTCCGGGTGAGACCCAGTTAGAATCTGATCGGCGCATGGTTCGAGACCGTATCCAGACTATTAAAAAGCGTTTGGAGAAGGTGAGAAAGCAGCGCAATCAGAGTCGCCGCTCCAGAGACAGGGCTGAGATTCCCACTGTATCACTGGTGGGCTACACCAATGCCGGGAAATCTACCCTGTTTAACAATCTGACCGGTTCTGACGTGTTTGCTGCAGATCAACTGTTTGCCACATTGGATCCGACCATGAGGCGGCTGGATGTGCCTGAGCAGGGTTCAGTGATCTTTGCTGATACGGTGGGTTTCATCAGTCATCTGCCTCACCGTTTGGTGGATGCATTCAGGGCTACATTGGAAGAAGCGGCCTCCGCCACATTGTTGATTCATGTTGTGGATGCGGCGGCGGAAGAGAGAAGTATCAATATCGAGCGTGTGCAAGAGGTGCTAAAAGAGATCGATGCCCACCAATTGCCGACGCTAATGGTTTACAACAAGATAGATCTGTTGGATGATCCGCAACCACGTATCGAGCGTGACGGCGATGGTATGCCGGTGGCCGTTTGGCTGTCTGCTCTGTCGGGACAGGGTTTGGACTTGCTGCTGCAAGCAGTGATACAGCGTTTGCCGGGCAAACTTGTGCATAAGCACTTGCAGCTGCAACCTGATCAGGGGGCTTTTCGGGCCGCACTCTACAGACACAAGGCCGTGGTGGCGGAACAGGTCAGCGATCAGGGCTGCTTAAATTTGGAAATAAAGCTGGCGGAGAGTGATTTTTTGCGCCTGCTAAAGACTTCGGGGTTGAAATTGCAGGATTTGGTCACATTGTAAATACGGTGACGAAGCGCTATAACCTCATTGCAACATTAACTTTTAATTGGAGAAGACTATGGCCTGGAATGAACCGGGTGGCGGCAAAGATCCCTGGGGCGGAAATCGCAACAATGATGGGCCACCAGATATTGATGAAGCACTGAAAAAACTCAAAGAAAAACTGGGTTTGTTCGGTGGTGGTGGTTCCAGTAATGGCACCGGCAATGGGGGCAAAAGTCTGCTGCCTATAGCGCTGTTTGCTGTAGCTGTCCTTTGGGGACTGCTGGGTTTTTACCAGATCGATGAGAAAGAGCAGGCGGTAGTGCTGCGGCTTGGTAAGTACGATAATACCTTGGGCTCAGGTCTGCACTGGAATCCTCCCTTTGTGGACTCGGTGACTACAGTGCGAGTGACTGAAGAGCGCCAGTATTCAGCCCGCGGATTGATGCTGACCCAGGACGAAAATATTGTAGAGATCTCTTTGACGGTGCAGTACAACATTGCCAATGCCAAAGATTTTGTCCTCAATATTAAAGATCCGGAAACAAGCCTCAAGCACGCTACTGACAGTGCCCTGCGCCATGTGGTCGGCAGCACAGGTCTGGATGGCGTGATCTCCACCGGCCGCGAGCAGGTGGCGGTTGGAACTGCAGAAAAACTCCAGGTACTGCTCGATATGTATAACAGTGGTATCAACGTGGTTAAGATCAATATCGAGGAGGCGCGCCCGCCTACAGAGGTCAAGGCAGCCTACGATGATGTGATCAAAGCGCGGGAAGATCTCGAGCGTCTGGTTAACGAAGCCCAGGCATACTCAAACGGTATTATTCCTGAAGCCCGCGGTGAAGCTCAGCGACTGCGCGAAGAAGCTGAGGGCTACATGTCTCAGGTTGTGTCCAAGTCTCAGGGTGAAGCCAAGCGTTTCACCAAACTGCTGACAGAGTATTCAAAAGCACCTGTGGTTACCCGTGAGCGTCTCTACATAGATGCCATCGAGGAAGTCATGAGCAACAGCAGCAAGGTGCTGATGGATACTGAGGGTGGTAATAATATGCTCTATCTGCCACTGGATAAAATTGTTCAGCAGGGCGCTTCAGTACAGGGTCGTCCATCGGTGAGCAATGATCAGATGATTGATCGAATTGCCAATGATGTGATCGAGAAATTACAGAGAAACAGCGAGAGAGTTCAATCGGAGAGACGACGATGAATAGTTTATTTAAAACATTTGGTCTGCTGATAATTGTCCTTGCTGGCCTGCAGAGCACTCTTTATGTGATCAGCGAATTTGAGCGTGGTGTGAAACTGCAGTTCGGTCGCCTGATTGAAGCGGATATTCAGCCGGGTCTGCATGTGAAAATCCCGTTTGTTGATGATGTGCGTATCTTTGATGCGCGAATTCTGACCGTTGATGCTCAGCCTGCGAGCTTCTTCACCATTGAGAAGAAGCGTCTGATTGTAGACTCCTATGCCAAATGGCGCATTGCCAATGTAGAGACCTACTACAAGGCTACTGGTGGTGTTGAGTCTGTGGCTCACAACCGCCTGGCCAATCGTGTTAACAATGGTCTGCGCAACCAGTTTGGTACGCGTACATTGCACGAGGTAGTGTCTGGTGAGCGGGACCTGCTGATGAAGAATATCACTGAAGACCTCAACAGCTCAGTATTGGATAGTCTTGGTATCGAAGTGGTCGACGTGCGCGTCAAGCGTATTGATTTGCCCCAGGAAGTGAGCAGTCAGGTGTTCCGGCGCATGACCGCAGAGCGAGAGAAAGAAGCTCGTGAGCTGCGTTCAACAGGTAAGGAGCGAGCAGAGAAAATTCGCGCCTCGGCAGATCGCGAGCGCACTATTGAGCTGGCCAATGCCTACAGAGATGCGGAAGAACTGCGTGGTGAAGGTGATGCAAAAGCGGCCAGTATCTATGCTGGCGCCTACCAGAGAGATCCGGAGTTCTATGCCTTTGTGCGCAGCCTCAATGCTTACAAGAACGCCTTTGCCAACAAAGGCGACATTCTGTTAGTTGAGCCAGACAGTGACTTCTTTAAATATCTCAATAAGCAAAACTCCAGATAGATTATGCTCATCTGGAGTAGCAGGGGTGGATGGACTATTGATCCAATCAATTAGTGCAAAAACCTCTGCCACATTGAGGGCTATTTTGTTAGAATTCGGAAACCGGGGCGACTCGGTTTTTTTATGCCGAATTTGAGGTGAACACAGATGCTCGAAGAACTTGGCAGAGCAGTGGGATTGATGCTGGTATTTGAAGGTATTATACCGTTCTTGTCGCCCAATCGATGGCGCGATATGGCCGCAAGTCTGGCCGAAGTGGACAACAGGTCCATGCGTTTTATCGGTTTGTTTAGCATGTTGATTGGGCTCTGCCTGCTGATTTTTTAAGCTGGCCCGATATTAACAAGGGGTTATTGTGAAAAATGTAGATCGTTGGTTGTTGCCTGATGGCGTCGATGAAGTGCTGCCCGGGCAAGCACAGGTTGTCGAGCATCTGCGCCGCCAGCTACTGGATCTCTATCACAACTGGGGCTATGACCTGGTAATCCCTCCCATGGTTGAATTTACTGAATCCCTGCTAAGTGGTTCAGGCTCTGATTTGGATTTGATGACCTTCCGTGTCACTGACCAGATCAGCGGGCGCATGATGGGTATTCGCGCCGATATCACTCCTCAGACCGCCCGTATGGATGCACACAGCCTGCGTCGCGAAGGCCCGAATCGACTCTGTTATGCAGGCACAGTTCTGCACACACGCCCGAGGGGGCCGCTGGAGTCGCGCACACCAATCTCTGTGGGCGTCGAGTTATTTGGCGAGGCCACATTAGCGGCAGATATTGAAGTTATTGAATTATTTTTACAGACTTTAAAGACCTCAGGTGTTGCCAATGTGCATCTGGATCTTGGTCATGTGGATATTTTCCGCGGGCTGCTGGCCAGCGCCGATCTGACCCGCGATCAGGAAACTGAACTATTTGAATTATTGCAGCGCAAAGCCAGCGGTGAGCTGAGCCAATGGGTCGATGCAAATATTGGCGACAGCCAATTAGCTGGCTGGTTAAACGCACTGCCCGGTCTGGCTGGCAGTGGCGAAGTGCTGGCAAAAGCAAAAGCAGCCCTTGCCGGTGCCCCTGCAGCGGTTATCGAGGCAATTGCGCAGCTGGAAAATATTATTGCAGTTCTTAAAGATACCGGCGTCAGCATCTATTTGGATCTGGGTGAAATGCCTGGCTATCACTATCACACCGGGGTGGTTTTTGCCGCCTATGTGCAGGGCTATGGCAAGGCACTGGGTAATGGTGGGCGCTATGATCATGTGGGTGAGGCCTTTGGCCGCTCCCGCCCGGCCACCGGGTTTGCCTGTGACCTAAAATCTCTGGTGACTCAAGGGCAGGGCAGCAGAGATAATCTGGGTGGCATATTTGTACCCGCCAACAGTGATCCTGAATGTCAGCGTCAGGTGGCGCTGTTGCGCAGCCAGGGCAACCGAGTGGTGCAGGGCTTTGCTGGACAAAAAGTAGATTTTAATGAGATAAATTGCGATCGTCAGCTGGTAGAGCGGGACGGTCATTATGTTATTGATAAGTTGTCCTGATCTCCGCGGTCAGGTGGTGTAAATTTTTCGAGTAAGCATTCTTATGGGTAAAAATGTCGTTATTCTTGGTTCCCAGTGGGGGGACGAGGGCAAAGGTAAGATCGTCGATCTTTTAACTGATAAAGCAGCCCTGGTGGCGCGCTTTCAAGGAGGGCACAACGCTGGCCATACATTGGTTATCGACGGCAAGAAAACGGCACTGCACCTTATTCCATCCGGCATTTTGCGCGACCATGTTACCTGCGTGATTGGCAATGGCGTGGTGGTCGCCCCCGATGCACTGCTCAAAGAAATTAAAATGCTTGAAGAGCGCGGTGTGCAGGTGCGTGATCGCCTTGTGGTGTCTGGTTCCTGTCCATTGATTCTGGGCTACCATATCGCTCTTGATCAGGCCCGCGAAGCCGCTCGAGGCAAAGCCAAGATCGGTACCACCGGTCGCGGTATCGGCCCGGCCTATGAAGACAAAGTAGCCCGTCGCGGCTTGCGACTAGGCGATATGGCTAATATGGATCGCTTTGCCGAGAAGCTAAAAGAAGTCTTGGAATATCATAACTTTGCCCTGACCCAATACTATAAAGCGGAGCCAGTGGACTTTGATGAGACATTGGCCCAGGCCAAGGAATGGGCGGCGGAGCTGTTGCCCATGAAAGGAGATGTCACCAAACTGCTTCATGATGCCCGGGAAGCCGGCGAAGATATTTTGTTTGAAGGGGCCCAGGGCTCGCTGTTGGATATTGATCATGGCACCTATCCCTATGTGACCTCATCCAATACTACAGCCGGTGGCACCGCCACGGGTTCTGGCTTTGGCCCACTGTATCTGGACTATGTGCTGGGTATTACCAAAGCCTACACCACCAGAGTTGGCTCCGGTCCGTTTCCCACCGAGCTGCACTGTGAAGTCGGTCAGTACCTGGGTGAGAAAGGCCATGAGTTTGGCACCACCACTGGTCGCTCCCGTCGCTGTGGCTGGTTCGATGCGGTGGCTCTGCGTCAAGCGGTGCGCATCAATAGTATCTCCGGTATCTGTCTGACCAAGTTGGATGTTTTAGATGGCCTGGAAGAAGTTAATATCTGTGTGGCCTATATCAATGCAGACGGCACCGATGCTGGTATTCCAATGCATGCAGATGACTTTGAAAATATCACACCTGTCTATGAAACCATGCCCGGTTGGACGGATGTGACTGTGGGTGCTCAGCGCATAGAAGACCTGCCCCAGGCTGCGAGAAATTATATTAATCGCATTGAAGAATTGACTGGTGCGCCAGTGGATGTGGTTTCAACTGGCCCGGATAGGGTTGAAACCATTGTTTTGCGCCATGCTTTTGACTAATTTTTATCAATAAATTTCTCAGTTTAAAACTTTGTTTATCAGTTGTTTTTTTAATTGGGTAATATTTTAATTGCGGCCTTATCGTGCAAGGGTTTGGCCGTAAAAAAGCAACAATATCTATCTCCTATCCAATATGCTTTTTTGATCTAAAAAAAGTCATTACGCCCCCTCGGTAAAATAAAAGCGTTTAAATCCCCTTGCGAAAATCAGGTAACTTAGGTACCTTCGTTTTGTAGCACTGAATAAAAACAGACGGGTTGTTCGCCAGTTACGTTTTTTTGCAGGCGATAGAAATCCGATACGTATGGGGTATTTATGCCACGATATATGTATATGGAAATTATTCGTTCAAGCTGTACGCGCCACTTATCCAGGGTGGCATGCCTTTCTTTTAATCTAAATATTCTCTCTTTAACTGCTGTCCATCGGTGTTTTTATCTTACCGGTAAGGACTGTTAATGGTTAACGAGTACTCTACTGAGATCTGGCCTCTGGCAGTTTACTTCGGCATGGTTATCTTGCTGGTAGTAACTATGCTAGTGCTGTCTTGGCTGCTTGGGCAGCGCCGTCGCGAGGCTGCAACCAACGATCCTTTTGAATCCGGCATTGTCTCTGTGGGCAATTCCCAGGTGCGCATATCGGTGGAGTTTTATCTGGTCGCAATTTTCTTTGTGATCTTCGATTTGGAAACTGTGTTTATCTTTGCCTGGGCTATCGCCTTCTTTGAATTGGGCTGGGAGGGTTATCTGGCAATGCTGGTGTTTATTGGCATTCTTGTTCTGGCGTTAATTTATGAATGGCGCTCTGGTGCGCTGGACTGGGGCAACAAGGTGCGTGTCGGACTACCTGAGGCCCAGAAAAAAGAATCAGAGTCTGCTGGAGAAAACCTATGAAGTGGAGTTTAAGCAGACCGGAAGAGGGTAATCAGCTCAGTGATGATTTTGTTGAGGAGCAGGTCAAGCGCAATGTGGCTTTTGCCAAGCTGGAAGATCTGATTGCCTGGGGCCGCGCCCATTCTCTGTGGCCGTTTAATTTTGGACTGTCCTGTTGCTATGTGGAGATGGCGACTTCATTTACTAGTCGACATGATATTGCGCGTTTTGGCTCTGAGGTGATTCGGGCTACACCAAGGCAGGCAGATTTAATGGTTATCTCTGGAACCTGTTTCTTAAAAATGGCCCCTGTGGTGCAGCGACTTTATGAACAACTGTTGGAGCCACGCTGGATTATTTCCATGGGTTCCTGCGCCAATTCCGGTGGCATGTACGATATTTATTCTGTGGTGCAGGGGGTGGATAAATTTATTCCGGTGGATGTCTATGTGCCGGGCTGTCCCCCTCGCCCTGAGGCTTTGATGCAGGGTTTGCTTATGCTTCAGGAATCAATTGGTAAAGAGCGAAGGCCCATTACCTGGGCTGCTGGTGACCAGACTGTGGTTAAACCAGAAAAAATAAGTAAGCGTGACCAGCTAACTGCTGAGAGAATTCAGGCGACAGAATTAAGGGAACCAAAAAACATCTAGGGATATTTCTATAAAAATCTAAGGGGTTTAAATGCAAGCGGCCGAAGATCTGGCTAATAACCAGATGGAAGAGAACCTGTACCGACAGTTCGGGCAGGATCTATTTGTTGCCCAGTACAATGTAGACAAGATTCCTACATTGTGGGTAGGCCGCGATCGTTTAGTCGAGGTTTTGCAATTCCTTAAACCCAGTTTTTCCATGCTCTATGACCTATTCGCGATTGATGAGCGCACTAGAGAACATCGTCAGGGTCAGCCGGATTCCGATTTTACCGTCGTCTATCAATTGCTTTCCATGGAGCGCAATGAAGACCTGCGTATCAAGGTTGCCCTGTCAGAGTCCGATCTAAATATCCCCAGCATTATTTCGATTTGGCCCAATGCCAATTGGTATGAGCGGGAGGCCTGGGATATGTTCGGCGTGCTGTTTGCTGGTCACCCCAATCTGTTCCGTATTCTGTTGCCGCCAACCTGGGAGGGCCATGCCCTGCGCAAGGACCATCCCGCCCGTGCCACCGAGATGGGCGAGTTCGAAATGGGCTCGGAGCGCGTCGCCCGTGAGCAGGAGGCATTGCGTTTTCGGCCTGAAGACTGGGGTATGAAGGCGGCCAGTGATGACAGTGAATTTATGTTCCTGAATCTGGGTCCCAACCATCCCAGTGTACACGGGGTATTTAGAATTGCACTGCAGCTGGATGGTGAGGTGATCATGGACTCAGTGCCCGACATTGGTTATCACCACCGGGGCGCTGAGAAGATGGCCGAGCGCCAGACCTGGCACACCTATATTCCCTACACTGACCGCATCGATTATCTCGGTGGGGTGATGAACAATCTAGCCTATATCCAGTCGGTGGAAATGCTTGCGGGTATCGAGGTGCCGGAGCGGGCCAAAGTCATTCGAATTATGCTGGCGGAGCTTTTCCGCATCTCCAGTCATTTGGTTTTTTACGGCACCTTTGTCCAAGATGTTGGGCAGATGTCGCCGGTGTTTTATATGTTTGTCGACCGTGAAAAACTGTTTGGTATTGTCGAAGCTATCACTGGTGGCCGCATGCATCCGGCCTGGTTCCGTATAGGTGGCGTGGCTCAGGACTTGCCCGATGGCTGGGATCGCATGATCCGTGAGTTTCTCGATTATCTCCCTGGGCGCCTGGATCATTACGACAAGATGGCAATGCAAAATGAAATGCTCAAGGATCGTACCGTAGGCATAGGTGTGTACACCAAGCAGGAGGCACTGGATTGGGGTATCACCGGCCCGGGTTTGCGGGCCACCGGCAGTGATTGGGATGTGCGCAAAAAGCGCCCCTATGGCGGTTACGACCAGTTTGAGTTTGATGTGCCAACAGCAACCAATGGCGACTGCTATGACCGGGCTGCACTGCGCATTGAGGAGATGCGACAGAGCCTGAGAATTATTCGTCAGTGCGTGGATAATATGCCCAGCGGGCCCTACAAAAGTGATCATTCGGCGACCACACCGCCACCCAAAGAACAGACCATGGAAGATATCGAAACCCTGATCCATCATTTTTTAAATGTCAGTTGGGGGCCGGTTATTCCTGAAGGTGAGGCCTCGGTAATGATTGAAGCCACCAAAGGTATCAACAGTTATCACCTGATTAGCGATCGCAGCACTAACTCCTATCGCACCAGAATTCGCACACCATCATTTCCCCATCTGCAGCAGATCCCGTTGATCAGCAAAGGTCTGATGATTCCGGATTTGATTGCCATTATTGCGAGTATTGACTTTGTTATGGCGGATGTAGACCGATGAGCAAACCACAGATGATTCAAACTGATCTGGATTCTGTGCTGACAGCCCAGGAGATTGCCGAGATAGATGCGGAGCTGGGCCATGTCCCCTACAAGTCGGGAGCTGCGATAGACGCATTAAAAATTGTTCAGGCCAAGCGGGGCTGGGTGTCCGATGAATGCCTTCAGGCTATTGCCCGGCGTCTGGAAATGTCAGCGGAAGAGCTTGAGGGTGTGGCTACGTTTTACAATTTAATTTACCGCCGCCCAGTGGGTGAAAAAGTTATTTTGTTCTGCGACAGCGTCAGTTGCTGGATCTGTGGCTGCGACGATATCAAAGAAAAAATTTCTGCTGCGCTGGGTGTGGACTACGGCGAGACCACGGCAGATAACCAATACACATTATTGCCGGTTCCCTGTCTCGGTGCCTGTGATCGCGCGCCGGTGATGATGGTGGGGGATGACTTGGTTACCCATATTGATGAAGCTCAGGTTAAAGCCCTGTTTGGGGATGCAAAAACCGGAGGTGATCAGTAATGGAAAAAGTGCTGACTCGCAATATTGGCCTCGAACAAAAGCCAACAGATTTAAAAGCCTATGAAGCCAATGGTGGTTATCAGGGGCTGCGCAAAGCCATGGCGGAAATGTCCCCTAAAGATTGCCAGGATGTGATCAGCGCATCTAATTTGCGTGGCCGCGGTGGTGCAGGTTTCCCCACTGGCATGAAGTGGAGTTTTGTTCCCGCGGCAGATAAATCTACTCCTGGGCACAGATATCTGGTGTGCAATGCCGACGAGATGGAGCCCGGCACTTTCAAGGATCGTCTGCTGATGGAATGTGATCCTCACCAGCTGATTGAGGGCATGATTCTGGCGGCTTACACCATAGGTGCGGATATTTCCTATATCTTTATTCGAGGCGAATATATTGTCGCCATCCAGCGGCTGCGTGATGCCCTGGCAGAATGCTACAGCGCCGGACTGCTGGGGGACAATATTCTTGGCAGCGGCTACAGCCTTCATATGCATGTGCACCCAAGTGCCGGTCGTTATATTTGCGGTGAGGAGACTGCTCTGATCAATGCCCTTGAGGGCAAGCGCGCCAACCCCAGAGCCAAGCCACCATTCCCTCAGGTCAGCGGTCTCTGGGGGCGTCCCACCATCGTTAACAATGTCGAAACCCTGTGCAATATCCCCCATATTATTGATCGCGGTGCGGATTGGTTTAAGACTTTGGGTGTGGGTGAAGATGCCGGCACCAAGCTTTTTGGTGTCAGTGGCAAGGTTAATAATCCAGGGTGCTGGGAGCTGCCCATGGGTACGCCCATTCGCGAGATTATTGAGCAGCATGCTGGTGGTATGCAGGACGGCTATCAGCTGAAGGGTTTTTTGCCTGGCGGTGGCTCCACAGATTTTCTCACTGCGGAACATTTAGATCTGGCCATGGACTACAACGTGATTGGTGCCGCTGGCAGTCGCATGGGTACAGGTACCATGATTATTCTCGATGATCGGACCTGTCCTGTGGGCATGGTGCTGAATCTAATTCGCTTCTTTGCCCATGAGTCCTGTGGTTTTTGCACTCCTTGCCGGGATGGTCTCCCTTGGTCGAGACAGGTGTTGCAGGATATTGAAGAGGGCCGCGGTCAGCCTGAAGACCTGGAGACACTGGCCTATCAGGTTCGCTATATAGGCGCTATTGGCAACACCCATTGTGCGCTGGCCCCTGGAGCCATGGAGCCTCTGCAGAGCGCTTTAAAATATTTTTACGATGACTTTAAGCAGCATATCAGCACTGGCCGCTGCCCCTATCATTAAACGAGTGTAAATTATGCCAACTATATTTGTAGATGGTCAGGAACTTCAGGTTAACGACGGTGAGAACATTCTCGAAGCCTGTCTTAATGCTGGATTGGATTTACCCTACTTCTGCTGGCACCCGGCCATGGGTTCTATTGGTTCCTGTCGCCAATGTGCTCTGGTGCAATATCAAAATGAAGAGGACACCAGCGGCCGTATAGTGATGGGTTGTATGACTGGGGTGACAGAGGGCGCACGATTTTCCCTCAAGGCAGAAAACGCTACCGAGTTCCGTGAAGCTGTGGTTGAGTCGCTGATGTTAAATCATCCCCATGACTGCCCGGTATGCGCCGAGGGTGGTGAGTGCCACCTGCAAGATATGACGGTAATGGTGGGGCACAGGGATCGCAGGTACAAGGGCCAGAAGAACACCTACCGCAATCAGTATCTCGGGCCACTTATTCACCATGAAATGAATCGCTGTATCACCTGCTATAGATGTGAGCGTTATTACAAAGACTATGCCGGGGGCCGCGATCTGGGTGCCCAGGCGTCCCATGACCACCTGTATTTTGGGCGTCATGAAGAGGGTGTTCTGGAAAATGAGTTTAGTGGCAATCTGGTTGAGGTCTGTCCCACAGGTGTATTTACCGATAAACCCTTTCTAAAACAGTACAGCCGCAAATGGGATCTACAGTCAGCGCCATCAATTTGTACTGGCTGTGCAGTGGGTTGTAACACAGCCCCGGGGGAGCGCTACGGCAAACTAAAGCGTGTGCACAATAGATATAACCATGAGGTCAATGGGTATTTTCTTTGCGACCGTGGGCGCTTTGGCAGCGGCTATATCAATTCAGATGCTCGCCTTGATTATGCCGGTATTAAAAAACCAGATGGCAGTTTTATGGCGGTGCATCAACAGCAGGCTCTGACGACAGCCGCGGGTTGGATGCAGGGTAAAAAAGTTGCCGGCATTGGGTCGCCAAGGGCATCGATGGAGGCCAATTATCTGCTCCGTGAGTTGGTGGGCACTGAGAATTTTTACTCTGGTTTCTCTGACACTGACAGCGACTTAATGGCGGCAGTGTTAAAGGTTTTAAAAACCAGTAAAGCCAGCAATCCGACGATTAAACAGATGGAAACGGCAGATGCCATTTTGGTGTTAGGGGAAGATGTAACCAATACAGCACCCAGAGCAGCATTGGCAATGCGCCAGGCTCTGCGCAATAAATCCTTTGCGTTGGCTGAGCAGATAGGTCTGCCCCAGTGGCAGGATGCAGCAGTGCGCAATCTGGCTCAGGATCAGCTCTCACCGATGATTATTGTCTCTGCTATGGATACCAGGCTGGATGATGTTGCCAGCCAATTTATTTCTCTGGCCCCGGACCAGATTGCCGAGTTTGCGGTGTCTGTGGTTGAAGCAATGGCGGGCGAGGCGGTTACCGATAAGCAGGCCAAGCAGGTTGCCAGTATTTTGCAGCAGGCGAAGAATCCCCTGATTGTCAGCGGCACCAGCATGCAACACCGGGGCATTATTAATGGCGCAGTTGCGGTTGCCGAAGCTCTGTTCACCAAGGAGACTAATGTGATGCTTAGCCTCTGTGTGCCGGAGGCTAATAGTCTGGGTTCGGCGATGCTCAACAAGGGCAGCAAAACATTATCCCAGCTTGTGGGCGCAGTTGCTGATATTGATGTTCTGCTAGTGATGGAGAATGATCTTGAACGGCGCCTGGATGCGCAACAGCTGGATCTGCTAACAGCCCAGGGCACCCAGGTGATTGCCATGGACGTGCTTGAGAACAATACTTTGGGTGCAGCGGATATGGTTTTACCCGCTGCCTCCTATGCTGAGTCTGAGGGCACGCTAGTTAATATGGAAGGCCGCGCCCAGCGTTATTTCCCGGTCTTTGAGCCCGCCGCAGAGCGCCTGGCCAGCTGGCAATGGCTGTTGAAGCTGGCCACTGAGACTGGCCATAAATCATTATCCAAATTACAGCATTTTGATCAGGTGGTGGCCGCCTGTGCCGAGACACAGTCTGATCTGTCTGGTTTGATTGATGCTGCACCAGACCATAGCTTCCGCAATCGCGGGCTAAAGATTCCACGCCAGACTCACAGATACAGTGGCCGCACGGCAATGAATGCCGCGGTCTCTGTTCATGAACCCCAGCAACCCAAAGATACGGAGACAGCATTGTCCTACAGCATGGAGGGGCTCAATCGCGACCAGCCGTCGTCGCTGCGGCCCTATGTCTGGTCGCCGGGCTGGAACTCTAATCAGTCCCTGCAAAAATTCCAGGCGGAAGTCGATGGTCCTTTAAAAGGCGGCACTGCGGGCCAGCGTCTTATTGTTTCAACGTCCAAGGGTGCTGTGGCTAAAGCTCCCAAGTCGACAATGGAGATGCAGCCTCATCAATGGCAATTAATCCCTGTGCATAGAGTCCACGGCTCTGACGAGCTGTCAGTGAACACTGATGAGATTGCGGAGTTGGCTGGCTATGCCTGCATTGCTTTGGGGGCAGTAGTGGCAGAAAAACTCGGTGTTGTAACAGGAGATGGCGTCTGCGTCTCGGTAGATGGTGAAGAGGTTTCTCTGGAGGTGCAGATTTTACAGCGGGTGGCAAAAAACTGCGTTGGTTTTAGTGTGGGCTATGCTGAAACTCTGTCTCTGCGCGCTGGCAGTACCGCCAGTTTGAGCAAAGATACTAACTGGCAGCGCCGCTCTCCTCAGTTGATTGCCAGCGATAGAACCATTGCAGATCCGGTGATTGTTGATGGAGGTTCTGCCCATGTCTGAGTTAACACCAGTGTTGCTGGCTCTGGCTATTCTGCT
>JABJOY010000073.1 GCA_018664075.1 Porticoccaceae bacterium | reverse complement strand
TGATGCCAGCATTGAATCGACGCCAGCCATTTTATTTTCCGGTGATCTGACCCGCCTCGATAGTGCCTACTTTATTCGTCAGCTATCTCCCGATGTTTTCCAGCTAACACCAGAGCAGGGAGGCAGTCTGTTCAGTGAACTGCAGATTATATTCGTCGACCAGTTGCCAGCATCCATCAGCCTGACCGATAGCCTGGGGCAGGTCACTCGCATTGCCTTTTCTGACGTCCAGCTCAACCCCAGTCTGCCTGCAGCCTTATTTGAATTTGAGATACCTGGGGATATTGATGTGATCAACAATGACAGCTGACCTGTTTAGCCAGCAGCCATATCAGCCTCTGGCCGCACGCATGCGGCCCCAGACCCTGGATGGTTTTTATGGTCAACAGCATCTGATTGGTCCGGGCAAGCCGCTGCGGGAGGCAATCAAAAACGAAACTCTGCACTCAATGATCTTCTGGGGCCCGCCAGGGGTGGGCAAAACAACATTAGCCAGAATTATTGCCGCCTCCGCCGATGCCCATTTTGAAAGTATCTCTGCAGTGCTGTCCGGGGTGAAGGAAATTCGCGCCGCCATAGCAAAAGCCGAAGAACAGCGTGATCTGCGCGGCCGAAAAACCATATTGTTTGTCGATGAAGTCCATCGCTTTAACAAGTCTCAGCAGGATGCATTTTTGCCCTATGTGGAAGATGGTACTGTGGTATTTGTTGGTGCCACCACAGAGAATCCATCCTTTGAATTGAACAATGCACTACTGTCCCGCTGCAGGGTCTATGTGCTTAAAAGCCTGGATACTGATCAGGTTAAAGCCCTAATACAGCAGACTCTGGCCAATAGCGAAACCGGTCTGGGTCAGCAGCAGTTGCAGCTGGATAAAGCTGCATTGGATCTGCTGGCCAATGCAGCAGATGGTGATGCCCGCCGGGCTTTAAATTTGCTAGAGATTGCCAACGACCTTGCGACTGAACAGGGCGATCAATCGATTATTGATAGCGCCGTTCTGGAACAGGTTCTGGTGGGAGATACTAGACGCTTTGATAAAGGCGGCGAATACTTTTACGACCAGATTTCGGCCCTGCACAAGTCTGTGCGAGGCTCGTCACCGGATGCCTCTCTATACTGGCTGTGCCGCATGTTGGATGGAGGCTGTGACCCTATTTATATTGCCCGTCGTGTAGTGCGTATAGCCACAGAGGATATTGGCAATGCCGACCCACGTGCGCTGGAGTTGGCGTTAAATGCCTGGTCGGTGCAGGAGCGCCTGGGCAGCCCGGAGGGTGAGCTAGCTCTGGCCCAGGCAGTGACTTATTGTGCCGTGGCAGCCAAGAGCAATGCAGTTTATGGCGCATTTAAGGCAGCCATGGCTGATGTGCAATCCCTGCCAAGTTATGAGGTGCCCATGCACCTGCGCAATGCACCCACCAAGCTAATGAAAGAGTTGGAATACGGCAAAGATTATAGATACGCCCACAATGAACAGGAGGCCTATGCGGCTGGGGAAAATTATCTACCTGAGGACCTGGCAGATAAGCAGTATTATTTTCCCACCGATAACGGCCTCGAAAAGCAGATTGGCGCCAAATTGGCCCACCTGCACTCACTCGACAAACAAAATAAGGAACAACAATAATGCATTGGTTAGCCGTGGCCGTCGGCGGTGCTCTGGGGGCTATGGCTCGCTATGGCGTCAGCAGCATAATATTTAACCCCAGCAGTCAAAAGTTTCCCTGGGCAACCATGTCAGTCAATGTGCTGGGCAGCTTTGTCATGGGCATGCTGTTTGTGATCATTGTAGAGAAGGGCGCCTTGCCCGCAGAAATGCGCAGCCTGCTGATGGTCGGTTTCCTCGGTGCATTCACTACTTTCTCAACATTCTCGCTTGATGCCCTTGGTCTGTGGCAAAATGGCCATCTTTTTATGGCGCTGATATATGCGCTGGGTACTGTTGTTTTATGCTTGGCTGCAGTTGCTGCTTCGGTCTGGCTAACACGTTTATTTTGATTTAATTTTAAGGAAGTCACCATGCTCGACCCGAAGCTGTTACGTTCGGATTTACACGCCGTTGCCGATAGTCTGAAAATCAAGCGCTTTGACCTTGATACACAGGCTTTTACAGACCTCGAGACTCAGCGCAAAGGATTGCAACTGGCAGCTGAAAGTCTGCAACAAGAGCGCAATAGCTATTCCAAAACCATGGGCAAGCTAATCGGTGAAGCCAAAGCCAAGGGCGAAGATATTGAGCCATTAAAGGCCAGAGGTGAGCAGCTGAAAAATGATTCTGCCGCAGCTGATGCAGCGTTGATCGCGGTTCAGGACCAGCTGGATGATCTGGTGCAGGGCATTCCCAATATTCCCCATGAGTCTGTGCCTGCCGGCAATGATGAGGATGACAATATAGAAGTGCGCCGCTGGGGCGAGCCCCGGAGTTTTGATTTTGAGGTGAAGGATCATGTTGATCTTGGCGCAGCCCTGAATGGTCTGGATTTTGATACTGCCGCCAAAATTACCGGCTCTCGCTTCTCCCAGATGCGTGGCGGGCTGGCAAGCCTACATCGGGCCCTGACCCAGTTTATGCTCAATACCCATATTCAGGAACATGGCTACGAAGAAGTCTATGTGCCTTATATAGTTAACCGTGAGTCCCTCTATGGCACGGGCCAGCTACCTAAGTTTGAGGAAGATCTGTTTAAGCTCGATGATGAGCGCGAGTTCTATCTGATCCCCACCGCGGAAGTGCCTATCACTAATATCTACCGCAATGAAATTGTCGACGATTTACCGGTTAAATTTGTCTCCCACACGCCCTGCTTTAGAAGTGAAGCTGGCAGCTATGGCCGCGATACCAGAGGCATGATTCGCCAGCATCAGTTTGAGAAGGTTGAAATGGTGCAGTTTGTTCATCCGGAGCAATCCTGGGATGCTCTTGAGACTCTGGTAGGCCATGCAGAAGCTATTTTGCAGAAGCTTGAACTGCCGTATCGCACCGTGGTGCTCTGTGGCGGCGACCTGGGTTTCTCTGCGGCAAAAACCTATGATATTGAGGTGTGGTTACCATCTCAGGAAAAATATCGCGAGATTTCGTCCTGCAGTAATTTTGCCGACTTCCAGGCACGCCGCATGAAGGCTCGCTATAGAAAAGCCGATGGCAAACCGGAGCTGCTGCACACTCTAAACGGCTCCGGTCTGGCAGTGGGTCGCACATTACTGGCGGTAATGGAAAACTATCAGCAGGCAGATGGCTCCATTGCTATCCCGGCCGCACTGCAGCCACTGATGAATGGCCAGACAGTTATCAGCTAACCCAGTTAAATCGGGATTATTCTTAATGTATAGAGCGGGCTTAAATATCTGCTCTGTCACTCTATCTTTTTAAAAGGCACAGACAGTAACAATGGATTTCCTACCTTTATTTCATAACCTAAAAGGTCGCCGCGTGTTGGTGGTTGGCGGTGGCGAAATCGCCCTGCGCAAAGTGCGCCTTGTGCAGGAAGCCAGCGCTTATATCACCATTATCGCCAAGGATTTTTGCCCGGATCTGATTGCCATGGATGCCAAAGATACAGCTGATGGTTGCAATGGACTTGAGCTTATTACTGGTGCCTATGAGCATAAACAGCTTTTAGGCTACCCGGATACTGTTATGGTGATTGCGGCAACTAATGACCGCGATCTTAATCGGCTGGTCTCGGAACATGCCCAGGCCGCCAATATGCTCTCTAACGTGGTGGATGACCCAGGCTTCTCTACGGTGATTTTCCCCTCCATTGTCGATCGCTCGCCCATACAGATTGCAATCTCTAGCGGTGGTGATGCACCTGTATTAGTGCGGTTGCTGCGCACAAGATTCGAAAGCCTGCTGCCTGCGGGCATGGCTAAACTGGGCTCCCTCGCGGGCAGCTTTCGCGAGCGGGTAAAGGCAAAGTTTTCCAATGGCGCTGACCGCAAGGCATTCTGGGAGGAGGTTTTTAACGGCCCCATCGCCGAGCAGGCCTACGCAAACAATCTGGATAAGGCAGAACAGCTGCTGGCGGACAAGCTCGAGAATACCTCTGAATTTAAGACCGGTGAAGTCTATCTGGTCGGCGGCGGCCCCGGCGATCCAGATCTGCTGACTTTTAAAGCCCTGCGCTTAATGCAGCAGGCGGATATCGTGCTCTATGATCGCCTTGTGTCCAAGGAGGTTCTTAATCTGGTGCGCCGGGATGCCACCCGTATCTATGTAGGCAAGACCGCAGGGGACCATCCAGTGACCCAGGACAATATCAACCAGAAGCTGGTTGATTATGCCCTGGAGGGCAACCGAGTAGTGCGACTAAAAGGCGGTGACCCCTTTATCTTTGGGCGTGGCGGCGAAGAGATAGAAACCTTGGCAGAACATGGCATTCCTTTTCAGGTAGTGCCGGGAATTACAGCCGCCTCAGGCTGCGCCAGCTATGCTGGTATACCGCTGACCCATCGCGACCACGCCCAATCGGTGCGCTTTATCGCCGGTCATCTGCGCTCCGGAAAAATGGACCTTAACTGGCCGGAACTGGTTCAGCCAAACCAGACATTGGTGTTCTATATGGGTCTTAATGGCATGGAAACCATTTGCCAGCAACTTATGGAGCATGGCCTGGATTCCGAGACACCAGCGGCATTGATTGAGAAGGGCACCTCTGCCAGACAGCAGGTATTTGTGGGGGATCTGCAAAGCCTGCCCAATATAGTCCGGTCTGCAGGAGCCAAAGCACCCACATTAATTATTGTTGGCCATGTGGTCAGCCTGCAAGATAAGCTGGCCTGGTTTAATTTATCGGAGAAGGCCCAAGGTTAAGGGTATAGGATTAAGAATGAATACTGAATTTGACTACGACCTTTTTGTCATTGGAGCAGGCTCCGGCGGCGTGCGCGCCGCCCGCATGGCTGCAGCAAAAGGTAAAAAGGTAGCCGTGGCCGAAGAGCGGTATCTCGGCGGAACCTGCGTCAATGTTGGCTGCGTGCCGAAAAAACTATTTGTCTATGCCTCCCAGTTTTCAGAGCTATTCCATGCCAGCGCAGGCTTTGGCTGGAATGTCGACAGTCAACCGAGGCTTAACTGGGCAACATTGCGCGATAACAAGACCGCCGAGATTGAACGTCTTAATGGTATCTATAACAGCCTGATTGATAATAGCGGTGCCCAGCTATTTGATGGCCGCGCAACCATTGCCGGGCCACATCTTGTCACTGTTAATGGTGAAACCTACCGGGCCCGAACCATTTTGGTGGCCACCGGCGGCTGGCCCTATATCCCCGAATTTCCCGGCAGTGAGCATGCCCTGAGTTCCAATGAGATGTTTTTTCTCGATAAGCTGCCGAGCAGTGCAGTGGTAGTTGGCGGTGGCTATATAGCCGTTGAGTTTGCCGGGATCTTAAATGGACTTGGCGTAGAAACCCATCTGGTCTATCGCGGCCCAAAACTACTCAAGTCGTTTGATGCCGAAATGAGCGACAAAGTCACCCAGGGTATGAGCGCCAAAGGGGTCAATATCCATTTAAATACCGAAATTAGTCAGATCAGCAAAACCGCTGACCAACTGTCTGTGGCGCTGAATACAGGCGCAACTCTTGATACCGAACTCGTGCTATACGCCACAGGTCGTCAGGCCAATACAGCAGGGCTGGGGCTGGAAACAACCAATGTGGTGATGCGCAACAATGGCTCCATTCAGGTTGATGAGTCTTTTGCCAC
>JABJOY010000072.1 GCA_018664075.1 Porticoccaceae bacterium | reverse complement strand
TTTTGACTATCCTGCTGTTCTGCGCAGCAATGGTTTATGCCCGCATCAGACAGGTCAACAACCTGTAACCCAGTTACTGAAAAGGAATATCTATGGCTGATAAAAAACCAGGAATCATTCGCCGCATCTTTCGTTTTTTTGGCACTGTAATAAATGGCATTCGCACCATTATTGGCCTGCTTTTTTTAGGCTTTTTCCTAATGATACTAGGCGGTATGTTTGCCGATGATATTCAACCCATGCCCGACAGCGGCGCTCTGTATCTAGCCCCCAGTGGCGTGCTGGTTGATCAAAAATCCTACACCGACCCATTTGGCCAGATACTATCTGGTGGCAACCAGCAAGATTCTGAAACCCTGGTCAGGGATATTATTGAAGCACTCGACGCAGCTGGCAGGGATAGCCGCATCACCCATCTGGTTATTGATACTGACTATATGGCTGGCGGCGGCCTGAGCAAGCTTGAAGAGATCAGTGTCGCACTGCTGCGCTTTAAAAAAAGCGGCAAACCAATTATCGCAGTAGCAGACAACCTGTCACAGTCACAGTATTACCTTGCCGCCCACGCCGATGAAATTCTGCTCAATCCCCTCGGGGCCGTCATGATTACTGGCTTTGGCGCCTTTAACAGCTACTTTAAAGAGGCGCTGGATAAGCTCAAAATCAATATGCATATCTTCCGTGTCGGCCAGTTTAAAAGTGCCGTCGAGCCCTTCCTGGGCAACAACATGTCCCCGGAGGCGAAGCAGGCCAGCACAGAGCTAATGAATGAACTGTGGCAATTTTATGGCTCCCAGATAGAGCAGCTGCGGGGCCTACCCTCTGGCACTGTCCACAGCTATGCCGAAAACCTTCATATTAACCTGCAGGCCAGTCTGGGCAACTCATCTGCCCTGGCCAAAAAACAGGATCTAATCGATCAGGTCGCCACCAGAACCGAGATGTCCGCGTACCTCAACGAGATGATTCCAGGCACAGATGGCAAGTTTAATCGCATTAACCTGAAAGGTTATCTCAACCATGTGAGACTGGGGAAAATTAATTCCGCAGCAGCGAAACGGCATAAAATTGCCTTGGTTGTAGCCGCGGGCAATATTGTCGATGGCGAGCAACCAGAGGGAACCGCTGGCGGCGATACATTGGCTGGAATTTTCGATCGCTTGCGCGACGACAGCGATATCAAAGCTGTGGTGCTGCGTATCGACAGTCCGGGAGGAAGTGCTTTCGCCTCGGATGTTATCCGCGATGCCATGGCTGCCACCCGCAAACAAGGTATTCCCATAGTCGTTTCCATGGGCAGTTATGCCGCATCCGGAGGCTACTGGATCGCCACCGAGGCGGATCGGGTTTTGGCCATGCCTACCACCATTACAGGATCTATCGGCGTGTTTGGGGTGATACCCACAGTGGAAGACAGCCTGGCAGCAATGGGGATCTATTCCGATGGTGTTGCCACGACAAATATCGCGGGCATTATGCAGCTGGATCGCCCCATGACCAAACAGGCTGAGATGGTCTTTCAATCTGGTGTAGACAATGTCTACACGCGCTTTCTCACCTTAGTAGCTGAAGCCCGCAAATCAACACCAGCGGAGGTGCACAAAATTGCACAGGGCCAGATATGGACAGGCCAACGGGCATTACAGCTGGGTCTGGTAGATGAGTTGGGCGATCTCAGTGATGCAATTGTGGAAGCCGCAGAGCTGGCCAACCTAAGTGAATATATGGTGGATTACCAACGCAAACCACTGACGGTCTACGAGCAGTTTTTATCCGAGATGAACAGCAATATCGGCGCCTCTCTGGCGGGGCTCGGTGTCAGGGGCAGCGATGTCAGCTGGTTACCGGAAAGCTTGCGCCAGCAGGCCAAAGTACTGCTTAAGCCCTTTAACCTGCTGGATCAGCTTAGCGATCCCAGAGGAGTTTATCTGTACTGTGAGCAGTGCCCTCAATAATCCAGACCAGGGCTAGAGTTGCAATACGGATTTAACAAATGGTGTTGTCAGGCGTCTCTGCTCCTGCATAGAGGCGCCATCCAGTTTTTCCAGAGCCTCCATTAACTGATGGCTATTGCGCGGCAGGCGATTTAACAAAAATAGCGCCACCTCATCTGAGAGATAAAGGCCGCGACGATTGGCGCGATGCTGTAACAGCCTTCTCTGGTCCGCATCTTTGTATACCAGCATCTGCAATAAAACACCAGACTTCAGGCGGGACAGCAAATCATCCAGATCCAAATCCAGATCATCTGGCATAGCATGGGCAGCAATCACTAATTTAGTGCCCGCATCCATGCAGCGATTAAATAGATTAAACAGCGGCTCCTGCCATTCCTGCTTATGCACCACAGATTGCAGATCATCCAGACACAGCAGGCTGGCCGACTCAAGGTTTTCCAAAACCTGTTCAGGGGGATAGTCCTGCATTTCAGTCAAAGGCATATAGACTGCACCAGCATTGTGGCCCAGCGCAGTTTTCTGGCAGGCCGCCTGCAAAAGATGGGAAAGGCCACTGCCATCAGCACCTACCAGGTAAGCATATTTTTGCCCATCATCCTGCAGTACAAAGGTCGCCAAATGCTGGGGCGTGCCCCTTGGTGCATAAAAGTTATCGAAGGTGGCCTGATCGTCGAGTTTTACTTCAAGGCTAAGCTGCAATGGTTTGTTCACTTGCTAATCCAGTCAAATTCAAGGCGCCCGCTCAGCATGCTGCCGGGGGCAGTCTGACTCTGCAAACGACCACTGCGCACCAGTGCCGAATGCAGCAACTCCGCGCCAGCCTCGGCATCAATCGCCAAGGTTAACTGATCACCTTGCACCCCAAATAGCTGCACCGAATCCACCAGCTCAAGCTTTTTAAACTGGGACAGCACCGCCTGATAATCCTTAAAGTTGGCCACTCCATTGATCTTTACTTGCAGCGCACTGGTATCTAGTTGAGGCATGTAGGTGTAGGAACTGGCCAGACTATCCACCAGACTGCCCACCGCCTCAGTCATAAACTCCTCGCCCGGCTCGGCCCGGAAATCATTTAGCTGGCGGCGCCCGGAACTCTGGTACAACCAGGCACCGCGAACCTCCGCATTAGAAGTGGTGTAAAAGCGCAATGCTATCCAGCCATCAGTATTGTAGCGATCCGATGCAGGGCCAATCAGATCAGCCCGCAGTGACCAGGCCTCATTGACCGACAGGGACAGCTGATCCTGCAAATCAAAATTAGGAATAAGATAGGGCATGCCCCGGGTTTTCATGGCGCGATCAAAAGACTGTAGAGCGGCATCAGAGAAATCCTGACCAACAAAACCCCGCCCCTGCAATGCATCATCGCGAACTATCCACACCAGTAATCTGGGCCTGTTGGACGGCAGCACCGGCAACTGCGCCTGACGAATCAGCTGATCCAGCGCCTGGGGGTCAAAGCTAACTTCCAACCCCGTCTGGTCATCACCATCAACGGAAGAAAGATTGCGAAAACCAATCCCGGCAACAAAGGCATTAGGATTGGTGAGAAAAGGCTGAACCCTGGTCGACTGCATGATTTTGCTATTACCCGTAAGCTTGATAAGCACCTGAGACAGTGCCTGAGTCACGGCAAAATCCCGAGACTCTGCTGATTGATCGGCCACGGGCACCAGACCTGTATAGAGGCCAGAAACCTCTTCGGCGAAAGAATGCAGGCTAAAACAAGCTAAAATCAGCGCAAATATCCGTTTCAACGACTTTTCTCCCAATTAATTTGCTTCATTGTACCAGTGCTTAATGAAAATTTGGCTCACCCGATCTAAAATAGCGGGCTAAAAATTCAGATGCTTTAAACAGGAAGCGCCTCCATGACCGAAAAGACTCAATCTTTGAGCTACAAAGACGCCGGTGTTGATATTGATGCTGGTAATGCCCTGATCGAAAAAATTAAAGGCGCGGCCAAACGCACTCGTCGTCCGGAGGTAATGGCAGGACTCGGTGGTTTTGGCGCTCTGTTTGAACTGCCCACGGGCTACCGCGAACCGGTTATGGTTTCCGGCACAGATGGCGTAGGCACCAAACTGCGCCTGGCACTGGACCATGGCAAACATGACACCGTTGGTATCGACCTAGTGGCCATGTGCGTCAATGATCTGATTGTCTGTGGTGCCGAGCCACTGTTCTTTCTCGACTACTACGCCACTGGCAAGTTGGATATAGATACAGCTGCAGCAGTGGTCAATGGCATAGCCGATGGTTGCGAGTTATCCGGTTGCTCATTAATCGGTGGTGAAACTGCCGAGATGCCCGGCATGTATGAAGGGGACGACTACGACCTCGCAGGCTTCTGTGTCGGCATGGCAGAAAAATCTGAACTGATTGATGGCAGCAAAGTTGAGGTGGGCGACACCTTGATTGGGCTGGCCTCAAGCGGCCCCCATTCCAATGGCTACTCATTGATTCGCAAAGTACTGGAAGTCACTAATACGGATCCGGGGACCACGAAGCTCGATGGGCAGCCATTGATTGATCTGCTGATGGCGCCAACAAAAATCTATGTGAAATCGCTGCTCGGCCTGATCGCCCAGTCCCCAGTGCATGCCCTGGCCCATATTACCGGCGGCGGGCTTCTGGAAAATATTCCCCGGGTACTGCCAGACAATGCCACAGCCATTATCGACACCAGCGCATGGACCAGACCAGCAGTGTTTGACTGGCTGCAGCAGGGCGGCAATATTGATGAGCATGAAATGCACCGCACATTGAACTGCGGCGTCGGCATGGTGATCTGCGTACCTGCAGATACTGTGGCCGCGGCCCTGTCATATTTAAATGACAATGGCGAAGATGCATTTGTACTGGGTACCATCGAAGAGAGCAAAGCTGATCAGGAGCAGGTTCAGCTTCTTGGCCTGACGGCATAACTGAGGGATCCATGGCAGTCACTAATCAAACGGCGCGTCTGGTAGTACTGATCTCTGGCGGCGGCTCCAACCTGCAGTCATTTATTGACGCCTGCGGCGGAGACAACAGCGACCTGGATGCCAAGATTGCCGCTGTTATCAGTAACAAACCAGAGGCCAAAGGACTGGATCGCGCCTCACAGGTCGGTATTCCCAATATTATTGTCGATCACCGCGCCTTTGACAGCAGAGAAGAGTTTGACGCCAATCTCGGTGATGTTATTGAAAGCTTTGCCCCGGACCTGGTCATACTGGCCGGCTTTATGCGCATTTTAACCCCGAATTTTGTCAATCGCTTTATCGGCAAACTGATTAATATCCACCCCTCATTGCTGCCTGCCTACCCAGGCTTGCATACGCATCAGTGCGCTCTGGATGCCGGCGATGCAGAAGCTGGTGCAACAGTACATTTTGTTACCCCGGAACTGGATGGCGGACCTGCAATCCTGCAAGCAAAGGTGCCCATACTGGCAGATGACAATGCCAGCAGCCTTGCAGCGAGGGTACTCAGTGTGGAACACAAAATATATCCAACTGTGGCACAGTGGTTTTGCTCTGGTCGTCTGGAGATGAAAAATGGCCAGGCTATTTTGGACAACCAAGTCCTTGGCCAGACTGGCAGAACTTTTTCTCAAGATGGCGAACGATAATTGCATTTAACACTCTAAACCCCCTATTCTAGAGCCGTCTGGTACTACAGCCATTGAACAAAGAGGAAGACTAACAGCGTTATGACATTCACTTACGGCAAAGCAACGTCCGCGTTAGCTATAGTCCTTTGCGGCCTTATCAGTGTGTCGACCTCAATGGCGGCTGATATTAAAAGCTACAGCGCCAAATACAGCGCCAATTTTAACGGCATGGAAATCGAAGCCGATCACCGACTTGAACAGCTTGAATCCGGCCAGTTTCAACAAACCTTAAAAGCAAAAAACATCTTTGGCAAAATCGATGAGCGAGCGCTGTTCAGCATTTCCGAGAATAAGCAAATCGTGCCATGGGTATACAGCTATGAGCGCTCTCTACTGGGAAAAAAACGCATCGAAAAACAGGTGTTTGACTGGCCCAATCAAGAACTGCGTTACAGCAAGAAAAACAAAGTAACCAGCCTGCCTCTGCAATCAGGCTATTTGGATATCATTACCCAAAAGCTGCAATTGCGACTTGATTTACAATCCGGGAAAGAGACATTGTCCTACCCTGTTATTTCTCGGGGAAAGCTGAAACAATACATTTTCCAGATTATCAACAATGAAATTTTAGAGACAGCCATAGGGCCTCTCAATACCGTATTAGTGCAGCGCGTTAGGGAAGATAACCAGCGACAGACAAAAATCTGGCTGGCAACTGACTGGGACTACCTGGCTGTTCGACTTGAACAGGTCGAGGATGGCGACAGGCATGAAATGAACATTATCAACGGAGAGGTTAACAACCAACCTGTCCGACCCTTGAAGATTGCGACAGAGAAATAACTATGGCTCGGCCACCCAATAAATCTGGTACAAGCAAAACCATCCTGATGCTCGGGACTATCGCCGCAGGTGTGCTGGTCGGTGGAGTACTTTACCAATCCACCAACAGCTCAGATCAGGATGATATGGAGCTGATGGGCATCGTCGAACAGCAGCCCGTGGTCGAAGCCGTCATAGAGCGACCAGCAGTACCGGAAGCCGTTATTCCAACACCAGTAGCAACGCCAGCAGCCGAATCAGCAGCGCAGAAAAAAACAGTAATGAAGCCACCGCAGCTGCCATCGCTGGATAACAGTGATGCCTTTGTCCGCGACCGCATGCTGCTAATCAAGCACAAATCAGAACTGCAAACATGGCTCAACACCGACGATCTACTGCGTCGCAGCGCCAGCTATCTGGATGGTCTGGCCAGAGGCAACACACTGAGCAAAGTTTTCCCTTTGACTCCACCGGAAGGCAGTTTCGCCATGCACAAAGATGGCGAAACCATCTGGCTCAACGCGGGCAACTATGAGCGCTATGACAGCACAGTTGGCGTATTAACCAGCTTTAATATGAAATCCATGGGCCAGTTGTTTCACTTTATGCGTCCCCTGCTCGAAAACGCCTTTGCCGAAATGGGCTATCGCCCACGACAGATGGACGGCATTATTCTGCAGGCAATCGATAATATTTTGGCCACGCCGATTATTGTTGAACCAATCAGGCTGACCAGAGACTCTGTAGCCTATAAATTTGCCGACCCGGAACTGGAAGCCCTGCTGCCAGTCCAAAAGCAACTGCTGCGCACAGGCCCGGAGAACACCCAGCGTCTGCAGCAGCAAGCGCTGGCTCTAAAAGATGCTCTGCTTAACCCCTGAGGCTTTGCTTCTAGGTTTTAGGCAGAGTTACGCCAGTCTGACCCTGATACTTGCCACCGCGGTCAGCATAGGACGTGTCACAAACTTCATCGGACTCAAAGAACAACATCTGAGCCACACCCTCATTGGCATAAATCTTGGCCGGCAGGTTGGTGGTGTTTGAGAATTCCAGGGTTACATGCCCTTCCCACTCTGGTTCCAGCGGCGTCACATTCACGATAATACCGCAGCGGGCATAGGTCGACTTGCCCAGGCAGATAGTCAGCACAGAACGAGGGATTTTGAAGTACTCAACCGTTCGTGCCAGCGCAAAACTGTTGGGCGGGATAATGCAGAAGTCACCCTTCATATCCACAAAAGAATCATTATCGAAGTTTTTTGGGTCTACCGTCTTGGAGTGGACGTTGGTAAACACCTTAAACTCATCCGCACAGCGCACATCGTAGCCGTAGCTTGAAGTGCCATAGGAAATAACCCGATCCTCTCCAGCGTAGCGCACCTGACCAGACTCAAAAGGTGCGATCATTTGTTGCTGCTCTGCCATACGGCGAATCCAATGGTCTGACTTAATGCTCATCTAGGTTAACTCCAAGGCTACAGATTGAATTTGAATAAGGCCGGTATCATACCGATTTACGCTCTCTGGGCAATAGACGCCTGACAGTAATATCAGTCTGATCTACTGAAAAACAATCTCCGGCCCAGCATCATGCCCAGCCGCCTCCAACTCAGCAATCACCGACCGCGCAATCTCGCCATAATACTGCGCTATCTGTCCCTGAGCATCCGACACCACCGATGGCAAACCCGCATCGCCATTCTCGCGAATCGATCGGTCCAGAGGCAAGCTACCCAGCAGTTTAGTCTCATACTGCTCCGCTACATTGGCGCCGCCGCCATCACCAAAAATCGCCTCAGAATGACCGCACTCAGAGCAAATATGCACCGCCATATTCTCAACAATACCCAGCACAGGAATCTTCACCTTCAAAAACATCTCTATGCCTTTCTTGGCATCCAGCAAAGCAATATCCTGGGGTGTGGTAACAATTACCGCGCCTGACACCTGAGCCTTCTGGGCCAGGGTTAGCTGTATATCGCCGGTGCCCGGCGGCATATCCACCACCAAAATATCCAGTTCGCCCCACATG
>JABJOY010000071.1 GCA_018664075.1 Porticoccaceae bacterium | reverse complement strand
GGCCACTTCTTCATCCAGGTGCTTGGGCAATACTTCAACCCGCAGCATTTCAGCTTTAGTTGCATCGTCTTGAGCAGCAAACTTTTGCGCGTACAGCTCGATCTGTGCCAAAACCTGATTGGCAAAAGAGCCATCCATAATGCGGCTTGGGTGACCAGTTGCATTGCCCAGGTTTACCAGGCGGCCCTCGGCCAATAGCAGCAGATGATCATTTTCGGCACGGTTGCGATAGATCTTGTGTACCTGGGGTTTGATCTCGACCCAATCCCAAGTCTTGCGCATATAAGCAGTATCGATTTCGTTATCGAAATGACCAATATTGCACACAACGCATCCGCTTTTCAGAGCTGCCAAAATATCTGCACCACAGACATTGAAGTTGCCGGTACTGGTAACCAACATATCGGTGGTGGCTAACAGCTCGCGGTTAACTCCTTTTGCTGAATCACCCTCAATATAGGTGGATACAACTTCAAACCCATCTAAACATGCCTGCATGGCGCAGATAGGATCACACTCGGTAACTTTAACAATCATACCTTCTTGCCGTAGTGACTGGGCAGAGCCTTTGCCGACATCTCCGTAGCCAATTACCACAGCCTTTTTGCCTGACAATAGATGATCAGTGGCGCGTTTAATTGCGTCATTTAGGCTGTGTCGGCAGCCATATTTATTGTCACATTTAGATTTGGTTACCGAGTCATTCACATTGATAGCAGGTACTTTCAATTCGCCTGCTTCCAGCATCTCGTAAAGGCGATGCACGCCTGTAGTAGTCTCCTCAGTAATACCATGGACAGCGTCCAAAACCTGTGGGTATTTGTTGTGCAACAGTGCTGTGAGATCTCCGCCGTCATCCAGAATCATATTTGCATTCCAGGGCACGCCATCTTTGAGCACCTGTTGCTCCAGGCACCATTCATACTCGTCTTCAGTTTCACCTTTCCAGGCAAAAACTGGCGTGCCATTGGCGGCAATAGCCGCAGCCGCATGATCCTGAGTTGAGAAAATATTGCATGAGGTCCAGCGTACCTCTGCACCCAGTGCTTCCAAGGTCTCAATCAGTACTGCAGTCTGAATCGTCATATGGATACAGCCAAGAATACGCGCACCGGCCAGCGGTTGCTCGCCATGGTATTTTCCACGCAATGCCATTAGAGCCGGCATTTCGGATTCAGCGATTAAGATCTCTTGCTTGCCCCAGTCGGCCAAGCTGATATCTGCCACTTTGTAGTCGTTAAACGCTTTGTTGCCGTCAACTGATTGAACGGTTGCACTCATATTGTTACCTACTCATTTTAAAGTTTATGCTACAGCGCTTTGCGAAGCTCTGCTGCTTTGTCGGTTTTTTCCCAGGTGAAGTTTTCTTCCTCGCGACCAAAGTGGCCATAGGAGGCAGTGGCCTGATATATGGGCCGGCGAAGATCTAGCATTTCAATCAGGCCGCGTGGGCGCAGATCAAAATTATCGCGAATCAAGCCGATAATCTCGCTGTCAGGCAGCTTGCCAGTGCCAAAGGTATTGATACTGATAGAGGTTGGTTCAGACACTCCAATAGCGTAGGAAACCTGAATCTCACAGCGTTCAGCTAAGCCAGCTGCAACAATATTTTTGGCCACATAACGTCCTGCGTATGCTGCAGAGCGATCTACTTTGGTGGGATCTTTGCCGGAGAAGGCTCCACCACCGTGGTGAGCCATGCCGCCGTAGGTGTCTACAATAATTTTGCGTCCGGTCAGGCCGCAGTCCCCCATAGGCCCGCCGATTTCAAACTTGCCCGTAGGATTTATATGATATTGGGTGCCGGCGTGGAGCCATTCTTCCGGTAGCACTGGGCGAATAATTTCTTGCAGCACGGCCTCTTGCAAATCACCTAGCGCAATACTAGGCGAATGCTGTGTAGACAGCACAACCGCTTCTATAGAGACTGGTTTGCCTTGATCATAACGCAGAGTCACCTGACTTTTGGCATCTGGCCGCAGCCAGGGTAGTGCACTGGATTTGCGTAGTTCGGCCTGTCGCTCTACCAGACGGTGGGCATAGAAGATAGGCGCGGGCATAAGCACCGCGGTCTCACTGTTGGCATAACCAAACATCAGCCCCTGATCACCTGCGCCCAGATCTTTATCCTCACCGGAGTCGACGCCCTGAGCAATATGACTAGATTGTTTGCCAATAGCATTCAGCACTGCACAGGAGTTGCCATCAAAACCTATATCAGAATGGTCGTAGCCAATTCCTTTGATCACATCGCGGACAATGTCTTCTAGGTCCACATAGGTATCGGTGCGCACCTCGCCGGCAATTATCGCCATACCAGTTTTCACTAGTGTTTCGACGGCCACCCGCGCATGGGGGTCATCTTTAAGAATGGCGTCCAAAACTGCGTCAGAAATCTGATCGGCCATTTTATCCGGGTGGCCCTCAGAGACAGACTCGGAGGTGAATAGGTTATAGCTAGACATTATTTTCCCTTTTAAGATGAAGTGCTTTCGGCACTAAACTGTCGCAACTGAATGCGAAAACCATTGCGCTGAGTTAAATACAGACTGTTACCTTCAGCCAGCCCCGCCAAATTTGCCCACTGGGTTAATTCTTCCGGCTCAAAGCCCAGCCAAAAATCTCCACAACTATCTTTGACCCACTCCTGATCATGGGCGCATAGATCTGTCACTAGCAGCACCCCGCCCGGTGCCAACAGGCTGGCACAGTCGGCAATAATTTCTGCTGGCGCCGGATTGTGGTGAAGCACCATGTTCAATGAGAGGCAGTCGGCCTTAACATCGCGCTGCCGTGCAGCTGAGGTGTCCCCGAGAATAAACTCAATGTTTTCAAGTTTCTGTAGGATGGCTCTGCTCTTGCACTGCTCAAGCATCTCAGCGCTGTTATCCAGCGCGACCACTAGCTCAAAATTCTTGGAAAGCTTACCTAAAAACTGACCATAACCCGGCCCCACCTCAATTGCGGTACCTGTGGCATTAATACTGCTATCGAGAAAGCCCTCGACGCTATCACCATAGTCAGACCAGCTGGCGATCAGATCCTGGTTCTCTTCAAAACGGGAGACATTGCGATTAAAGAACTCAACCGACGCGGCGGCCCGCACCGCATTGATCTGTTTCAAATGATCCTCAAGTGCCGGATCCAAGCTTGCAAGATCAACGCTAGCAAATAGGGCCTGCTGTAACTGCTGCAAGACAGGGTTGGCATTCCGCTGGTTGCGGCGGTAGAAGATAGTTGTGCCCTCACGGCGCGTTGCCACCAGGCTGGAGTTAGCCAAAATCTTGAGATGATGGCTCATAGCCGGCTGGCGAATATCAAATACCTGGCAGAGCTCCAGAACGCCATAGGCGTTTTGCTGCAAAACTTTTAAAATTTGCATGCGCAATGGATCCCCAGCCGCCTTACACAGGGCTGTAAT
>JABJOY010000070.1 GCA_018664075.1 Porticoccaceae bacterium | reverse complement strand
TGAATCCATAAAAAGACTGTGCCAAGTGGCTGTAAGAAACCGGGGTTATTAGTATATAATGCGCGCGCTTTAGCCAATAGGGCTAATGTTAAATGGTCGCACGTATAAACAGGCGACTAATCAGGCGACTATTCTAGCGGATTGCGAGAGTTGAATAACCATGAAAAAAAGCTTTTTAAGTATTATTTGTTTGCTGGCAGCGTTTTCAGCAAATCAGGCACTGGCGGCAGGGGATGCAGCTGCAGGTGAATCCAAGGTTGCCATGTGCTCTGCCTGTCACGGTAGCGACGGCAACAGCATGGTCTCCTCATTTCCCAAGCTTGCGGGCTTGGGTGAGAAGTACATGACTGCGCAGTTGCGCCATGTAAAATCAGGCACGCGAGTGATTGTTGAAATGACCGGTATGCTCGATGCCTCATCAGATCAGGATCTTCAGGATATGGCGGCCTACTACGATAGCCAGACCCGTCAGATTTCTGGCGCTCAGGAAATCACCTTGGTGGGTATCAGCAATCCTGACGAAGCGCTGGATTACGGCGAAAACGTTTATCGCGGCGGCAATATGAAAACTGGTGTTGCTTCATGCACAGGCTGCCACTCTCCAGCGGGCAATGGCAATAATCCAGCGGGCTATCCTGCACTGGGCGGCCAGCACGCCGACTATATTGAAAAGCAGCTGTTGGCCTATCGCCGAGGCGAGCGCGCCGGTGGTGCAAATGCCAAGATTATGCAGGGCGTAGCAGCCAATCTCAGCGACAAAGAGATTAAAGCAGTGGCTAACTATATTTCTGGCTTGAACTAAGCCGATACTGCACCCGGCCTCTAACTGACGGAAAAGGAGACACAGATGATTCATTGGACTAAACGTATTGTATTTCTCATATTGGTTTTGCCAATGGCGATGTGTCAGGCCCAGAGCGACAAGTATCAGGCGGGCGTGCACTATGAAGTATTGCCCCAGAGCATCAGAACGGCCAATGCCGATAAAATTGAAGTTAACGAAGTGTTTTCCTATACCTGTGGCCACTGCTATAACTTTGAAGCCGTAGTGCACCCCTGGTCGGAGCAGCTTCCCGCTGATGTGGATTTTCAGCGCACGCCAGCAGTCTGGCAGCCAGCTCTGGAGCCCTATGCTCGCGCCTATTACAGTGCCAAGGCTTTAAAGGTATTGGACAAGGTACATATTCCAATCTTTGAAGCTATCCATGTGCAGAAAAAATCTGTTCGCACTGAAGCCGATTTGGCGGCGATCTTTGTCGCTCATGGTGTCGATAAAGCCAAGTTTACCCAGGTCTACAATTCCTTTGGTATGGGCAGCATGGTCAATCAGGCGAAGTCCCGGGTGCGCGGTTACCGTGTGCAGGGTACCCCTGAAGTTATAGTCAATGGCAAATACCGTGTCAGCAGCCGCAATGCCGGTAGTTTTACCGGGATGCTTGATGTTGCGGAATTTCTGATTGAGAAAGAACGCAGCGCCAAATCAAACTGAGTTCCAGTTAAAGGCAGATTTAAAATACGCTGTCTCTACAGCGTATTTTTTTGCCCATCCTATTTTATTGGCAGTGCTCGCATAGCGACTATATTGGGAAAACGCTTTATCTATAAGCGACCTATAGGTACTATGTAGCCCCTTTTTTTGAGCCATTCAGATAAGTGACATCATGAAGCCGACAAGCAAACCCAATAACCCTAATTTTTCATCCGGGCCCTGCTCAAAACGCCCCGGATATGATGTTGCCAATCTGGATATTTCCACCCTTGGCCGCTCACATCGCTCCGCTGTGGGCAAAACAGCTCTGGGCCGCGCCTGTGCTGATACCGCAGAGATATTGGGTCTGCCCGAAGGTTACCGAGTTGGCGTTGTTCCGGCATCTGATACTGGCGCAGTAGAAATGATTATGTGGTCCCTGCTGGGTGCCCGACCTGTAGATATTTTCGCCTGGGAATCTTTTGGTGCCGGCTGGCTTACCGACGCTACCAAACAGCTAAAGCTGGATGAGCTCAATAGCTACACCGCCCCATATGGTTTATTGCCAGATCTGAGTCAGGCCAACCCCGACAATGATTGCATTTTCACCTGGAATGGTACCACCGCTGGCGTCAAGGTCCCCAATGCAGACTGGATCAGTGATGATCGCACGGGCCTGACCATCTGTGATGCCACTTCTGCCGTGTTTGCCATGGATATGCCCTGGGAAAAACTCGACGTGATTACCTACAGCTGGCAGAAAGTTCTGGGTGGTGAAGGCGCCCACGGCATGCTTATTCTCAGTCCTCGCGCCGTGGAGCGGCTGGAGAGCTATACCCCGGCCTGGCCTCTGCCAAAGATTTTCCGCCTGACTAAAGGTGGCAAACTGATCGAGGGCATTTTCCGCGGTGAAACTATTAATACACCATCCATGCTCTGCGTGGCTGACTATCTGGATGCACTGGACTGGATTCGCTCCATTGGTGGGCTGCCCGCAGCTATTGCCAAGTCGGAAGCCAATCTGGACGTTCTGAAAGAGTTTGTGGCAACCCGCAGCTGGGCCCATTTTCTGGCTCAGGAAGAAGATGAAACCTCCAACACCAGTGTCTGCCTGACCCTTGATCTTGAAGCCGACCAGGTAAAACAGATTGTGAAACTGCTGGATGCTGAAGCGGTCGCCTATGATATTGGTGCCTATCGGGATGCTCCTGCTGGTCTGCGCATCTGGTGTGGTGCCACTGTTGAAGAAGCCGATGTTAAAGCTCTGCTGCCATGGCTCGACTGGGCTTACGAGACCGTCAGTCAATAATTCTACAGCTAATTTTGTTACCTGATACTGAGAGAAAAGATGTATAAAATTCGTACCTACAATGCCATTTCTTCCAAAGGTTTAAGCCGTTTCGCTGCAGATAAATATGCTGTTTCCAGCGAAACCGAAGCACCAGAAGGCTATATTTTACGCAGCCAGAAACTACACAACGAAGAAGTGCCAGCTAGCCTGGTGGCCGTGGCTCGCGCAGGGGCAGGCACCAACAATATTCCCACCGAGTCTTATACAGAACAGGGCATTGTGGTGTTTAACACACCAGGTGCCAATGCCAATGCAGTAAAAGAATTGATCGTTGCTGGCCTGCTGTTGGGCTCTCGGGATATTTATGGTGGCATGAATTATGTCCAGGAACTGGGTCATATGGATGACTCCGGTGAGATGGGGAAGCTGCTGGAAAAAGAAAAGAAGCGCTTTGCCGGTTCAGAAATAACAGGTAAAACTCTGGGTGTAGTAGGCCTCGGAGCTATTGGTTCCATTATTGCCAATCTGGCACTGGATCTGGGCATGAATGTTATTGGCTATGATCCAGCCATCTCGGTTGAAGCGGCATGGCAGCTGTCCAGTCGTGTAAAGCGCATGGACAGCATAGAAGCACTGCTCGCCAACGCTGACTTTATAACGCTACATGTACCAGCGATTCCAGCGACTAAACATCTGATCAATAAAGATACATTGGCCCTAATGAAGAGCAATGCCAAGATCCTGAACTTTGCCCGGGAAGAGATTGTCAGCACCGACGATATGGTCGCTGCTCTGGACAATGGCATTATTGCGGGCTATATCAGCGACTTCCCCGCGCCGGACCTGTTGGGCCGCAAAGATGTTTTGCTTATGCCACACATTGGTGCCAGCACCGAAGAAGCGGAAGAGAACTGTGCAGTGATGGCTGCCGACCAGCTAATGGATTACCTTGAGAACGGTAATATTCATAACTCAGTAAACTACCCGCCGACCAAAATGACACGCAACGGTGGTTCTCGCATTACCTTTACTAACAGCAATGTCCCTAAAGTATTGGGCAGCGTGTTGTCGATACTGGCAGATGCCGAGCTCAATGTTGTGGATATGGTCAACAAAAGCCGTGGCAACATTGCTTACAACATTATTGATGTTGAAGGTGAGCTTGATCAGGGCATTGCAGAGGCTATCGCCGCTGTTGAAGGCGTAGTTCGTATTCGTATTATCTAGATCCCAAGGGCTGCAGTCGTGGCCCTTGTCTTTTCCGCTTGAATCAACTGAACATCTTTGCTCGCACTGTATTCCTGTAGGCCTTGGGCGTATTGCCGGACCATTGTTTAAATCGCGATGAGAACCAGCTGGCTTCCGGATAGCCGCTGTAATTGGCAATTTCCAAAATCGATAGATCAGTATTTTTCAACAGATCACAGGCAAAAGTCATGCGCACCTCGGTTAAATAATCGCTGGGCTTGCTGCCCACCGCCTGTGTAAATCGGCGATGAAAGGTGCGCTGTGTCATACCAAATTGACTGGCGATATCGGCCATCAGGAGCGGTTTGCTTAAATTATCCTGCATCCAGATCTGTGCCTGGGCAACAGTTTCGTCGCCGTGCGTGCTGCGCTGTTCCCCAGCCATACCAACAGGTTCGGCAATATTGCGAATCTCATGAAAGAAATTGCGCTGGGCCTGACGGGCTATGACCCGGCCGAATATCCGTTCCACCTGATAGACGATTAACTCGGCCATGGCGTTGACGCTGGCAGCACAGTAAATATTGCCCGCCTGAGTAGTGAAGTGCTGTCGCTCAAGCTGAATCTGCGGGTAGGCTTGTTGCAGCTGGTCAAAATAATGCCAGTGAGTAGTTGCGGGTTTGCCGTCGAGCAGCCCGGCCTCGGCGAGAAAACACACTCCGGTACCCACTGCGGTAATGCTGGTATTTTTTTGATGCTGCTCCTGTAGCCAGGGAATATAGTCCTGGTATTGTGCTACCGCAGGTCGCGGGTTGCGCCACAGGGCGGGAATATGAATCAGATCGCTGCTGAATTTATCATCAAGACAATGGGTTGCATGGAATTCAAACCCTGAAGAGGTCTGTACCGGCAGCCCATCGGGGGTGACACGCTGAATAATCACATCCTGGGCCGCTGGATGTTTTGTGGCTCGGGCCATGGCCTCGGCAAAATTAAATAGCTCTGCTGCCAGGCTAGTGCCAGTCACCAGCATATTGTCACAGAGCAAAAGGGTAAGGTGGAATGCCATAGTCTCGAAAATATAGCACAAAGTGGCTAAATAGTTGGTTTAAATGGCCATAAAACAAAATAAATTAATCTGTTTAGTGCCTAAACTTTAGACTTAATAGTTAACAACTCTACAAAGGTTCTGTATGACTCAATCCCTGCCCGTTATTGTTGGTTTCGGTGGCTACAATGCCGCTGGTCGCAGCTCTTCCCACCAGGGCTTTCGCCGTATGGTATTTGAGTCACTACCAGCCCCAGAACAGACAAAAACAGTGGTTGGTCTAGCTTGCCTGATGGGTTGTGTGACCAAGCAGGATCAGGGATATATCGATTCCAAAGGCAATGTGTTAACCCGAGAGGCGGTAGAGACCGAATACAGAGCCCAAGTTCTTGACGGTACCTTAATACGCCGCATTGAAAGTTTCGATCCCGCAGCTGTACCTGGCAATAAAAAGATTAGCTTTAGTCATGAGGAAGGCGAGAAAATTGTCTTCACCATGGTCAAGCGTGATCTGCCCAGTAACTGTCCGCATGATTGGCAAGTTCGCGATTTAGACGATGGCAGAGTAGAGGTTACTGCTTCCGCACTGAGCGATTATTTAATCGAGTCACATTACGAGTTGGTCTCAAAAGCTGGCGGTCAGCTGCCTCGGGGATTTGATCCCGCCAACCATTACAACAGTCGCTTTCACCCCAAGAGCTTGCAAATGGCCCTACTGGGAAGCAGTGACGCTATTCATTCCACTGGCATTGATTGGGATGTTATTGCTGCCCATGTCAACCCAGATCAGGTTGGAGTGTACTCTTCAAGTGCTCTGGGTCAGTTGACGGAAGAGGGTTTTAGCGGCCTGCTGCAGGGCCGTCAAAAAGGTGTCCGCACCACGGCCAAACAGATGCCCCTGGGTCTCAATTCTATGCCTGCCGACTTTATCAATGCCTATGTGCTGGGTAGTGTTGGCCACACGGAGGCGATTACCGGCGCCTGTGCAACCTTCCTCTATGTGCTGCAGGCAGCAGTGCGTGATATTCGCAATGGCCGCCGTCGCGTGGCTATTGTTGGCAATGCCGAGGCGGCACTGGTGCCAGAAGTTTCCGAAGGCTTTGCCAATATGAGTGCCCTGGCAAGTGACGAGAATCTGTGCAAACTCGATGGCTCTGATACCCCGGACTGGCGTCGTGCCAGCCGCCCCTTTGGTCAAAATTGTGGCTTTACCTTGGCTGAGGCAACTCAGTATTTAGTGCTTATGGATGATGCCCTGGCGGTTGAGCTGGGTGCCGATATCCATGGCGCTGTGCCAGAGGTGTTTATTAATGCCGATGGGGTTAAGAAATCAATTTCCGCGCCCGGTGTGGGCAACTATATCTCCTTCGCCAAGGCTGTAGCCTCGGCGATTAGTATTGTTGGTAAAGAAACAGTTCAGCAGCACAGCTTTGTCCATGCCCACGGCTCCAGCACCCCGGCCAACCGCACCACCGAGTCGGAATTGATTGATCGAGTTGCCGCGGCCTTTGATATCTATGATTGGCCGGTTACAGCGGCCAAAGCCTATGTCGGGCATTCCCTGTCCACGGCCAGTGGTGATCAGCTGGTGTCTGCTCTGGGTACTTTCAAATACCATGTTATTCCCGGCATCAAAACCATTACCTCAATTGCGCCGGATGTTTATCAGGAGCGCGCGCGTTTTGCTCTCAATGATATGGATACCAGTGAGCGAAAAATGCATGTGTCGTTTATTAATTCCAAGGGCTTTGGTGGCAACAATGCTACGGCTGTAGTGCTGTCACCTGAACAGGTCGACTCAATGCTGTCTGTTCGCTATGGCGATGACTATGCAGACTATTTGTCTCGCCGAGAACAGGCCATCGCCAATGCTGAAGCCTATGCCAGCCGCGCAGATAATGCTGAGTTGGATGTGATTTACCGGTTTGGAGAAACCCTGATTGATGAGGCTGAATTAAGCTTGTCAGAGCAGGGCATTGATATCCCCGGTTTTGCCCGGTCAGTCGAATTTAATCTACAGAACCCCTACCCAGATATGCAAGGAACTCCTGCAGACGGCGAAGCATAGCCGGGTCTATTCGACGCGCCTGATTGATCCACCGCTCCGGCTGCACAATCGCACCCGGGGCCCGGCGCCCGGCGCTGGTAAGAGTGCCTCCATGGATGGCCACCACCTGATTTTGACTATTGCGGTGTGTCTGGTCTGTACCTGATTTTAGCAGTGGGCCTCCAGACGCTCCGCTTTCTGCATCGCAATTATGCAGTAGTAAGTACTTACTTTGAAAATTTGCAGAGCTGTACATCTGGCATTCGGTGCTAATATCAATCCGTTCAGTCTCTCCGTTATATCCCAGCAACAACAGGTCACTATCGATTTCTGGCGGGGCCAGGCTAAGACGTTTTTGATAGGGCTTGCGCTGCAGTGCCACAAATACAATATCTGCCTCCGACTGGCGCAATTTATCGCTGATTAATGGCTGGTAGCTGTGGCTGGAAATCTGTGCGAAGGGAACGGATCTCAGGCGTTTATTTTCAGGCCTGTAACTACAGTTGGCAAAAGGCTCCCCGGTATTTGCATCAAATAACACATGGGCGGCCGTAACAATAATAGCTGGCTGATTATTGTCTGCCCCCGTGCCCACATCAATATGAGTACCTGTACCGCGCAGGCCGCCATCACAAAAAATAGTACCCACAGCCTCGAGAAGATGAGCTGGTGCAGAGGTGCGCCCGTCTTCAATACCATTGACCAGATTGCCGTCGCCAAAGACCGCTCCCTGACCCAGTGGGCTGATTATTAACAAAAGGGTAGAGAGAAATTTTTTAATATATAACTGGCGGGCCATGGAGATCATCAGCTATGGGGCTAGCCCATATCACCCCAGATGGATTGAATAATACTGATTGCTGCCAGAGGTGCAGTTTCTGTGCGCAGTACCCTGGGACCCATGGCCAGAGGTTGAAAGTTCTGCGCCATGGCCTGTTTAATTTCTATATCAGTCAGACCGCCCTCCGGGCCGACTAAAATACCAATGCTGCTGTCTATATTGGTCATTTCATGGAGGCGTTTTTCTGTGCGATGATGCAGCACCAATTTTAAACTCGAGTCGCAGCTGGTTAGCCACTGCTCCAGATTTACCGCTCTGTTAATGGTGGGCACAGAATTGCGTTGGGACTGTTCGCAGGCGCTGATGGCAATCTGCTGCCAATGTTTAATTCGTTTGTCGAGTCGCTCACCGCTCAGTTTGACCTCGCAGCGGGCGCTAAAGATGGGGCTGACCTGACTGATACCAAGTTCGGTGGCTTTCTGCACAATCCAGTCCATGCGCTCGCCTCGGGAAATACCAATACCCAGATGTAGTTGCAGTGGTGACTCTCGATCGGCTTCAGTAAACCCGGTGATCTTTGCTGTAGCTCTGTCTTTTTTGGCCTGCACCAGCTCAGCGGAAAACTCTCCCCCCTGACCATTAAACAAAATAAATGCTTGGCCCGCCCCCATCCGCAACACAGCGGTAAGATGTCGCGCCGCGCCTTTATCAAGCTCGACAAGCCCGCCGACATCTAACTGCTCTGTGGTAAAAACTCGCGGTATACGCATGGCTCGCTCTTGGTTTAAAGAGCCTTTACAGGAAGGCCCAGATTGCGACACAAGGTATCAGAAATCTGCCATTGATTCATCGTATAAAAATGCAGACCTGGTGCGCCGCCAGCCAGTAGGTCTTCACATAATTTACTGACTACATCGATTCCGTATTTGATTAGATCTTCTGGATTATCGCTGCGCTCTTTTAGTTGCCAGCGCAACCAGCGGGGAATATCCGCACCGCAGTTATCTGAAAAGCGCACCAGATTGTGATAGTTGGTCAGCGGCATAATGCCTGGCACTATGGGTTTATCAATGTCAGCTCCGGCGCAGTCATCTAGAAACCGAAAATAGGCCTCTGGATTATAAAAATACTGTGTAATTGCTCGATCGGCGCCAGCTTTAAATTTTTCGCCGAGCCAAAAGACATCCTTGCTGTAACTCTCCGCCTCGGGATGAATCTCCGGATATGCTGCCACATTAATTTCAAAATGATCGCCCGTATGCTGACGAATTAGTGCCACCAATTCACTGGCATGCACCAGCTGTTTAGTGCCGCCAATACCAGAGGGCAGGTCTCCGCGCAGTGCTACCAGTTTATTGATGCCGGCCTCTTTATAGGACTGCACCAGTTCGATTACATCAGCCTGACTGTCACCGCCCACGGAGAGATGGGGCGCGGCTGCATAGCCGTCGGCCTGGATATCCAGCACTATATCTTTGGTGGTGTCTCTGGTTGAGCCACCGGCGCCATAGGTCACTGAGTAAAATTCAGGATTAAATTTATCCAGTTCCCTGCAGGTGGCTTTCAGCTTCTCGCGACCCTCTGGGGTCTTTGCGGCAAAGAATTCGAAACTGATATGTGGATTGTTCTTCATGAAACTGACTTCCTATGTTGCTGTTAGTTTGAGAGATTTCCTTCGCTGCGCGGGTATTCTGACCTCAGCGAAGGGTCTCCATGGGCCGTTCTACCACCCCAACTACCCCCACTGAACCCAGAATTACCAGGCGTTCATACTTCTCTACCAATCAATACTTGTAACTATCACCTTTAAACGGACCCTCAACAGGCACATTAATATAATCAGCCTGAGCCTGACTCAGTTTGGTAATCACACCACCAAACCCACCAACCATATGACGAGCCACTTCTTCATCAAGGTGCTTGGGCAATACTTCTACACGTAACAATGCGGCTTTGGCGTCATCGTTCTGGGCGGCAAACTGCTGCTTGTAGAGTTCAATTTGAGCCAGCACCTGATTGGCAAAGGAGCCATCCATAATTCGGCTTGGGTGACCCGTAGCATTGCCAAGGTTTACCAGGCGACCTTCGGCCAGCAACAGCAGATGATCATTGTTGGCGCGGTCGCGATACACCTTGTGTACCTGGGGTTTGATCTCGTCCCATTCCCAGGTGGTGCGCATATAGGCGGTATCGATCTCGTTGTCGAAGTGACCAATGTTGCACACTACGCAGCCACTTTTAAGAGCAGCGAGAATATCTGCACCGCACACATTGTAGTTACCAGTGCTGGTCACCAGCATATCTGTATTGGCCAGCAGCTCGGTATTCACGCCTTTGGACGCATCTCCACCAATATAGGTTGAAACAACCTCAAAACCATCGAGGCAAGCTTGCATGGCACAGATTGGATCGCACTCAGTGACCTTAACAATCATGCCTTCCTGACGCAGGGACTGGGCGGAGCCTTTGCCCACATCACCATAGCCAACCACCACGGCTTTTTTGCCCGACAGCAGGTGGTCAGTGGCGCGCTTAACCGCATCGTTGAGGCTGTGACGACAGCCGTATTTGTTGTCGCACTTGGACTTGGTTACGGAATCATTAACATTGATCGCCGGGACTTTTAACTCCCCAGACTCCAACATTTCATACAGACGGTGAACACCAGTGGTAGTCTCTTCAGTAATGCCATGAACCGCATCCAGCACCTGAGGGTATTTTTGATGTAACAGCGCGGTCAAGTCGCCGCCATCATCGAGAATCATATTGGCGTTCCAGGGAACACCATCTTTTAATACCTGCTGCTCAAGGCACCATTCGTACTCTTCTTCAGTCTCGCCTTTCCAGGCAAATACTGGCGTGCCATTGGCAGCGATGGCCGCTGCGGCATGATCCTGAGTAGAGAAAATATTGCACGAGGTCCAGCGAACCTCGGCACCCAGCGCTTCCAATGTCTCAATAAGCACTGCAGTCTGAATGGTCATATGGATACAGCCTAATATGCGAGCATCTGCCAGAGGTTGCTCGGCGTGGTACTTCTCGCGCAGGGCCATAAGGGCGGGCATTTCTGATTCGGCAATAGAGATCTCTTTCTTGCCCCAATCGGCAAGGCTGATATCTGCTACTTTATAGTCGTCGAAAGTCTTTTTGCTGCTATCGATAGATTGAACTGTTGCGATCATGTTAGTTACCTATAAAAAGTCGGTTTTCAAAAAATGGTTACAGCGCTTTTCTCAGCACTGCTGCTTTATCAGTTTTTTCCCAGGTAAAGTTTTCATCCTCGCGACCGAAGTGGCCATAGGAAGCGGTTGCCTGGTAGATGGGTCGGCGCAGATCGAGCATTTCAATCAGGCCTCTGGGGCGCAGATCGAAGTTATCTCGGATCAGGGCAATAATTTCATGGTCTGGTAATTTGCCGGTACCAAAGGTGTTGACGCTGATAGAGGTGGGCTCCGACACACCAATGGCGTAGGACACCTGAATCTCGCAGCGATCAGCAATGCCAGCGGCCACAATATTTTTGGCTACATAACGGCCCGCATAGGCCGCTGAGCGGTCCACCTTGGTGGGATCCTTGCCCGAGAATGCGCCGCCACCGTGGTGAGCCATACCGCCGTAGGTATCAACAATAATTTTGCGCCCAGTCAGACCACAGTCACCCATGGGGCCACCAATTTCAAACTTGCCGGTGGGGTTAATATGGTACTGGGTGTCGCCGTGGAGCCATTCTTCGGGCAACACCGGACGAATAATTTCCTCGAGCACTGCTTCGCGCAAATCCTCCAGCTCAATGCCGGGGGAGTGCTGGGTGGACAGAACCACCGCATCTATAGCTACAGGCTTGCCCTGGTCATAGCGCAGGGTCACCTGACTTTTTGCATCCGGGCGCAACCAGTTAAGGGCCCCCGCCTTGCGTAACTCGGCCTGACGTTCCACTAAACGATGAGCATAAAAAATTGGCGCGGGCATAAGTACAGAGGTTTCGTTGTTGGCGTAGCCAAACATCAGGCCCTGGTCACCAGCACCTAAATCTTTGTTTTCCCCGGAATCAACACCCTGGGCGATCTGACTGGACTGTTTGCCAATCCCATTGAGCACGGCGCAGGAATTGCCATCAAAGCCGACATCTGAGTGGTTATAGCCTATGCCTTTAATCACCTCACGGACGATGTCTTCCAGATCCACATAAGTATCGGTGCGCACTTCCCCAGCAATAATAGCCATGCCGGTTTTTACCAATGTCTCGACGGCTACCCTGGCATTGGGGTCATCTTTGAGAATGGCATCCAAAACCGCATCAGAAATCTGATCGGCCATTTTATCCGGGTGGCCTTCAGATACAGATTCGGAGGTAAATACATTGTAGCTAGACATCACTTTTCCTTATTAAATAGCAGTGCTTCCGGCACTGAACTGTCGCAACTGAATGCGAAAACCATTGCGCTGAGTCAGGTACAGGCTATTGCCTTCTACCAGACCAGCTAAATTTGCCCAGTGGGTTATTTCTTCCGGCTCAAACCCCAACCAAAAGTCCCCACAGCTTTCCTTTACCCATTCCTGATCATGGGCGCACAGATCTGTCACCAGCAGCACGCCCTGGGGAGCCAGCAAACTGGCGCAATGGGCAATAATCTCTGCCGGCGCCGGGTTGTGGTGCAGCACCATATTTAGTGACAGGCAGTCGGCCTTAATATGGCGCTGCTGGGCCAGGGAGGTATCACCCAGAATAAACTCAATATTCTCCAGCCCCTGCTGGTCAGCTCTGCTCTGGCACTGCTCAAGCATCTCGGCACTGTTATCTAGAGCCACCACCTGGTCAAAGCTGGCGCAAAGCTTGCTCAGAAACTGGCCATAACCTGGACCCACTTCAATGGCCGTGCCTGTAGCCACAATACTGCTGCCGAGAAAGCTCTCAACACTGTCGCCATAGTCAGACCAGCTGGCAATCAGATCCTGGTTCTCTTCAAACCGGGAGACATTGCGGTTAAAGAACTCAACCGACGCTGCAGCGCGCTCAGCATTGATTTGCTTTAAATGTTCTTCAAGTGCCGAATCCAAATCTGCTTTATCAATGCTGGCAAATAGAGCCTGTTGTAACTGTTGCAATTCCCCATTGCCATTGCGTGGATTGCGGCGATAAAAAATGGTTGTACCCTCACGCCTGGTGGCCACCAAACCAGCATTGGCCAGAATTTTTAAGTGGTGGCTCATGGCGGACTGGCGAATATCAAAAATCTGGCACAGCTCCAACACTCCATAGGCATTTTGCTGTAGCACCTTTAGCACCTGCATGCGCAATGGGTCCCCCGCAGCCTTGCTCAGGGTCGTAATGGCACTGATATCCAGGGATCCTGCATCCTGTGAGGCGGTCGAATTGGGCTTGGAACTAGTCATGATGCGGGACTTTAACACAGCGTATTTTATATATCAAAATATTTTTATATAAGCGTTGCTACGGTTGCGATGAATAAGTTATTTGCGTACCCAAAAAGTGGTGCAAATAATGAATATCGGTTTACTGAGAAGGCTGTCTGAGGGACAATGGAGGCTTCCCAATTTCCCGTTTCAGGAGTGATAATACATGGCCTCACGTCGAGACCTTGCTAATGCTATTCGCGCCCTCAGTATGGATGCTGTGCAACAGGCTAACAGTGGACATCCAGGTGCCCCCATGGGCATGGCAGATATTGCTGAAGTACTCTGGAACGACTATTTAAGTCATAACCCGGCAGACCCTAACTGGACCAACCGCGATCGCTTTGTGCTGTCCAATGGCCATGGCTCCATGCTTCTATACTCTCTGCTGCATCTCAGTGGCTATGATCTGCCCATTAAAGAGATTAAAAACTTCCGCCAGTTGCATTCAAAGACTCCAGGTCACCCGGAGTATGGTTATGCGCCGGGCGTAGAGACCACCACCGGCCCTCTGGGTCAGGGGATCAGTAATGCTGTGGGTATGGCGCTGGGAGAAAAGGTACTAGCGGGCCAGTTTAATCGCCCCGGTCACGATATTGTTGATCACAACACCTACACTTTCCTCGGTGATGGTTGCCTAATGGAAGGCATCTCCCACGAAGTTTGCTCTCTGGCCGGCACCCTGAAGCTGGGTAAGTTGGTGGCATTTTATGATGATAATGGCATTTCCATCGATGGGGAGGTTGAAGGCTGGTTTAGTGATGATACCCCAGCGCGTTTTGAATCCTATGGCTGGCAGGTTATTCCCAATGTGGATGGCCATGATAGCGATGCCATTAAAGCGGCGATTGACCAAGCCCGTGCCGAGACTGGCAAGCCCACATTGATTTGCTGCAAGACCATTATTGGTTTTGGCTCGCCGAACAAGCAGGGCAAAGAAGACTGTCACGGCGCTGCTCTTGGTGTTGACGAAGTGGCGCTGACCCGCAAACAGCTGGGTTGGGAGTACGGACCATTTGAGATTCCCGCCGACCATTACGCTGGCTGGAATGGCGTTGAGAAAGGTACTGCCGCGCAAGCCGCCTGGAACAAGCAACTCACGGCATACCGCGCTGCTCATCCAGAGCTGGCAGCAGAATTTGAGCGCCGTGCCAATGGCGACTTGCCTGCAGACTTTAGTGCCCAGGCTGATGCTTATATTCAAGAGTGTCAGGATAAGATGGAAAAAGTGGCTTCTCGTAAAGCCTCCCAGAACTGCCTCAATGCCTATGGCCCCATGCTGCCGGAATTGCTGGGTGGTTCTGCGGATCTGGCAGGTTCAAACCTCACTATCTGGTCTGGTTCCAAAGATATCACTGGCGACAATGCCGACGGCAACTACATTTACTACGGTGTGCGCGAGTTTGGTATGAGCGCCATGATGAATGGTATCGCCCTGCACGGAGGCTTTATTAACTACGGCGCAACCTTCCTGATGTTTATGGAATACGCCCGCAATGCTGTGCGTATGGCTGCACTGATGAAACAGCAGAGCATCTTTGTTTATACCCATGACTCTATTGGTCTGGGTGAAGATGGCCCTACTCACCAGCCGGTTGAACAGCTGAGCGCATTGCGCGCCACGCCCAACCTGCACACCTGGCGTCCCTGTGACACAGTGGAATCTGCGGTGAGCTGGAAAAGTGCCATTGAGCGTCGCGATGGTCCCGCGGCACTGGTGTTTAGCCGTCAGGGTTTAACCCCAATGCCCCGCACTGGAGATCAGGTAGCTGCTATTTCTCGCGGTGGCTATATTCTTAAAGATTGCGATGCACCTCAGGCGATCTTGATTGCCACAGGTTCAGAAGTGGATCTGGCCATGCAGGCGGCAGAACAGCTGGCAGATAAAGGTATTCTGGCCCGTGTTGTGTCCATGCCCTGTGCCGAGATATTCTCCGCCCAGGACGCCGACTACCGCGATTCAGTGTTGCCGCCCTCAGTGCGCGCCCGGGTTGCAGTAGAAGCTTTGCACGCCGACTACTGGTATAAGTTTGTCGGCCTGGATGGCCGTGTTGTAGGCATGACCAGCTTTGGTGAATCTGCTCCCGGCGATGTGCTGCTGAAAGAGTTTGGTTTCACCGTCGACAATGTTGTCTCTAACGTGTTGGAGATTGTTGGCTAATGATTCGCGTAGCCATTAATGGCTATGGCCGTATTGGCCGCTCCGTGTTGCGAGCCCTGTACGAATCAGGCGCTCGCGACCGCGTCCAAATTGTGGCAATCAACGAGCCAGCCGACAGTAAAACAATTGCTCATCTAACCCGTTATGATTCCACCCATGGCAGATTTAAAGGAACTGTCGACGCAAGTGATGACTCACTTACTGTTAATGGCGATGAAATAAAAGTACTCCATCATCAACAGCTCGATCAATTGCCCTGGCAGGCTCTAGGCATAGATGTGGTATTGGAATGCAGTGGTTCTTTCACTGATCGTCAGACCGCTGAACAGCATTTAGCCAGTGGTGCCAAACATGTTCTGTTTTCCCAGCCCGCTGAACCCACTGTGGATGCCACTATTGTCTATGGCATTAATCAGCACCTGCTGACCGGTGAAGAAACTATTGTCTCCGCTGCCTCCTGTTCCACCAATTGCGTAGTTCCAGTGATAAAAGTTCTCGACGATGCCTTCGGAATTGATGGGGGTGTAATAACTACAATCCATTCTGCAATGAACGATCAACCAGTGATTGACGCCTACCATCACACGGATCTGCGCAAGACTCGCGCTGCCATGCAATCGATTATTCCGGTTGATACTGGCTTGGCTCTGGGTATCGATCGCCTGCTGCCGGAACTCACGGGACGCTTTCAGGCCCAGGCTATGCGTGTCCCTACATTGAATGTCTCAGCTATCGACCTCTCAGTTATGCTCAATACTGATGTGGATACTGCAGCAGTCAACGGTGCCCTTGCTGCCGCGGCCAATGGTAGCCTCAATGGTGTGCTGGGTTATACCGAGGAGCCTCTGGCATCCTGCGACTTCAATCATGATCCCCGCAGCGGCATTGTTGATGCCAGTCAAACTAAAGTCAGTCAGAAGAAATTAGTCAAAGTGTTAATTTGGTTCGACAACGAATGGGGTTACGCCAATAGAATGCTTGACACTTTGCTGGCCTGGCAGGGGCAAACTTCAGCCGGCCAGTAAGCATAAACCATAGCTATTAAGGATTACGATGACCGTCAAGTTAATGACCGACCAGGACCTCGCAGGTAAAAGGGTTCTTATCCGAGAAGATCTAAATGTCCCTGTCAGAGATGGCAGAGTCACCAGCGACGCCAGAATCAGAGCGGCGCTACCCACCATCAAATATGCCGTTGATGCAGGCGCAAAAGTTATTTTGATGTCCCATCTTGGGCGTCCCACCGAAGGTGAATATAATCAGGACTTCAGCATGGCCCCTGTGGCCAGGCACCTCGGTGATCTGTTAGGCCAGACTATCAGGATAGAACAGAGCTGGACTAATGGTCTGCAGCAGGCTGATGGTGAGATTCTGATGCTGGAGAATGTGCGCTTTAATCCAGGTGAAAAAAAGAACGATGATATTCTCGCCAAAGGCTATGCCAAGCTTTGCGATATCTTTGTTATGGATGCCTTTGGCACCGCCCACCGCGCCCAGGCCTCCACATATGGGGTTGCCGAGTTTGCGCCTATTGCCTGTGCTGGCCCATTGCTGGCCAGAGAGCTGGATGCCCTGGAGCAAGCCATTGCCGCTCCGGAAGCGCCCGTCGCGGCCATAGTGGGTGGCTCAAAAGTGTCGACAAAATTGATGGTGCTGGAGACCCTGGCAGACAAGGTTGATCAATTAATTGTTGGGGGCGGTATCGCTAATACTTTTCTTGCCGCTGCGGGCAAGCCAGTGGGTAAATCTCTCTATGAACCGGATTTGGTCGCTGCCGCACAGGCATTAATGGCTAAAGTTAATATTCCGCTGCCAACAGATGTAGTCGTTGGTAAAGAATTTTCTGAAACGGCCGAAGCCAGAATTATCTCCGTGGATGATGTTGCCGACGACGATATGATTTTTGATATAGGCCCCGATTCCGCGCGCAACCTGTCGGGCATTATTGCGTCCATGGGCACTATTATTTGGAATGGCCCTGTGGGTGTATTTGAGTTTGATCAATTTGGCGAAGGCACTAAGGCTATCTCTTTAGCCATTGCAAAAAGCACAGGCTTCTCCATTGCCGGAGGCGGAGATACCCTTGCTGCAGTGGATAAATATGACATCACCGACCAGGTATCCTATATTTCTACTGGGGGCGGTGCATTTTTGGAATATGTGGAAGGCAAAGAATTACCCGCGGTTGCTATTCTTGAGCAGCGTGCGAAGAGTTGAGTATAAGCAGATTTAACCAAAGGACGAGATCATGGCACTAATTTCACTGCGACAGATGCTAGATCATGCAGCAGAGTATCAATATGGCGTACCCGCCTTTAACGTCAATAACCTCGAGCAGATGCGTGCCATTATGCTAGCGGCAGAACAGACCGATAGTCCCGTGATTGTTCAGGCATCTGCGGGAGCCCGGAAATATGCAGGTGCTCCATTTTTGCGTCATCTGATACAGGCTGCGGTAGAAGAGTGGCCGGATATCCCGGTATGTGTGCATCAGGATCATGGCACCAGCCCGGCAATTTGCCAGCGTTCAATTCAGCTTGGCTTCACCTCCGTAATGATGGATGGCTCATTGATGGAAGATGGCAAAACACCTTCCAGTTACGAATACAATGTTGATGTTACTCGTCGCTCGGTAGACATGGCCCATGCCTGCGGTGTTTCCGTTGAAGGTGAGCTGGGTTGCTTGGGTTCGCTGGAAACCGGGCAGGCCGGTGAAGAAGACGGGGTTGGCGCAGAGGGCACATTGACTCAGGACCAGATGCTGACCGACCCGGAAGAGGCCGCAGATTTCGTTTCCAAAACCCAGGTTGATGCATTGGCTATCGCCTGTGGCACCAGCCACGGTGCCTATAAATTTAGCCGCCCACCCACCGGTGATATTCTCGCCATCGATCGCATCAAAGAAATCAACCAGCGCATTCCCGGCACTCACTTAGTGATGCATGGCTCATCTTCAGTGCCCCAAGAGTGGCTGGCTATTATCAATCAGTATGGTGGCGAGATTCCCGAGACCTACGGCGTTCCCGTCGAGCAAATTTGCGAAGGTATTAAATACGGTGTGCGCAAAATTAATATAGACACAGATTTGCGTCTTGCATCAACTGGCGCAGTGCGCCGCTACTTGGCCGAGAATCCAGCAGCCTTTGATCCACGCTCCTATTTAAAAGAAACCATTACCGCAATGAAAGACATTGCCGTTGCACGCTATGAAGCCTTTGGCACAGCGGGCAATGCCAGCAAGATAAAAGCGGTGGGGCTGGATACTATGACCAGCCGCTATGAAGCTGGTGAGCTGGACCCCAAGATCAATTGATCATCGCTATAGCGAAAAGGGCACTTCAGTGCCCTTTTTTGTATACATCCATAACCCCAGTGAAATTCTTTATGCCCTAACTTGCGGCACGTAGAAACGGTTAATCAACACTGGCACATCACTGATACCTGACTTAGTATGATTGCCAATGTCCTATTACAATAAGAGACTTATATCATGTCCATTATTTACCCAATCTTCACCCTCGTTATGCTCACCTTTGTGATTATCTTCGCTGTGGGCACCTCAAGGCTAATCAGTGTGCGTAAGCGTCAGGTCAATCCCAAGCTGTACAGGTTAATGTCAGGCTATGAAGCGCCAGACTACGTGCAGAAGCTGACTCGTAATCTATCCAACCTACTAGAAATGCCAATTCTGTTTTATGTGTTGGGAGTGCTGCTAGTTGCCCTGCAGATTGAAGATCCAGCCATGGTCGATCTGGCCTGGCTGTTTGTGGGTCTAAGATTTGTTCACACAGGGATCCACATTACTTACAACCACACTATTCACCGCTTTATGGTATTTGTGGCCTCAGTGCTAACGCTGCTTGCCATGTGGATAAAATTTATTGCATTAATGGCCTAGGTCGGCAAAGACAGCGAGGGAAATAATATGGCAATTGATACTCTTGCGACCTGGCACCGCATTGCCAGTGCCCGGGACGTTGCAGGCCTTGATGAATTGCTGGCCGATCAATGTGTGTTTCACTCGCCGGTGGTGCATACACCTCAGGTAGGGAAGGCAGTTACCATCCAGTATCTGGCTGCTGCCTTCCATGTGTTCTTTAATGAAACCTTTGTCTATGTCCGTGAAGTGACCGGGGACAACCACGCCATACTTGAGTTCAAGGTCGAGATTAATGGCATTACTGTCAACGGTGTGGATATGATGACCTGGGACGAAACTGGTCAAATCATTGATTTTAAAGTGATGGTACGGCCTCTCAAGGCAGTGAGACTAATCCATGAAAATATGGGAAAAATGCTGGCGGCGCAACAATAGGATGCGATTGCCAATACTGCTGATTCTTGCGCTGGCGGGCTTTAATGCCACAGTCGCCGAAACTGAAGCTCCCTATCTGTATGTGTTGGGTGTAGCTCAGGATGCAGGCTATCCACAGGCGGGCTGTTATCAGCAGCACTGTATGCCCGGATGGACTGATCCCCGACTGGAGCGGGGCGCAACAGCGGTGGCTCTGGTCGACCCCAAGGCCAGCAAAACATATCTGTTTGAAGCCACTCCACACCTGCCTCGACAGCTCTATCAGCTTGAACAGCAAGCTGCGGGCTATACACTTTCCGGGGTATTTCTGACCCATGCCCATATTGGCCATTACGCGGGCCTGATGTTTTTTGGCCATGAGTCTATGGGCGCCAGTAATGTACCTGTATTTGCCATGCCCAGAATGACGGACTACCTGCGCAGCAATGGCCCTTGGAGTCAGCTGGTGGCCTATAACAATATTGTCTTGCAGCCACTGGCTCACAACAAAACTGAAACCTTTGCCAGTGTTGGGGTTACTCCTTTTCTGGTACCCCACCGTGATGAGTTCTCCGAGACTGTGGGTTATTCCATACGGGGCCCTGACAAAACTGCTGTGTTTATCCCGGATATTAATAAATGGTCAATTTGGGACAGGGATATTGCCGAGGTTATCAAGGCCGTCGACTACGCCCTGCTGGATGCGACATTCTTTGGTGCTGGCGAACTACCCGGGCGGGATATGTCCGAAATCCCCCACCCTCTGGTGACTGAAACCATGGCGGCTCTGGCACATCTGGGGCCCGAGCAGCGCAAAAAAATCTGGTTTATCCATATGAATCATACCAATCCATTGTTAAACCCCCAGAGTAACGAGGCGCTGCTGGTGCGCACTGCTGGCTATAATATTGCTGCGGAATCAACCCGTCTCGATCTTTGATAACAATTTGTTTCAACAGACATGAGCAATGATCATGCATATTCCGGTTAAACCATTAAAACAATATCCCTTTTGGCTGCGGCCGTTTTTTTATAATCAGCGGCGCAAATATGGTGCTGTGCTAGATCCGGGCCTGCTCTGGGGCCGGGTGCCAAAGCTGTTTGCCACAGTGGCACTTCTCTATGGCGCCATAGACCGCAAGACATCACCCCTGGATCAGGTGCTTCGGTCCCTGGTCACGGTGCGGGTGTCGCAGATTAACTGGTGCCATTTCTGTGTCGATATCAATTCCGCCACATTGGCCACCAGAGCGGGTTCCATGGACAAGGTTGAGCAACTTGAGCAATGGCAGGATTCTGCCCTGTTTGATGATAAAGAGCGGGTCGCTCTGGAGTATGCGGAGGCAGTCACCTATTCCGATCAGCAGGTCAGCGCCGAGTTAATGGCAAGGCTAAAACTGTTTTTTGACGACGACGCGGTGATTGAACTGACCGGATTAATTGCCTTCCAAAACCTCTCCAGTAAGTTTAATGCAGCGCTTGATGTACCCCCTCAGGGATTTTGTCAGCCGGGCGGGCAGATAAAATAATTTCAGTTAAAAGATTTCTCGGTTAAAAGCTCTCTCAGTTAAAAGCCTTCTGAGTTATGCTACGCGCCTCAAATAACGCGGGCCTGTTGCCAGCGTCTGGATTACTTAAAAGGTTGTTGCTTAAATGTCAGAATTTGCCAATGTCAGCGTTAAACTCGAAGCCAATATCTACTTTGATGGTGCTGTTACCAGCCGCGGGATTACCCTTGCGGATGGTTCCGTAAAAACCCTTGGCGTTATGCTGCCGGGTGAGTATGAGTTTGGCACCGAGGTTGCTGAACTAATGCAGATCTCAAGTGGCCACCTGGATCTGTTGCTGCCCGGTAGCTCTGAATGGCACACCATTACAGACGGCATGCAGTTTGAAGTCCCCGCTGCAGCCAAGTTCAAAGTCAGGGTTCATCAGGTGACTAACTATTGCTGTTCTTACTTTGCCTGATGCTCGTCCATGAGCATTGAGGTACAGAATCTGGTTGATCCGCAGATTAGCTGCTCCAGCTGCAAAGCTGCCTGTTGCAAGCTGGAGGTCATGCTGATTAGTGACACTGGTGTACCCAGAGAATATATCAGGATTGATCGCTGGGGTGCTGAGACCATGGCGCGTCTGGATGATGGTTGGTGCTCAGCCCTGGATCGCAGCACAATGATGTGCCGGATTTATAACAACCGTCCCTGGATTTGTCGGGAGTTTGAAATGGGCGCCCAGGAGTGCCAGAGCGAGCGTTCAAAAGCCGATTAAAACAGCAGCCGAAACTCTGCGGTTTAACCATGAGTCTGGTTATCGGCTCACTGGCGTTTGAACATACTGGCCAGAACAATTTCTTTGGTAAGCGACTGGGCGTAATTATTGGTTCTCTGTTTTAGGCAATCCTCGGATATCTGGTACCGCGCAAGAGCCTGCTGCGATAAATCGCTGTATAGTGAAGGCCTCAGACTTCAGGCAAAACAATATGTCCGACTCGCAACCCAACAATCCACTTCATGGTATTAAACTTGAGCAAGTGATTACCCAACTGCAGGAGCATTATGGTTGGGAGGCTCTGGCTGAGCGGGTGAATATCAATTGCTTTAAAACGGATCCTTCGGTCAAGTCCAGCCTCAAGTTCCTGCGCAGAACTCTGTGGGCAAGAGAGAAAGTTGAAGCATTGTATATCAGCACGTTTGCCAATCAGTCGAGAGGCAAAAGTCTTACCAAAGGGCAATCCTCTGTTGATCCCTGGGCCAATAGCCGCAAAAAAAATTCCTGACTTCACAGCCCAGCGTAATCTGGTCTATCTTTAGGTAACTGTCTTTTTCCGGCCACAGAGATCGCTCTCTAATTTGTGGCCATGCTTTTTAGCCATATCCTGAAAATTCAAATTGCTTTAAGTTTCTCGGTTCTGCCCCGACGTGAGTCTTTATACACCTTCAGGGGGCCAAAAAAGGATTTTTACAATGAAATATAAATATCTGATCGCCCTCTGCATCTCAGTATTCTTTAGCCTTTCTGCCCGCGCAGATAATAGTATTGCTGTGCCTTCATCCTGGGTGAATACAGAGGGCTCGACATTAACCATTAGTGCCATCGACAGCGACGGCCAGATCACTGGCAGCTACGTGAATAAAGCAGCGGGCTGGAATTGTCAGAATATCGCCTACCCGGTAACTGGCTGGATTTATGGTACCGCGATTACTTTTGATACCAAATGGGAGAGTACCACTGAGTCCTGTAATTCCATTACTTCCTGGGTGGGCTTTTTGTATCAGGGACAGATCAATACATTTTGGAATTTGACCCAAAACGGTTCTTCCAGCACTTCGCAAATCCTGCAGGGCAAAGATACCTTTAAGCAGACCAGCACAGTGTTAAAAAAATCATTGATCTCCAAGTAGTTTTTGGCCGCGGGGATGCGGCAGTACTCCCGCGACTTTCAATCAATCCTATTACAGCGAAAAGGAGCTATAAAAAATGGATTTGTTAGATTCAAAAAACGTCAATAACCGAATTAAAAAACGCAGCATTGCCATCGCTGTTTTAGTTCATCTATATCTGACCCTGGGTACTCTGGGAGTCTGGCTTATTATTCTCACCATCTTTGGATTGGTCACTTCAACACTGTTGCGCAATGATATTGATGAGGCGGTCGCCAGTGCCAAAAACTTTAATAAGACATTGCCATTTAAATATTTTGGTCAGGTCTATACCCATATCCAGCATGTGTTTCATCATCCGATTAATATTGAGGAAGATGTCTTTGCCACCATTGAGCAAGAGCTGAAAACCAAGACGCCGATTAATGGCCTGGAACCTATCGCCATGACTGACAGCGACAAAGACCTGTTGGCGCCGGAGCAACGGAAGTTTCTTAAAGGTGAGGCCAATCCAACTCAGCGTGGTACAACAATGACACTGATTTTAAGCCAGAGCAGCTTTGGCGCTGTGCGCTCTTTTGATTGGCGTGTGGTAGTTGGAGGCTATGTGGACAAAAATGCCAAATTTAATTTAATTGCCTACTCGCCATTTACATTACTTTTCTGGATTATTCCCTATATCAAACGGGAGACTAATCTGCTGAACAGGGTGAGAACAGTTTACTCCAGTGCATACAATGATATCGATGTCTCTACCCAGGTGCGCTCGATTAGTGAAACTGTATTTGATGCCATGGTTCTGGCACTGGATAAAAACGGCATTGATACCAGTGACCTGAAAGCGCAAAAACTGCAAACCATGAATATCAATATTACCGGCGGCAAGGTGAATATGGGCAATGTGGTGCAGGGTGCAATGAACAAGATTAGCGGCGCTGTAAAAGGTGCCAAGGCATGACTAAATCCGGCATTCATATCAATGTCTCTGGTGGCAATGCGGCGGTTGGCAATATCAGTCAGGGGGACAATAATCAGCTTGATGCCCACCAGAGCAATAGCATTGCTGCCGCTGATCTAGTGCAGTTTTATACTGCTATAGAAGTGCTCTCTCGCCAAGGTAGCACAGTATCAACAGCGGATTATCTGGCCCTTAAAGCGGAAGTTGAGAGCCTTGCCAAACAACAGCCAGACAGAGATGTTGTTGATCGTTTAAAAGGCCTATATGAAAAATATGCCTGGGCGGCCACTCCTTTAAAGGCATTGTTAGGAGTAGTACTAGTATAGTAGCCTTGAATAGTCATGTAGTGCCCAGATTGGAGAACCCAGAATGCCGAGACACGCTATCACAGATAATGAAATAACAAATTGCTTTGATGCTATTGTTGAGTTGAGACCGCATCTTTCCCGAGACAGTTTTTTGACTACTATAAGAACAATGGAAGATGACGGCTTCAAGCTGGCATTTATAGAGGAGAGTACTCAGGTTGTCGCTGTGGCTGGTTACCGTATTTACAGCAACCTGTATATGGGCAAGCATTGTTATGTGGATGATCTGGTGACTGTAGAGCAGCATCGCTCAAAAGGTTATGGCGAGCAGATGATTAAATGGCTGCGCGAGCAGGCGATCGCCCAAGGCTGCAATGTTTTGCATCTGGATTCGGGCACTCACAGGGGAAAGGCCCACAAGTTTTATTTTGCCCAAAATTTTACCATTGCCAGTTATCATTTCTCCGAGGAGATACAATAATGCCGGTTACCTACGCTCTGGTGATGATAAATATTCTGTGTATTGTTGTCTGCTACCAGATTGCCAAAGAGCGTCAGGCCAATATTCGTTTTTGGGGTTGGATGGCGGTTTTGTTTGGACCATTTGCCGTTCCATTTGTGTTTTTCGCTAAACCAAAAGAGAAATAATATGTCCGGTGAAACTGATTTAAAAGCCTTGTTAAGAAGTCTCTCGCCAATCTTACTGGAGCCCCGTTATGTATTTTGTACCATTGCCTCTGGGCAATATGGAGATGGCAAGGCGGCAATGCCGATCGCCAGTTTTCAGGAGCCGGAAGGCCTTTCTCTGGTGGTTACAGCTGAACATGCAGATGCCTGTGGTCTGGATTATCAGGGCGCCTTTCGCTGTATTAGCTTACAGGTGCATTCAAGTTTAGAGGCAGTGGGTCTGACGGCGATAGTCTCTGGCAAGTTGGCGGCCTATGAAATAAGTGCCAATGTGATCGCTGGTTATTATCACGACCATATTTTTGTGCCGGAACAGTTTGCCGATGAGGCACTAGAGCGGGTGCGAAATTTAAAGAAGCTCTAAAAGCTTGTGGCAGGTTTATATTTGACTGATATAAAAAAGCCCGACAGATTTTTCAATCGTCGGGCTTTTTTTGTGACTACAGATGCTTAGCTGCCAAACACGCCTTTAAAGAAGAAGAAGAACAGAATTGACAGACCGGCACCGGCTGGCAGTGTCACTACCCAGGACAGGAAGATAGAGCCAACCATTCTAAGATTAATAGCGCCTATCCCCCGGGCCATGCCAACACCCAGCACAGCGCCTACTAATGTGTGAGTAGTAGAAATTGGCAGGCCAGTGCCTGAGGCCAGCACCACTGTGGCAGCAGCGCCCAGTTCGGCGGCAAAACCACGACTCGGCGTCAGCTCGGTAATTTTACGGCCAATGGTGCCCATGACTTTAAAGCCATAGGTGGCGAGACCGAAGACAATACCAGCACCACCTAACAATAGAATCCAGCTTGGCATCGAGCTCTTGGCTGCAATATCACCACCGGCATTGACCACATTGACTACTGCCGCCAGAGGACCTACGGCGTTAGCCACATCGTTAGAACCATGGGCAAAGGCCATACTACAGGCAGTAAAGATCATCAGTACGGCGAAGACTTTTTCAACATTATAAAAACGATTGTCTTGTTCCTTAGTGATATCACGCTCTACTTTACTCAGTAGGTAGGTACCAATAATGGTCACCAGAATACCAAAGCCCACGGCCACCAGAACATTGTCACCGTAGCTCATATTGATACCGACATCTTTAAATACATGCTTCAGACCTTTGAGCAATGTCACCATGGCCATCAGGAAGCCCACGGCAAACATATACATAGGCGCGTATTTCTTGGCTCGGTCAAAGGGGTTGTCTTGAGTAAGAATCAGATGTTGCACACTTCTGAAGATAGCAAAGGAAATAGTACCGGCCATTACAGGTGACACGACCCAGCTCGCAACTATGGTGCTGACCTTGCCCCAGTTTACCGCGTCATTGGAGACACCAACGGCGGCAAAACCAACGATAGCGCCGACAATACTGTGGGTAGTGGAAACCGGCCAACCCATAAAGCTGGCAACGGCCAGCCAGGTACCAGCGGCGAGCAGAGCCGACAACATACCAAATACCAGCAGGTCTGGCTGATCACTAAAGACACCCGAGTCAACAATACCTTTGCGGATGGTGGATGTGACTTCACCACCTGCCAGATAGGCACCGGCAAATTCAAACACCATGGCGATTAAAATTGCCTGCTTGATGGTTAATGCTTTGGAGCCAACTGAGGTACCCATAGCATTGGCTACGTCGTTAGCACCGACACCCCAGGCCATAAAGAAGCCAAAACAGGCCGCTAAAATAATTAAAATGGTGCCGTATTCGCTGAATAATTCCATAATTACTAGATCCAAAAGTTATTATTATTTTGCTAGCAAAAGCTCAAGTCGGTTGCCCACACGTTCAGCGGTGTCTGCAATAGCGCCGATATTGTCGATGGTGCTATAGAGGAACATGACGTTGACTGGTGGCATATCAGCTTCAAGTTTGAACAGGCGGTGACGCAGTTTGCGTTCTCTCTTGTCGACTTTTTGCTCCTGGGCGTCCAGATCACGGATCAGCTTCTTGACAAACTTTACTTCCTGACCACTAAAGCCGGTCTCCAGAAGTTCATCCAGTTCATTGATAGCTTTAAGTGCTTTCTCGCAGGTTTCGATAGCACTTTTAACAAAGCCCATAAAATCCGCCTGCAGTGCATTGGGAATATCCATCTCGCGACCCAGAACAATACCGCAGACATCTTTGCTGGTGTTGGCAATATCATCCTGCTGGGCAAGTATGCTGAGCAAATCAATGCGCGACATTGGCATAAACAGGCTGTTAGGCATGTTCAGGCGAAATTCTTTTTTTAGATCGTCAGCGCGGTTTTCACGCTCTGCAATCTGATCAAAGATCTTGCTGGCCTTTGGCCATTTATCATTGATGACCGCTTCAAAGAAGGGCTCGAGCAGTGCAGCACAGTTCACTACCAGGGACATATGTTCTTGCAACGGCCTGATCGGTGATTTGCCGAACAGATTCGAAATGGGGTTACTAAAGGCCATAAAGTCATACTCCGGTTTTTAGCGCAGTATAGGGGTTTGTCACAAAAATGAAACAATTTAGAAGCAGGACTTTGCAGATAGCTCTGCGCTAGGCTTGAGCGTACTGTTCGCTATGTCCCAACCAGCGCATAATCAGGGGATCGACATTGCTCTGGTGATTTAGAAGCAGGGCTTCTGCTGTGGTTTTTATCTGAGGCAGCAGATGGGCATCCCGCTGCAGATCGGCAATATGCAGCTGCATATCACCGGTTTGTCTGGTTCCCAGCACTTCGCCCGGACCCCTTAGTTCGAGATCTTTTTCCGCGATCTTAAAGCCGTCATTGGTTTCATGCATAATTTTCAGCCTTGCGCTGCCATTGGCTGAGATAGGCATGCTGTACAGAAGCAGGCAATGGCTGCTCTGGGATCCACGACCCACACGGCCCCGCAGCTGATGCAGCTGAGACAGGCCGAGGCGCTCGGCATTATCAATAATCATCAGGCTGGCATTAGGGACATCTACCCCCACTTCGATCACTGTGGTGGCCACGAGCAAATTAATCTCGCCACACTTAAAAGCTTCCATCATTTCGAGTTTTTCACGGGGCTTGAGGCGGCCATGAATCAGACCAATATTCAGATCCGGCAACATCAGCTGCAATTCACTGGCCGTGGCTTCAGCGGCCTGGGCTTCCAGCACATCGGATTCTTCAATTAATGTGCAGACCCAATATGCCTGACGGCCACTGGCACAGGCAACCCTGAGCCGCTCAATAATATCGTTGCGCCGCAGATTACTCAGCACCAGTGTCTCCACTGGCGTGCGCCCCGGAGGAAGTTCGTCGATAACCGAACAGTCGAGATCAGCATAGGCACTCATGGCCAATGTCCGCGGGATTGGAGTAGCAGTCATAATCAGCTGGTGGGGCGCCGGCAGCTGATTGAGTGTAGGGCCCTTCGCGGCAAAGCCTTTATTGCGCAGGGCCAGCCGCTGGTGAACACCAAAGCGGTGCTGTTCATCAATAATACTGAGACCAAGGTCGCTAAATTCGACACTGTCCTGAAACAGTGCGTGGGTGCCCACTACCATCTGGGCAGAGCCATCGGCAATGGCCTGAAGCTGCATTTCCCGGGCCTTGCCTTTGACCTTGCCGGTCAGAAAAGCGACGCGAATACCCAGTGGGCGCAGCCATTGTTCAAAGTTAATTCTGTGCTGGTCGGCGAGAATTTCTGTGGGGGCCATCAGCGCAGCCTGTTTGCCATTGGCGATTGCCTGCACTGCAGCCATGGCAGCCACCACAGTTTTTCCCGAGCCCACGTCCCCCTGCACCAGACGCAACATTGGTATGCCCGTGCTGATATCTGCACTGATCTCGTCGCCCACCCGCTGTTGCGCAGCTGTCAAGTCAAAGGCCAGCTGGGCGAGGAATTTATGTTTTGCAGTTTTATCTTCCAATAGCACTGGTGCCTGTTGTTGCTGCACCTTCTGACGCAGCTTTAGCAGACTTAAATTATGTGCCACAAGCTCTTCAGCGGCCAGCCGCTGCTGGGCGGGATGCTGACCTTCGGCCAGCAGGTGCAATGCAGTGCCTGGAGGCGGGTTGTGCAGCAGGCGCAGGGCCTCTACAAGGCTGACCGAGAAGGGGCTATTGTCGCCCCAGCTTAGTTCTGCAGGCAGCAGCTCTGCAATGGTCGACTGGCTGAGTTGGGCCAGCGCCTGGCCACAGAGGTCGCGAATACGAGTTTGGGTGATGCCTTCTGTAGCGGGGTAGATTGGAGTTAACGTCTCCTCCAATTGCGCTGGATTGGGTGTATCCAGATATTGATATTCCGGATGATACAGCTCAAGGCCAGACTTGCCTCGGCGCACTTCACCAAAGCAGCGCAGGCGGGTGCCTGGTTTAAGCCGTTCCTGCTGGGCGCGGTTAAAGTGAAAAAACCTCAGGCTGATGACACCGCTGTGGTCTTGCATCCGGCACACCAGACTGCGGCGGCGACCGAATACCACATCGCTAGCTCGCACCTCTCCCTCAATCACCACTTCGGTCATGGGTTGAATACCGCCAATGGGAGTAATCTGAGTTCTGTCGATATAGCGCAGTGGCAGATGGAACAGCAGGTCTTGGAGGTTGTACAGTCCCAGCTTTTTGAGTTTGGTCGCCAGCTGCGGGCCTACACCGCGCAGAGTATCGACGCTAATTTGATGGAGAAATTCAGACATCACTGTATGCCTGGTAGATTGCGCTTATAGATGGCATTGCGCAGGGCATCAATGGCTTTGTGTCTGGGAAAGCTGGCGCGCCAGGCCAGAGCTGCTGTTCTGCAGGGCGCTTTTCCGGCAAATGGACGTGTCACCAATGACGTGCCACGGTACTCCGCGCCAATGGCTGCGGACTGGGGCAAAATAGTAATACCCAGGCCTGATGCGACCATATAGCTGAGTGTTTCCAATGAGCTGCCTTCGGTCATGGTGCTGATACTGGCGGTTTTAACCGGGTTGCGGTTGATATTGGGAAGGGCTTCAATGACCTGGTCTCTGAAGCAATGACCCTCGCCCAGCATTAACACATTCTCCCCGTCGAGATCGCTGTGCTGTATTTCCTTTTGTCGGGACAGGGGGTGACTGTCCGGCAGCAGCACCACAAAGGGTTCTTCGTAGAGGGGTTGGACCACCACATCTGGCTCGGTAAATGGCAGGGCAACAATAATTACATCCACCTCACCGCTGCGCAGACGCTTGCGCAATGTGCTGGTATAGCCCTCTTCAATAACCAGAGGCATTTCGGGGGCACTTTCCTGAAGTGGCGGAATAAAGTGGGGGAACAGGTATGGCCCAATCGTAAAAATTGCGCCGACATGGAGCGGGCTGTTGAGCTGATCTTTGCCAGAACTGGCAATATCTTTAATAGCGGCGGCTTCTTCCAGTACCCTTTGTGACTGAGCAACAATCTTTTGCCCTATAGGGGTCAGGCGCACATTACTTTTGGAGCGTTCAAAAAGATCAATCCCAAGTTCACGTTCGAGTTTCTTAACCGCTATACTCAGGGTCGGCTGGCTTACATTGCAGCGCTCGGCGGCCTGGCCAAAGTGTTGAACCTGGGACAATGTGACTATGTATCTGAGTTCTGTAAGGGTCATTGGTTGATCCGGGCAAATCCTGAAAATGAATAGCCCAATAATAGCTAAGATTTATTAAAGAGAGAACCTTAATTGAAAATATTGTTAGCCGGTTGCGGTGATATTGGCCAGCGCACCGCTTTAAAGTTTGCCCAGCTCCCCTCCGGGCACCAGTGTTTTGGACTAAAGCGCAACCCGCAGAATCTGCCCGCATTTATTGCGCAGATTGCCGGTAATATGACTTGTGTTGAACAACTGACCAGCATTCTCAATCAGCAATTTGATGTGGTAATAGTCACGCTTACGCCCCAGGACTTTACCGAGCAGGCCTATCGGGATTCCTATGTGGCCGGCGCCGAGGCTCTGGCGATAGCTATTGAGCGGACTCAGTCGCAGCCTAAATTAGTGCTCTGGGTATCCAGCACCAGTGTCTACGGCAATAATCAGGGGGCCTGGGTAGATGAGATGACGCCCACCAACCCAGCATCATTTTCCGGTCAGTTATTGCTGCAAGCCGAGCAGACCATTAGCAGGTTGCCCTGTGCTCACAGTATTGTGCGCTTTTCTGGTATTTACGGCCCGGGCCGCACCAGGATGCTGGATCAAATCAAGGCAGGCAAAGGTCGACCAGCCCAGCCGGAGCAGTGGAGCAACCGTATCCATAGTGATGATTGCGCTGGGGTGCTGGCCCATTTGGTTGAGCTATTTGATCGTGGAGAAAGCCTTGAGCAGATCTATCTAGGCACTGACAGCGGGCCCGTGACTCAGCATGATATGCGCCGCTGGATGGCCAGTCAGATGCAGGTGCAGTTGACGGATGAGACTGTGGTGCAGAATGCGATTCGGCGCTGCAGCAATCAGCGCCTTTTAGAGTCTGGCTATGAGTTTATGTACCCGACCTATAAAGAGGGCTATCTGGCATTGATGAGGGAGCGGGAGCTCCTCAATTAGATAACTAGAATCCCATCCATTTCCACTTCAGCACCTTTAGGCAGCTCTTTCACGCCAATAGCGGCACGGGCCGGGTAGGGCTCCTGAAAATACTGGCCCATAATCTCATTGACGGTGGGGAAGTGGCTGAGATCAGTAAGAAAGATATTCAGTTTAACGATATTGCTTAAATCACCGCCCGAGGCTTCGCAGACCGCGCTGAGGTTTTTAAATACCTGATCGATCTGGGCGCTGATATCCCCTTCAACCAGTACCATGGTTTCCGGCACCAATGGTATTTGCCCGGACAGATAAACCGTATTGTTGACCTTGACAGCCTGGCTGTAGGTGCCGATGGCCGCCGGGGCGCTCTCGGTATGAATAATGGCTTTGTTTGTCATTGCTGTCTCCTTGTATTACTGGTTTTTAACACGGTATATACGGCGCACTGGCGTCAGGCTCCGTGCCCGGCGCAAAATATCGGCCAAATGAATTCGGTCTCTTACGGTGAGCACTACATCAACGATACTGGTGTAGGGGTCTTTCTCATTGACGCTGATCTGCTCTATGGTGGCATCTTCCTCGGTCATTCTCGATGCCAGCGCGGCAATAAAACCTCGCTCCGGGGTAATCTCCACTTTTATTTCTACAGGGAATTCACCGGTGGCCATAGTGGACCAGGTCAATGGCATGCACTTTTCTGGATTGGAGCGAATCTCTTTAAGATTGCGGCAGGATTCGAGGTGAATCACCAGTCCTTTGCCTGGTGTCATATGACCAAGAATCGGATCTCCCGGTATGGGGTGACAGCAGCGGGCGTATTGCAGCAGCAGGCCCTCGGAGGCATCAATAACCACGGGCAATGTAGAGTTTTTCTTGTCGTCAGATATTTTTCGCTTGTTGGCTGGTACCAGCAGATTGGCCACGGCAAATGGCACACTGTTGCCCAGGCCGATCTGTTGCAGCACATATTCAAAGGTGGGGGCGCCAGTCTCTTTTAGCAGACGTTTGATCTGAGATTTTTTAAGTTCATTGTACTTGGTACCCAGATTGGCCAGAGCCTGATCCAGCAGGCGCTTGCCCAGGTCTACAGATTCGTCATGTTGCTGATTCTTGAGGAAATGACGAATGGCACTGCGGGCTTTTGCGGTGACCACAAAATTGAGCCAGTTGGGGTTTGGCTGGGCCCCGGCGGTACTGATAATTTCAATTTTCTGCCCACTCTCTAGATGTTGTGACAGGGGCGTGAGTTCGCCGTCTACTCGACAGGCGATACAGCGATCGCCCAGACCTGTGTGCACTGAGTAGGCAAAATCAATCGGTGTGGCATTGGAGGGCAGCTCTACAATTTTGCCTTTGGGGGTGAATACATAGATCTCATCGGGGAACAGGTCAGCTTTTACATGCTCGAGGAATTCCAGTGAGTTACCTGCCTGCTTTTGCATTTCAAGCAAACCCTGCACCCAGCGAGTTGCGCGGCGTTGATGGCCATCGCCAGTTTTGCCCCCCGCTTTGTATTCCCAGTGGGCGGCAATACCGTAGTTAGCCATCTTTTCCATTTCACGGGTGCGAATCTGCACTTCAATTAGCACGCCGTGCATACCTACCAGCACTGTGTGCAGGGACTGGTAGCCATTGGCTTTGGGGATGGCGATATAATCTTTAAATTCACCGGGCACTGGTTTGAAGATATTGTGCATCATGCCCAGAGTTCTGTAGCAGTCATCAACATTTTCGACCACCAGACGAAAAGCAAATACATCCATAATGTCGCGGAAGGATTTCTTCTTCGAGCGCATTTTCTGGTAGATGCTCCAGAGATGTTTTTCTCGGCCTTTAACCACAGCATCAAAAGACTCATGCTGCAGGCGCAGTTCAATGGCCTGATGAATTTCGGTAACAATCTCTTTGCGATTTTTGCGCGCGGCTTTCATGGCTTCCCGCAGGCGCCGATGACGCAGGGGATACATGGCGGCAAAACCCAAGTCTTCAAATTCAATACGAATATCATTGATGCCCAAGCGCTGGGCGATTGGGGCGTAGATGTCCAGAGTCTCTCTGGCGACTCGGCGACGCTTCTCTGGTGACAGCCCACCAAGCGTGCGCATATTGTGCAGCCGATCGGCGAGCTTAACCAAGACCACGCGGATATCTCTGGACATGGCCAGAGTCATCTTCTGAAAACTCTCTGCCTGCTGTTCAGCCTTGGTTTCAAATTCAATTTCTGTGAGCTTGCTGACCCCATCGACCAGATCGGCGACGGTGCGGCCAAAACGGCGGCTAATTTGTCCTTTGGTTACTCCTGTATCCTCGATCACATCATGCAGCAGAGCCGCCATCAGGCTCTCGTGATCCATATGCATATCGGCGAGTATATTGGCGACAGCCAGAGGATGAGTAATATAGGGGTCACCACTTTGGCGCATCTGGCCAGAGTGGCATTTTTCAGAATAGGTGTAGGCGCGCTGAATTTTGGCGACTTCTTTTTCGTCTAGGTAGGAGGACAGCTTATCGGTAAATACTGCAAGCATGGTTATGCTGCCCTCTTCTGACTGGAACTGCTTTATTAAATAGCGGGTTCTTCAGGAACTTCGGCAGTTTCTTCAGCATCAACGATTTCATAATCCTGCACCACTTCGGTGAGAATATCCGCATTGACCAGTCCCTGTGCGATCTCGCGCAATGCGACAACCGTGGGCTTGTCATTCTCTTCATCAACCAGTGCAGGTCGTCCTTCAACCGCTATCTGACGGGCGCGTTTAGAGCCAACCATCACTAATTCAAAGCGGTTATCTACATTGTCTAAACAATCTTCTACTGTAATACGAGCCATCTTTTTTCCGCCAAACGTAATAATTTATTCAAAAATGCAGCCCGGGGCTGCGAGGGTCGGCCAGTTTACCTAATGCGCGGGTTTACGACAATAAATCTGAGAGTAATTTTTCATGGCCCAAAACTGGCATTTTGCAGCGCTGGGCACTGATAATGCTCTTTAACTGCTCCAGTGCCAAGGCAAAGTCATCATTGATTACCAGATAGTCTGCCTCTACATAATGGCTCATTTCTTCCGTGGCTGCCGCAATTCGTTTCTCTATTACCTCAGCATGGTCCTGACCACGGCCATTGAGGCGCTCTCGCAGTGCCTGTTTGCTGGGCGGCAGAATAAAAATACTTTGACTGTCGGCAAACTTGCTGCGCACCTGCTCGGCACCTTGCCAGTCAATCTCCAGAATAACGTCGGTGCCCGTATTCAAGGTCGCTTCTACCCATTCTTGCGAGGTGCCATAGAAATTACCGAACACTTCGGCATGTTCAAGAAAGGCATTGTTTTCAATCATGATGACAAACTGCTGGTGGTCGACAAAATGATAGTTGATGCCATTCTGCTCCCCCGGCCGACAGTCTCTGGTGGTATGGGAGATGGAGGCCTGAATATTGTTTATCTGTGCGAGAATTCCCGCGACCAGACTGGTTTTGCCTGCGCCCGAGGGGGCGGAGATAATAAACAAAGTGCCTTTCGCCATAGCTTGTAGGGATCCATTACTTAAAAGTGACTATATTGGGGGATTATTCCAGATTCTTGGGCCACTGTAATAAAAATTTTAGCTATTGCCCCTGTGGATCAAAAATCCGGTTGAAGTATCCGGCCAGGCGAATGCCAGCCATCAGTAGCCGCTGCTCGATAATGGGTTTGTTGCGGTCAATATATGCCGGGCCAATTACTGTGCGTTTGCGCCGTATTTGCGGGCTAAAGTTATACACCTGATTGCGCAGAGCCTTGGATTCTTTGGCCCATTGCAAAAAGTGACTCTGCTGCCACTGAGCGATCTGTCCTGCACGGGCTGTATCTAGATCCTGGCTATACTTTAGCGGGGTTTTATTTTCCCACTTCAGAATGAGACTATCCCAGACTTGATGCAGGTTGTTTTTCTTGGACTCCTGCAACCATTTGATCTCTACGCTGTTACCACCGCGGTCATCCCGTCGCCCCACATGCATAGGCTGGTGAATATCAGCGACAAAATGCATAAAGAATGCCAGTGCTTCGGTGCGTTGCTTTTTACTTAGTTGCGGGTCTTGCAGCTCGGCATAAAAATGCTCCAGGGCTGAGAGTACATCCCCATCACTGTTGCGTTTCAGGTTGTTAAACTGCTCTCTGTCATCAATGTTAATGTAGTGCCAGTACTTGGATTGTTGCCAGGCAGGTAAATGACGAATTGTATCTGGCCACAATGATAGCTTGTCCAAATCAGCATTCCCGGTGATAGCATCTATGGCCGAAGCCGTTTTTGGGCTGATATGGTTTTCTGCGATATTGACAACAATACGGTGCCCGTCAGCGCCAAAGGACAATACCGGACTGCTGCACAGCATTACCCAGACAGCCAAAAACGGACGCAAACTACGGACTGCTACTAACATTTTAGACGTATCCAATATGGTGATAAGAAAGGCCATTAAAGTACCGGCTATTCAATATTTTGGATCTGCTCGCGCATCTGTTCAATCAAAACCTTGAGTTCGACTGAGGCCTGGGTGGTTACTCCGGCGATGGACTTTGAGCCCAGGGTGTTGGCTTCGCGGTTTAATTCCTGCATCAGAAAATCCAATCGGCGGCCGATTGATTCTCTGCTCTGCAGCACCAGTCGAATTTCGCTGATATGTGCCTCTAGGCGATCTAGCTCCTCGTCCACGTCTGCACGATTAGAGATAATCACCATTTCCTGTTCGAGGCGATCTTCGTCCAGCTGGGATTTTAGGTCGCTGAGTTTTTCATTCAGGCGCACCCGTTGCTGGGCGAGAATCTCCGGGAGATGCTGTCGCACCAGTGCCACCTGTTGCTCTATTCCAACCAGCCGCTGTTCAATCATATCGGCGAGCAAGTTACCTTCACGCTGACGTCCTTCGAGCAGCTGATCCACTGTAGCTGAAAACGCCTCCAGTGCGGATTTATGCAAAGTCTCTGGGGCCACTTCGGAATCCTGAAGAATGCCGGGCCAGCGCATAATATCCAGTGCCGAAATCGGTGCGGGATTGTCTAGCTTAGTGGAGATTTTCTCGGCTATGTCTATATACCGCCTGGCCAGTTCCAAATCGGCACTGACTTCGGCATCGGTATTATTAAAGGCAACCTGAATGGCGCAGTCGACCTTGCCGCGGCTGAGCTTTTTGCGGGCAATTTCCCGCAGCTGCATTTCTTTTTCTCGCAGGGTTTCTGGCAGACGAAAACCGGTCTCCAGAAAGCGATGATTAACCGAGCGCAGCTCACAGGTAATTGAACCCCAGCTGAATTCCAATGTATTTCTGGCAAATGCCGTCATGCTGCGAGGCATATTTTCTCCAAACGAAAAATTAATGGTGCGCCATGGTAACAAAGGCGGCCAATGGGTTGGTAGATTTGCTACAATTCCGCAGAATTTTTTAAGCCTACTTTATTCAGGAAAACCATTATGACCAGACCCAGCGGGCGCCGCCCAGAGCAACTTCGGCAAGTAAAGATCACCAGAGACTATACCTGTCATGCCGAGGGCTCTGTATTAATCGAGTTTGGCAACACCAAGGTTATCTGTACTGCCAGTGTTGAAAATGGTGTACCCAGATTTTTGCGTGGCACTGGACAGGGATGGGTAACGGCCGAGTATGGCATGTTGCCCCGTTCAACTAACAGCCGCATGGGCCGCGAAGCTGCCCGGGGCAAGCAGAGTGGCCGCACTCAGGAAATCCAGCGCCTTATAGGGCGATCTCTGCGCGCGGCAGTGGATCTGAAGCAGCTGGGTGAACATACTATTAATATCGATTGCGATGTTATCCAGGCAGATGGTGGCACCAGAACTGCCTCTATCACTGGTGCCTGTGTTGCAATGGTGGATGCCATTCGCTATCTGCAGCGCAAGAAAGCCATTGCCGGTGATCCGCTGGTGGCTATGATTGCTTCAGTATCTGTTGGGGTTTACAAAGGGACAGCTGTGCTGGATCTGGATTATCCTGAAGATTCCAATGCAGAGACCGATATGAATGTGGTGATGAACAGCGATGGTGGTTTTATCGAGGTTCAGGGTACTGCTGAAGCAGCACCGTTTAGCACTGAAGAATTAACCCTGATGTTGGATCTGGCCAAGCGCGGTATTGCGGATCTGGTTCGGGTTCAGCAAATGGCATTGGCTCAATAATAGAAGACAAATATGACTAACTATAAAACCCAGTTTATCGACAACGCCATTGCCAGCGGCGCATTAAAGTTCGGCCAGTTCAGGCTCAAGTCCGGTCGTGTTTCACCGCATTTCTTTAATGCCGGTGAGTTTTACCGCGGTAGAGCGCTTGCGGCTTTAGGTCAATGTTATGCGGCGGCTATTGTTGAGTCCGGCATTGAATTTGACGTGCTGTTTGGGCCAGCTTACAAAGGTATTACTCTGGCTGCAGCCACTTCTGTTGCGCTTGCCGAACACCATGATCTGGATGTGCCCTATTGTTTTAACCGCAAGGAGGCCAAGTCCCATGGCGAGGGCGGCACTATTGTTGGTGCGCCTCTGGAAGGCAGAGTATTAATTATTGATGATGTTATTACTGCAGGTACTGCAATTCGTGAAGTTATGGCAATGGTTGATGCTGCGGATGCTCAGCCCGCTGGCGTGGTGATTGGCCTGGATCGCAAAGAGCGGGGCAATACTGACAAATCAGCGATTCAGGAAGTGGAGCAGCAGTTTGATATTCCTGTGGTCAGTATTATTGATATAGACGATATATTGGCCTATCTTGATGGCAAGCCAGATATGAAGTTGTTGGTAGAACAGATTAAAGAGTATCGACAAGAGTACGGCCTGTGACCAAACCGGTATTGCTGTTATGTTTATTGTTAGCCAACATCGCGGTGGCGGAAGAGCTTTACCGCTATCGTGACAGCGCTGGCATTATTGTTACTGCAGATACCATCCCTCCAAACGCCGCGGTTGACGGCTATGAAATTGTTAATGAGCAGGGCGCTGTACTTGAAACTGTGCAGGCCCGGCAGCCGGTTGAGTTTGATCAGGATCAGACCAAGCAGGATCAGTACCTGCTCGCCAGTTTCAGTCTTGTGGGTGAAATCACCAGGCTAAAAGAACGCAAGCTGGCATTGCTGGCCCGAGATATTCAGAACTTGCGCAATAACCTGTCCAATCTCGATATCAGAGAAGAGAATCTAGTGGCCGAAGCGGCAAATATGGAGATGGCTGGTGAAGAGGTTGCTGCCGAGTTGATGGGGCAAATCAGTCAGATTCGCCTGGACCGGGCTGAGGTGCAGAAGTTACTGGCCAGTCGCAAGACTGACCGGATCAGTATAGAAGCGCTCTATCGTGGTTATGAACAACGTTTTCGTCAGTTGGAACTGGGTTCTACGCAAACATCTGAGCAGTAATTAATGACCATTGCTCCGACCAGTGCTCCGTGGGAGGCTGGGCAAAGCTACTGCGCACAAACTGACTGACTTTGCCTTCTGCGGCCACCAGCATAAGATTTGCCGCGACGCTGATTGGCACAGATAACTTTAACCCATCTCGCACTTCTGCTTCGCGCAATGTCTGCTTAAGCTGAGATTCAAGGCGATCCCAAAACTGGGCGACCCGGTCATGGAGCCTGCTGGTCTCGCCAGTCAGAGCATCGCCATTCAGTATTCTGGTAATTCCAGGGTTTTTTTCGCTAAACGCCAGCACCAGGCTCAAAATTCTGTAGCACTGATTAACTGCATCGGGTTCATCGCTGACAATAGTGCGCACCCGGGCAAAGATAGTCTCTTCAATAAAATCAATCAGCCCCTCATACATGCGAGTTTTGCTGGGGAAGTGGCGATACAGAGCAGCTTCTGAAACGCCGATTTCTGCCGCCAGCGCCGCGGTGGTAATGCGACCGCCTCTGGAGACTTCCAGCATTCGCGCCAGCGCCTGAAGTATTTCCTGCGCCCGAGAACCTCGTTTACCCGCCATCACAATGCTCCGTTTTGTTCTTGATTGGTGATTAGAGTACCAACACCTTCATCGGTAAAAATTTCCAGCATTACCGCGTGATCGACGCGACCATCAATAATATGGGCATAGGGCACACCGGATTTTACTGCATCCAGCGCACAGCGAATTTTCGGCAACATGCCGCCGTAAATAGTGCCGTCCTCGATCAGTTCGTCAACTCGGCCTACGGACAGCCCGGTGAGTATCTCGCCCTGTTTATCCTGCAGCCCAGCCACATTGGTCAACAGCATCAGTTTTTCAGCCTGCAGTACCTCTGCTACTTTACCGGCCACCAGATCTGCATTGATATTGTAGGAAGTGCCATCTGCACCTACACCGATGGGTGCAATTACAGGTATAAAGTCACCTTTTACCAGCATATCGATGACCGATTTATTGATCGAGGCGACTTCGCCCACATGGCCAATATCAATGATTTCTGGTGCCGACATCTCTGGTGTTTTATGGGAAACCACCAGCTTTTTGGCCTGAATAAGTTGACCATCTTTACCAGTAACGCCGAAGGCTCTGCCACCAGCGCTACTGATCAAATTAACAATTTCTTTGTTGATGGTGGCACCCAGCACCATTTCGACCACGTCCATGGTCTTGCTGTCGGTGACGCGCATGCCATCGACAAATCGTGATTCTATGGAAAGCTCGTCGAGCAGTGCACCAATCTGTGGCCCGCCACCATGAACAACGACTGGATTTATGCCCACAGCTTTCATCAGCACAATATCCCGAGCGAAGCTCTCTTTAAGATGGTCATCAACCATTGCGTTGCCACCATATTTAACCACCACGGTCTTGCCGGCAAAACGCTGGATATAGGGCAGTGCGCGGGAAATAACCTGCGCTGTGGTTTGTGCTTCTTTACGACTCAATGACATAGTTAAATATAATCTTCTATATGGTTAATAAATGGCGCCAGTTCCCGTTGGAACCGCTGCCTGATGTCTTCCAGGCTCTTATCATCATCCGCTTCAAAGCGCAGGGTCAAGTTGGCTGAGGTGTTTGAGGCTCTAATCAGTCCCCAGCCACTGGAGTATTCTACCCTTAAGCCGTCGAGAGTAATAACCTGCGCGCCATTAAATTGGCAGCCCGCTACTAATGTGTCGATAAGGCTGAATTTTTCCGCTTCATCCACAGGAATCAAAATTTCAGGGGTGTAACTGCTGTTACTAAACTCCGCAACTATGCTGTCCAGGGCCTGATAGTCTTGCTGGGCACAGAGAATCTCGAGTAGGCGTACGGCGGCATAGACTCCATCATCAAAACCTTTCCAGCGATCATTAAAGAAAATATGGCCACTGAATTCGCCACCCAGTGGCGCGTTGTTGTGGTGCACAGCTTTGCGAACATGAGCGTGGCCGGTTTTGCACATCACCGGTCGGCCGGAATGTTTGCGCACTGTCTCGGCCAGGCGCTTGCTGCTTTTTACATCAAAAACAATATCTGCACCTGGATTGCGAGCCAGAATATCCCGAGCGAAAATCATCATCAGCTTGTCTGGCCAGACTATTTCGCCATTGGCAGAGATCACAACAATGCGGTCGCCATCACCATCAAAGGCAAAGCCAAGGTCGGCTTTGACATCTTTCACTTTTGTTATTAATTCCTGCAGGTTTTTCTCGTCTGCCGGGTTGGGTTCGTGATTGGGGAAGCGGCCATCTACTTCGCAGTGCAGGGGAAAGGCCATGCAGCCCAGGCTGTCGAATAATTTTAATGCCACAGGTCCTGCAACGGCATTGCCGCCGTCGACGACGATTTTGAAGGATCTGTCGATGGAGCTCTCTTCAATAATATGGCGCACATATTGTGTGGTGATATCCCGCTGAAAGTATTGGCCACCATCGCTGACTGTAAACTCGGCCGCATTTAACATGGGTTTTAACAGCTGCAGGGTCGGGCCGGCAATCACTTGGCCTTTAATAATAATCTTAAAGCCATTGTAGCGGGCCGGATTATGACTGGCGGTCACCATAATGCCGCAGCTCGACTGACCGCTGTGGTGAACGGCGAAGTTGAGTATGGGGGTGGTGATTTCGCCAAGGTCAATGACATTGCAGCCAGTTGAAAGTAGACCATTTTGCATGGCTTCACAGAGCTGTGGTGAGCTCAGACGGCCGTCGCGGCCAATATAAATAGCACTGTGACCATTTTTGAGAATAATGCTGCCAATGGTTTTGCCTAGTCTGGAGGCAAACTCTGGTGTAATTTCTGTCCCTGCAATGCCGCGTATATCATAGTCGCGGAATACCACATCTGGTACGGCAAAGTTGGGGTCGCCCAAATTGTTGTCAAGTTCCGCGACAGGCTCGAGCTCAGGAGTTGGCGTTGATTCGGGCTGTTCAAGCAACTCTTCTTCAAGCTCAAGAGCTGCCAGTTCAGTTGGTTTCAAGTCTTCGGCTGATTCGGGAGACTCACTGTGCTCGGCCTCTGTAGCTGACGCAGGCTTCTCAATAGGCTTGGGGTCTTCTTGGAGTTGAGCCTCTTTATTAAGCTCAGGCTTCTCGAGGGTCTCTGATTCCATAGCGGACTCGGCATATTCAGAGAGCTGAGGTTCCTCAATAACAGGCTTGGGCTCTTCAGTTACCTGAGGCTCCTCAACGGCGTTAATTAATGGTTCCTGTTCAATTTCTGGCTCGGCAGCTTTGTTCTTGGCCGGGTCTTCATAGGCATCTATAGCTGGGGCAAACAAGGCATCTTCGGCATTGTGATTTTCGATAAAAATCGCCGTTATCATCTGTTTGCGTCTGGCCCTGAATATTGTCAACAGGTACAGGGCAACCACCACGGCTATCGCTGCTGCGGCAAAAAATAACCAAAATGGCGGCAGCTGTTTATTGATCTTGGCAATCAAGGCTTCAGAGGGAGTAAATGAAATCTTCCAAAGGGCATTTCCGGTATCAAATACTTCTGAGCCAAACCCCGGTGCCGGGTTTTGCGGTTCGCTCTGACCAATAGATACCAGCACTATATTGCTGCGATTGGGCACCAGCTGTTGTAACTCCAGGGTGCCATTGGAAATATCTACGCCGCTCAGGGCTGACTGCATGCCAGTCATAGGCAGCTGCAAAAGAATAACCCCGGTGATTGCGGCGCCATTATTGCTCAGGGCGCGACTGATCAATATCTTCCACTGCTGGTCTATTTTTATAGCTCTGGGGGTGACTGATTCGCCATCCATGGTCAGGCGCACCATCTGCATGGCGGCAAATCCTAGCTGCTGTTTATGACGCTGGAGTTCAGGGTCAACCAGATAGACAGCCTCGGCTTCTGTCAGCAATGCTGAGGCTTTGTTCTCCAATACTTGCAGATCATCAATGGCGGCTGTTTGGCTAACAAGCTGATCCAGGGATTGCTGATATTGATCCAGATAGGCATCGACGCGACTGGCAGCGATTCTCATATTGAGGCCGTAGTGAAAATTGACCGCCTGCTGCCGGGCCTCCACAACAAGTTCCTGCCACATCAGCATAAAGGTTGCAATCAGCCCTACGATGCACATGGCGGCGCTACTCAGGACTATTTTGTCCCTTCTAGCCTCAGAAATGGTTTCTTTTACATTCAATGTAATGGTTGACTCAGCACCAAGAGTCGACACTAGAGGCTGTGGTGATTCACCATATGCTCAATAATATCCCTTGCTAGCTGCGTCTTGCTCCTTTTGCTAAATACTGTTGATGAGTCTGCGTCTATCCAGCAGGCTTCATTGTCATCCGCATTAAACCCGACGTCACCGCGAGAGACATCATTGGCAATAATTGCACTGAGTTTTTTGCGCTTTAGTTTATCCCTGGCATAGGCCTCGACATTTTCAGTCTCTGCCGCAAACCCCAGTACAAACAAGCTGTTGTTAGCCTCGACAACAGCACTGACGATATCTGGATTTTTTTCCAAATGCAGGCTTATGCCGTCATCCTGTTTTTTAATCTTGTGCTGGGCTACCGTCTTGGCTCTGTAGTCCGCCACAGCTGCCGCTGCTATAAATATATCGGCATCAGCCGCGGCCTCTAAAGAGGCATCGAGCATATCTTTTGCCGAGACCGCTGCAACCAGCTGACAGCGATCGGGACAGGCCAGATTCACTGGCCCGGAAATAAGCACTACTTCGGCCCCTGCTTCGCTGGCAGCCTGAGCTAAAGCGTAGCCCATTTTACCGGAGCTGTGATTGCTGATATAGCGCACAGGGTCGAGCGCCTCGCGGGTTGGTCCCGCAGTGATAACCACTTTTTTGCCTGCCAGAGTGCCGCGAATAAACAGCTCCCCTGCCATGGCAGCAATAGCCTCGGGCTGTTGCATTCTGCCGGGACCGACATCGCCACAGGCCTGAATACCGTTGTCGGGATCTATTATGCTGACACCCCGCTGCTGCAATGCCTCAATATTGGCACTGGTGGCCTTATGGGCCCACATGGCCTGATTCATTGCCGGAGCCACAGCGACTTTTGCCGGGGTTGCCAGATGTATTGCGCTGAGCAGGTTGTCGGCTCGGCCATGAACCATATTGGCAATAAAATCGGCACTGGCCGGGGCGATCAATAGCAGATCAGCCCAGCGGGCAAGCTCTATATGGCCCATGCCTGCTTCTGCCTCTGAGTCCAGTAGCTCTGTATGAACAGGGTGACCAGATAATGCCTGCATGGTCAGTGGTCGAATAAACTCTGTCGCCGCTGGGGTCATCACCACGCGGACTTCTGCGCCACTGTCCTGCAATCTGCGCAACAGTTCTGCACTCTTGTAGGCGGCAATACCGCCGGTGACACCGAGAATAATTCGTTTGTTTGACAGGCTGCTCATTAATTGTCCAGACAGGCCATGGGAAGGGGCGTAAGATAACATTTTGTAATCCAATTCTGTAGTGATAAATAAGGACTCACTATGGCTATAAGCCGCTGGCCACTCGAAGAGAGGCCCAGAGAAAAGCTTTTAGCAAAAGGAGCAGCAGTTCTATCCGACGCTGAATTACTAGCTATCTTTTTACGCACAGGCCTTCCTGGACTGACTGCTATTGATTTGGCGCGGAACCTTCTCACCCAATTTGGCGGGCTGGGGCCATTGCTCAGTGCCGATCGGCAGGCGTTTTGCAGCGCCAAGGGGTTGGGGCCGGCCAAGTACTGCCAGATTCAGGCTACCCTGGAACTGACCACGAGATATTTGCAGGAGCAGCTGTGTGGCAATCCTGTATTTACTCGTCCCGGCCATTTGCGGGACTATTTAGCGGTGCAGATGCGCGACTATCAACGCGAGGTTTTTGTGGTGTTGTTGCTCGATACAAGGCACCAGCTGCTGGAGTTTCGGGAGCTATTTCAGGGCACCATTGATGCTGCAAATGTGCACCCACGGGAAGTGGTGCGCATTGCTCTGCAAAAAAATGCCGCGGCGGTTATTGTGGCTCACAACCACCCTTCCGGTAATGCGGAGCCCAGTCAGTCGGATATCGCTATTACCCGCCAGCTCAAGGCGGCTCTCAAGCTGATGGATATAAGGTTGCTCGATCATTTTATTGTTGGGCGTGGGGAAGTGACCTCTTTGGCGGATCGAGGCCAGTTATAGGACGAAACACAACTGTTTTACTGCGATTCGGCGGTTTTCGTTTGATTCAACATTGGCTTTCTGGTATAAAACGCGCCTCCTTGCGGGACGGTCCCGTCAATGGTTAGTTTAATCACAGAATTCTTTTGTCCTCAGAAGCTTTTTCAGGGGCAAAATCGGAAACAGAGGCAGCAACAATGTCCAGAGTATGTCAGGTCACAGGCAAGCGCCCAATGGCTGGAAACAATGTATCTCACGCGAAGAACAGAACTCGTCGTCGCTTTGAGCCAAATCTTCACACTCACCGCTTTTGGGTTGAGTCTGAAAAGCGTTTTGTGAAGCTGCGAGTATCCACCAAAGGTATGCGCATCATCGACAAAAATGGTATTGAACAAGTCTTGTCTGGCCTGCGTGCCAATGGCGAGAAGGTCTAAGGAGAACAACCATGGCTAAGTCAGCTAGAGAAAAAATTCGTTTAGTGTCCAGTGCAGGTACTGGTCATTTTTACACTACAGATAAGAACAAGCGCAATATGCCCGAGAAGATGGAGATCAAAAAGTACGATCCCACGATCCGCAAGCATGTGATCTACAAAGAAGCCAAAATCAAGTAAGTCGGTTCTGGTGCTGTGCGAAAGAATCCTGCCCTGCGGCGGGATTTTTTTTGCCCCTAAGAAATGGGCAATCTGTACCAAGAGCGAGAAAGCGCAACGGAAGCGAGAAAGCGCAACTAAAGATAACCCCACCTATAAAAAAAGCCCCAACAATCACTTGTCGGGGCTTTTTAATAATTTTAGTACTGCTATCTAGTGACAGCGACAGAAATTATTCGGCAACTACGTTCTCAGCTTGAGCGCCTTTCTGACCTTGAGTAACTTCCATAGTTACTGCTTGGCCTTCTTTCAAAGATTTGAAACCATCAGCTTGAATAGCGCTGTGGTGTACAAATACGTCACCGCCGCCTTCTTGCTCAATAAAACCAAAACCTTTGCTGTCGTTGAACCACTTTACAGTGCCAGAAACTCTCTCCGACATAACTAACCTCACTTATAAAAAATTGTATACCGTTTAAGGCGTTTAAAATATCCAGCCTCATAACGGGGCTAGCCTATACCTCTAGCCAAATTTAGTTGTAGCTTGGAGGCATTGCTGCCTCAACAATCTCTAAAAAATTTAGATTCTGTCGATTCAGCACCCGGGAGTGTATTGCTTTTTTTCCGATTTAGCCAATTTTGTGTGTTTTTAAATCAAAAAAAACCGGTTTTTACCGGTTTTTGGTCGGTTTTATGTAATTTAAAACAAAACACGACAGCGAATTGTGCCCTCTATTGCCTTCAGGGCGGCGATTGCATCATTACTGTATTCGGCCTCAATGTCCACGACCACATAACCAACTTTGTCATTGGTCTGCAAATACTGTGCGGCGACATTGATATTATATTGAGAAAACAGCTGGTTGATGCCACTTAAAACCCCGGGCATATTGCGGTGCACATGCAACAGCCTGTGGGTGTTAGCATGTGCGGGCAGTGCGACCTGGGGGAAATTAACGGCGCTGGTACTGGTGCCATTGTCACTGTAGACCACAATTTTCTCGGCCACTTCAATACCGATATTAGCCTGAGCCTCTTGAGTAGAGCCGCCGATATGGGGGGTTAATATCACATTATCGAACTGGCGCAGGGGTGAGAGAAACTCTTCTTGATTGGATTTGGGCTCCACCGGGAATACATCAATGGCGGCGCCTCCCAGGTGCCCGCTTTTCAGAACCTTGCACAGGCTGTCGATATCGACAATCTGCCCTCTGGCGGCATTGATTAGCATGGCTCCAGGTTTCATAGCCGCTAATTCTTTTGTGCCCATCAACCCGCGGGTAGATTCTGTATCCGGCACATGGAGCGAAATCACATCAGCCTGTTGCAACAGTTCCTTGAGATTGCGCACCTGCTCGGCATTGCCGAGGGGTAGTTTGGTAACCGTGTCGTAAAAGCGCACTTTCATGCCTATGGATTCCGCCATAACACTGATTTGGCTGCCAATATTACCGTACCCAATAATGCCCAGGGTCTTGCCTCTCACCTCATAGGCGTCGCTGGCAGACTTCAGCCATTCCCCGCGGTGGGCTTTGGCATTTTTTTCCGGGATACCGCGCATCAACATAATAGCTTCGGCAATGACCAGTTCTGCAACACTGCGCGTATTAGAGAAGGGCGCATTAAAGACGATAACCCCATGCTCAGTGGCCGCCTTGAGGTCAACCTGATTGGTGCCGATACAGAAGCAGCCGACAGCAATCAGCTTCTTGGCGCTAGCAAACACCTGGGCATTGAGTTGAGTGCGTGAGCGGATTCCAACAAAATGTGCGTCGGCTATTTTTTCCAGTAGCTCCTCCTCTGGAAGGGCCGCTGGATGGTAGTCAATATTTTCGTAGCCAGCGGCTTTGAAAACCTCAACCGCCGAGGGATGAACCCCTTCGAGTAGCAGGATTTTGATTTTTTGTTTGCCGAGGGAAAAATTTAGCATAATTGATCAGGCCTGTCGGGCAGTCAAGATAAGGCCGCTATGATACCATGACTGGCTGCAAATCAACTTTATAAACTGGCAACATAATGAGGATTTCCGAATGTTATCGGAACGGATAGTTGAGCGTCTAAACCAAATTGTTGGCGCTCAAAGAGTTTTATTAGACGAAGCAGATTTGCAGCGTTTTGGTGTTGATCGCACCACTATATGGCAGGCTAACCCCTGTGCAGTGGTCCTGCCTGGCAGCATAGAAGAGGTGCAGCAGGTGGTGCTTCTGGCCAATGAGCTAAATCTGGCGATTGTGCCATCCGGGGGCAGAACCGGACTCAGCGGTGGCGCTGTGGCCAAAGATGGCGAAATTGTTGTGGCCATGGATCGCTTTAATGAAGTGATAAATTTTAATCCTTTGGATCGCTCGGTCACTGTAGGGGCTGGCATGATCACGGCAAACCTGCAGGAATTTGCCACTGAGCAGGGGCTATTTTACCCGGTAGATTTTGCCGCCGCGGGATCCAGCCAGATTGGTGGAAATATTGCCACCAATGCGGGGGGTATCAAGGTGATTCGCTACGGCATGACCAGAGACTGGGTGATGGGTCTCAAGGTGGTGAATGGCGCTGGGGATATTCTCGAATTAAATAAGGGGCTGGTAAAAAACAATACCGGCTATGATTTTCGCCATTTATTTATTGGCTCCGAAGGTACTTTGGGCCTGATTTGTGAGGCCACTATTGAGCTGGCAAGGCCACCGGCGGATTCCACTGTTCTGGTTCTCGGTGTGGATAGTTTTCCGGCAATTCTCGATGTGTTGCGCACTTTTAGCGCGCAGATGGACCTCAGTGCCTTTGAGTTCTTTAGTCAATCGGCACTGGATAAGGTCACTGCCCAGATGGGCCATGCGGTTCCCTTTGCGACCCAGACACCCTTCTATGCGCTGCTGGAATTTGAATCTGCCGCTGAGGCTGAATTGGACAAAGCCATGGCATTGTTTGAGCAGACTGTTGAGCAGGGCTGGGTTCTCGATGGAGTGCTGAGCCAGAGCCTGTCTCAGGCTGAGGCGCTGTGGAAGTTGCGCGAGGATATCTCTGAGACATTGTGGCACTGGCAGCCCTACAAGAATGATATTTCGGTACTGGTGTCGCGCATGCCCGGCTTTTTGCGCGAAGTGGATGAACTGGTGGACAAAAGCTACCCAGACTTTGAACTGGTTTGGTACGGCCATATTGGTGATGGCAACCTGCACCTGAATATCCTCAAGCCAAAAGCCTTGTCCAATAAAGACTTTGTTGCCCGCTGTGTGCCAGTGAGCAAAGAGATTGGCCAGTTGCTGGCCAAGTACGAGGGCAGCGTCAGCGCCGAGCATGGGGTCGGACTGCTGAAAAAAGATTATTTACATTATTCCCGGTCGCCGCTGGAGCTTGAGTTAATGAAACAGATCAAGAAGGTCTTTGATCCGAATGCTATCCTTAATCCAGGGAAGCTATTTGACTGAATGGCTATCAAATGGGCGGATGCACTAAACCGGAGATTGAGATGACAGAGCAAATGACTGAACCACAGATCAAAGACACTGAGACTCAGCACAAAAATCTGGCGCTGCTGGTCTATCTGTTGCAGGCTCTTGGTTTTGTTACCGGCGGTTTGACTTGCATAGCGGGACTGGTGGTTAACTATCTAAAAATGAGTGCTGTGCGCGATACCTGGCTGGAAAGCCATTTTCGCTGGCAGCTGAATACCTTCTGGTACGGGCTGTTGTGGTCTCTGCTGGCAATGTTTTTCTGGCTGGTGCTGCTGGGCTGGTTAGCCGGCGGCATCGTGACTATCTGGATTATTTACCGGATTGTTAAAGGTGCCCTGTACCTGCATGACGATAAGCCGATTATCTTTTAAGTTGGCGGGATTATAAGCAACCCTGGGGTAATTTTTCAGGGCAAAGGAGAGGGACTATTGAATTACCGTCATCGAGTTAATGGCGCTGTGCTGGATCTGCCAGTGGGGAAAGCCGTCTGTGTTGGCAGAAACTATGCCGCCCATGCAAAGGAACTTAACAACCCAATTCCCACGGAGCCGGTTTTATTCATTAAACCTAATACTGCTTTAGTGGCTCTTGGTGAACAGCTATCCATTCCCACCCAGTTGGGTGAGTGTCATATTGAAACAGAAATCTGTATTTTGATCGGCGACAAAATTACCAGAGGTTGCGATGAGGCTCAGGCCGAGGCCGCCATTGGCGGCGTTGGTGTGGCGCTGGATCTGACCCTGCGTGGCCTGCAACAGCAACTTAAAGATAAAAGCCTGCCCTGGGAAAAGGCCAAGGCCTTTGATGGTGCCTGTCCAATATCTGAGTTTGTTAGTTTGGATAAAGTGGCGGATCTCCAGCAGCTGGGTATTCAGCTGCGTCATAACAGTCACATGCAACAGAACGGCAACAGTGCCGATATGCTGACCCCTGTGGTGCCGCTGCTGCTATATATCAGCCAGTTTTTTACTCTGATACCCGGCGATGTGGTGTTGACCGGCACCCCTGCGGGGGTTGGGCCATTAGCGGTTGGTGATCAGTTGGAGATATCTCTGGTGGATCATGTTTATTGTCAGACCCAAGTTTGTGCCGCAGGATAAGGAGGCGATATGAATCTCGAAAATGGAATTTATAAACATCACAAAGGCAACCTCTATGAGGTGTTGGGTGTTGCCAGGCACAGTGAGACCGAAGAACAGCATGTGGTTTATAAAACACTCTATGGTGACTACAGCATGTGGATACGTCCGCTGGCAATGTTTGTTGAACAGGTTGAGGTGAACGGTGAGCTGGTTGCGCGGTTTGAATTTGTTGAGCCAGCGCCAGAGCCAAGGGTCTAATGCTTTTTATCACCAGCAACATTTCTATTGCTGATACGGAGATCGAGTTTACCGCCATTCGCTCTCAGGGCCCCGGGGGGCAGAATGTTAATAAGGTATCCTCGGCCATTCATCTGCGTTTTGATATTCGCGCCTCTTCTCTGCCAGATATGTATAAAGAGCGTATGCTGAAGCTCAAGGATCACCGCATCACAAAAGAGGCGGTGGTGGTTATCAAGGCACAGCGCTACCGCAGTCAGGATAAAAATCGCGCCGAAGCGCTGCAGCGGTTGCAGACATTACTGCAGTCGGTGACTCACAACCCCAAGGTGCGACGGCCAACCAAGCCAACCAAGGGTTCTCAGCTGCGGCGTATGGACAAAAAAACCCAGCATGGCAAAAAGAAGACCATGCGTTCAAAGCCATCGTTGGACTAGAGGATTAGCGGGCAATGACTGAACTCACCAGTAGCCATCCCTTTGATGCGCTAACCCCTGATCTATTAATTGATGCGGTGGAAAGCCAGGGATTTATCTCTGATGGCCGTTTTATTGCGCTCAATAGTTATGAGAATCGGGTTTACCAGATTGGCATTGAAGATCAGACGCCAATGATCGCCAAATTTTATCGCCCAGGTCGCTGGACAGATCAGCAAATAATGGAAGAACATGAGTTTTGCTTTCAGTTGCAGGAGCAGGAGTTGCCAGTGGTCTGTCCATGGGTCAATGCTGAGGGTAATTCATTCAGCCATTACGCGGATTTCAGGTTTGCTCTGTATCCCCGCAAAGGTGGCCGTGCGCCGGAATTAGATAATCTGGACAACCTGTTTATTCTTGGTCGTTTGCTTGGGCGCTTTCATGCCACTGGCGCGATAAAGCCATTTGAGCATAGACCTGTACTGGATATTGAAACCTTTGGCTGGCAGTCCTATCGCTTGATCAGCGAGCAGTTTATGCCACCGGAATTGAGTCCAGCTTATGATTCTCTGGCTTTAGACCTGCTTAAAAAAATAGACCAGACGCTATCTGACTACGGGCCCATAAACAATATCCGGGTCCATGGTGATTGTCATTCCGGCAATATTCTGTGGCGTGATGACAACCCTCATTTTGTCGATTTTGATGATGCGCGCATGGCACCGGCAGTTCAGGATTTATGGATGCTGCTGTCTGGAGATCGCTATGAACAGCAGCTGCAGATGGCAGAATTGGTTGAGGGTTATTCTGAGTTTTATGACTTTGACTATGGTGAGCTGCGCCTGATTGAAGTGTTGCGGACATTGCGCATAATGCACCACAGTGCCTGGATAGCGAAGCGCTGGTCAGACCCGGCATTTCCTCGTGCCTTTGCCTGGTTTAACACTCCACGCTATTGGAGTGAGCATATCTTGATACTGCGCGAGCAGCTGGCGGCGCTCAATGAGCCGCCACTGCAAATCCGCCCTTAGCCTACCAGCTGTAACTGACCCCTATGGTCAGCTGACTGTCGCTGGGGTCGGTTCCCAGGGCGGGCTGGTTATCGTAGATCCATTCCAGCTTTAGCTCTGTGTAAATATTTTTTATCAGTGGTGCTTTGAGACCCAGGTCTGCTTTGATTTCAGAGTCGCCTAAATTTTCCAAAGATACCAGCAGGCTATGACGGTGAAATAACTCCAGACTAGCGGTGATCATCTGGCGATAGTCTGCAGCCCAGCTCCAGGTCAGACGACTGTCGGAGCTATTGTCTTGGTACTCCTCATTAATCCACAGTAGACCAGTTTCGGCGGACAGGGCTCCAGATTCTCGATTCCAGAACTGCCGACCTATGGCACTGCCCAGGGTGTAATATTGCTCGATAGCCCGATTATCATTGGCGCCCCAAGTGAGGTTGTTGCTCCAAAACCACTGGTCCTGGAAAAACCAGTCTATGCCATAGTCCACATAGTACTCTTCGTTGGCGGGTATATTGTCCAAACTGTGGCTTTCGTAATTAATGCCACTGCGGTGCCGAAAATCGCCATCGCGCCATTCCACGGCACCTTCGATATCCCAGTCCTCGCGCTCCTCATTACCACTGGCATAGGCGCCTGTTGCTGAGATATCGCCTTTATAGCTGGTGCTGAATTGACTAACTGTGGGCGCCGGGCTGCTTGTGTTAGCCCCGGGCGCAACACCATTTATTGTTGCGACTTGCTGCAGAGCAATACTCAGGGGGCCAAAGTTGTCGGACTGCCAGATTATTTGGCTGCTGTCCGCTTCAGGGTCTTCGGAGGTCTCTAATAGATGCCCCTGGATAACATCGCCGTTGGTGAGTTTCAGCTCATCGGCCGAGATCGCGGTGTTTAGGGCGAGCAAAAAAACAGCCCATAATTTGTATTGCATAATTTTCTCTAAAAGTAGTTGGGGAAACTGGCGACCGCATATTTTACAGATTTGTATCGAATGTTCAGCAGTTGTTGAAATTACTTTATCTTTCATTCCAATCCTAAGTAGAATAACCGCGACAGATTTTCGGGGTGCGGCTAGTTGGTTGATTTGGCTGACTCCCATGCAGCTTAAATAATGTAAGTTAAGGAGAAATATATGAGCGACCTTCCATCAGAATTAAAATATGCCAGCAGTCATGAATGGGCGAGATTGGAGAGTGATGGCACTGTGGTTGTGGGAATTACTGACCATGCCCAGGAAGCTCTGGGCGACATAGTTTATATTGAGCTGCCAGAGATGGGTGCGGCTGTGGATGCCGGTGCTGAAGTGGCTGTGGTTGAGTCTGTGAAGGCAGCCTCGGATATTTATTCGCCGATTACCGGTGAAGTGGTAGAGATAAACCCTGCTCTGGAAGACGAGCCAGAGACGGTTAACAGCAGCCCCTATGCAGATGGCTGGTTGTTCCGCGTCAAGGTTAGCGGCACTGAAGAACTGGAAGAGATGATGGACGCCGATGGTTATCAGGCGGCTGTTGACGAGTCCTGAATGAGGCGCTGATAAAAAGCCCTGGTCTGTGCCGGGGCTTTTTTATATCTGTGTTTTTTATTCCAGAATATTTTATCCCAGAGCTTTTTATCGCAAAACTAATCTCGCAGTGAAATAATATCCCAGCCCCTTTCATTGGCGGCGTTGCGCAAAGCCTCGTCTGGATCCACTGCTACAGGATGGCTCACTTCCAGCAACAGGGGCAGGTCATTGATTGAGTCAGAATAAAAATAACTACCCGCCTTACTGACATTATTCTGGTGCAGCCATTGATCAAAACGCTCGACTTTCCCCTCCTGATAGGTGGGTGTGCCGACAACCTTGCCGGTATAGCGGCCATCGATCATTTCCGGGTCCGTTGCCAGCAGTTCATTAATCCCCAGAGACTGGCAGATGGGCTCAACAATAAAACGGTTGGTCGAGGTGATAACCAGAAGCTGATCTCCGGCATTGCGATGCTTTTCGATCAGAGCCTCTGCCTGGGGCAATCTCATAGGAGCAATAACCTGCTGCATAAATTCTCTGTGCAGCTCGGCTAGTTGTTGAGGTTCTATCGCCGCCAGTGGCGCCAGAGAAAATTCCAGATAGGCGAATATATCCAGCCGACCGGCTTCATAGTCGGCATAGAAGCGATCATTCATGGACTGATAATGGTCGCTATCTACTCTGTTTTTGGCGACTAAAAATTCCCCCCAGCCATGGTCGCTGTCACCAGCTATTAATGTGTTATCCAGATCGAAAATAGCGAGGGCCATAGGGGAATCCTGTGGAAATAAAGTTATGATTAATCGACGTGGCAGGATAGCGATGATGTAAGATGGCCTCAAGAGAAAATTGCTGGTCCGTAAAGACTATGGAACAATAGTTTGGTACATACATAATTAAAGCAGGGTAGATGCAGTGGTTGATAAGGATGGTTTTCGCTCGAATGTTGCTATCGTCATTGGCGATGGTCAGGGCAAGGTATTTTGGGCCAAGCGACTGGGTCAGAATGCCTGGCAGTTCCCTCAGGGTGGCGTCAATGCTGGCGAGTCTGCTGAGCAGGCCCTGTATCGAGAGCTCTACGAAGAGGTGGGGCTTGAATCAACTGATGTGAAAATCATCCAGCGCTCGAAAAAATGGCTGCGCTACCATATTCCTGTGCAGATGCAGCGCAAGCATTCTAAGCCCCTTTGTATAGGGCAAAAACAGAAGTGGTTTTATCTCCAGTTAATCGGCGATGCCAGCAAGGTTTGCTTTGATGCCACTGGCAGCCCCGAGTTCGATGGCTGGCAATGGGTCAATTATTGGTATCCGATTGAATCTGTGGTGACCTTCAAGCGCAATGTCTATCGCAATGCTCTGACTGAGTTTGCTCCGGCCAATGCGCGCTTCGAAAAAAATAGCCGGAGCAGCTAATGAATATGCTCGGCTCCCTGCGGACCATAGTCCAGGAAGTTAATAGCGCCCGGAACTTGCCTGAGGTGCTGAGGATTATCGTCACCGAAGTGCGGGCTGCAATGCAGGCCGGCGTCTGTTCAGTCTATCTGTTTGACGAAACCGATCAGCGCTATGTGCTGACCGCTACCAAAGGGTTGCGGGAGGAGTCCATTGGCAAGGTGCGGCTGGCTATGCGTGAAGGTCTTGTGGGTTTGGTGGCGGCCAAAGAAGAGCCCCTCAATCTTGAAGATGCAGACCAGCACCCAAACTTTGCCTACTTTGAAGAGACTGGTGAGTCGCCATTCCACTCGTTCCTGGGTGTTCCCATTATCCACCACCGCAAAGTACTGGGGGTACTGGTATTACAGCAGCAGACTCAGCGGCGTTTTGCCACGGAAGAGGAAGCCTTTGTTGTCACTGTGTGCGCCCAGTTATCTGGTGCCATTGCCCATGCCGAGGCCACTGGGGCCCTGCGCAAGCTCGCGTCTGCGGGCCGTGGTAAAAGTCGCGAAGCCACTTTCCGGGGTATTCCAAGCTCTCCTGGGGTGGGTATCGGTCGAGTAGTGTTGGTTGCCTCCAACACCGATCTGTCCTCTGTGCCTGAGCGCTTTACCAATAACCCTGCAGCGGAGGTCGAAACTTTTCGTCTGGCGCTGGCGGCGGCGAAAAAAGATATGCGCGATCTGGGGGATGGTCTGGTCAATAAGCTCAGTTCTGAGGAGCTGGCGTTATTTGATGTCTATATCCGCATGCTGGATGACAGCTCCCTGGGTGGTGAGGTTATCGCGGCAATTACTGCGGGCCAGACTGCTCAGAGTGCCTGGAGCTCGGTGATTCTCAAACATGTGCGGACCTTCCGCCAGATGGATGACCCCTATCTGCGCGAGAGAGCTGCAGATGTAAACGATCTGGGCAAGCGTGTGCTTGGCTATCTGCAGAGCAGAGACAAGAAAGAAATGCCCATGCCCCGCCGAGTGGTGCTGGTGGGTGAGGATTTGTCTGCCACCGCACTGGCAGATATTCCGGTCAATCGGCTGGTCGGTATTATTTCTCTCAAGGGATCCAGCAACTCACATATGGCTATTGTTGGTCGGGCCCTTGGCATTCCCACAGTAATGGGGGCCATTGATTTACCCTGGGCAGAGCTTGATGGTCAGGAATTGATTGTCGATGGATTTACCGGGGATGTGGTCAGCAGTGCGACCCGCACATTGCGGCGCTCCTATTTACAGCGCCAGCGCGAAGAAAAGATACTCAATAAAGACCTGCAGAAGCTGCGAGATATTCCCTGCATCACACCAGATGGTTTTCGCTTTTCCCTGTGGGTCAATACAGGTCTGCGCCAGGACACCATGATGTCACTAAAAAGTGGTGCCGAAGCCGTTGGCCTGTTCCGTACCGAGATTCCTTTTTTATTGCGCTCAAGTTTCCCCACGGAAGACGAGCAGGTGGCTATATATCGAGAGCAGTTGGTGGCTTTTTCACCGCGGCCAGTGACCATGAGAACATTGGATATAGGTGGCGATAAGGATCTGCCCTACTTCCCTATCGAAGAGGAAAATCCGTTTTTGGGCTGGCGTGGAATTCGCATCTCTCTGGATCATCCGGAGATCTTTCTGGTACAGATTCGCGCGCTGTTGCGGGCCAGCCAGGGCACTAATAATTTGCGTATTATGCTGCCAATGATCAGCAATGTGCCTGAGCTGGATCGGGCATTGGAACTGATTGACCGGGCTTATCGAGAGCTAACCCAGGAAGAGGGCTATGAGATTGAACGCCCACCAGTGGGGGCTATGATTGAAGTGCCTGCTGCTGTATACCAGGTCAAGGAAATTGGTCGCCGGGTGGACTTCTTGTCTGTGGGCACCAATGATTTGACTCAGTATCTGCTGGCGGTAGATCGCAATAATCCTCGGGTGGCTGACCTGTATCACACCTTGCATCCGGCGGTGCTGCGGGCGTTAAAAGCGATCTATGAGCAGGCCTCGTCGGTTAATTGTCAGCTCAGTGTCTGTGGCGAAATGGCCGGTGATCCCCTGAGTGCTGTGGTGCTGTTGGGGCTGGGCTACGAGAATTTTTCCATGAGTGCGAGCACCTTGCTACGGGTCAAGTCGGTGCTGCTGAATATTACTCGCAAGGAGGCTCGAGAGCTGGTGAAGCGGGCTCTGCGGCTGACTGATGCGGCTTCGGTGACAGAGTTTATTTCGGCTTCCCTGCACCAGCCGGAAGTGGCCAAGCTGATCCGCCCCACCAGACCTAATCAGCGTTCAGAGGCGTTAAAGCGAAACGTCTGACCGCCCAGGGTCTCCCCAGCCTGGTAGTTTTGCTCTGCCACATCAATATCCCCTGCAGATGAGACAATTACTGCTGCTGAAGCTCTTGTGCCATAGCCGTCGGCGACAATAAAGGGCGATGACAGCAGCTTTTCCCAGTCTTCTGGTACTCCGGTATTGGGCAGCAATTCTGGGGCATAGGTTTTTTCTAATGATAATGTCGCCATAATTTGCCCGAGCTGGGCTGAACCCATCTCAGGCTGGTCGATTACGGTTCGCATCTGGTCGCGGGCATGCTCAACTTTTGGCCAGGAGCTGTCCAGTGTGCCATTGCTCAGGGCATAGAGGCCGGGAGGCAAAATTTTAGGCTGCTCATCATTGTGATTATTTAGATAGACCAGCTCAATGCCGTCATAGATCAGCAGATTAAAGCCACCAAAGTCTTTGGCTGTAGCAGCAAGGCTTTGGGCCCATTGGCTGGCGTTTTGGGAGGAAGATAAAAACCCTGTGACCAGATCACCGCGGGATAATGGTGCGGTCTCAATTGCGCCCCCCTCCGGCACATAGCGATAGTTGGTGACTGCGGCAAAACGTCCATTGCGCGACAGGCCCATCCAGGTGCCGTTGGCCTGCTGATCTCTGCCGGCCAGAATAGGAGCATCCTGCCACCAATGCATGGGCAATGTGGGCCGGGCATAAAACTCATCGCGGTTAGACGCTACTATTAAAGCCGCGTTGGGATGTTGATTAAAGGCAATAGCAAGTAAGCACATGCTGGCCAGTGTAACTTTTTCTCGCCACAGCCGATATCCTCCATGGCAGATAATCGAAGAACCCGCTATTATCGAGCCATTAAATCCTACGGATAAACCCGCTCATGATCATGCACCCGAATATAGACCCGGTCGCCATTTACCTGGGTCCTCTTCAGATCCATTGGTACGGCATTATGTATATGGTTGCCTTTGCCGGTGCCTGGTTTCTGGCCATGCGCAATAGTCAGAGGCCATGGTCTCCGATCAAGAAAACCCAGGTCGAAGATTTAATTGTCTATGGTGCTTGGGGCGTGATTCTGGGTGGGCGTCTGGGTTACATGTTTTTCTACAATACCGAGAAATGGCTGGCTGATCCGGCCATGTTGCTTCGTATCTGGGAGGGCGGCATGTCGTTCCACGGCGGTTTGATTGGCGTGGCCATTGCCATGTTTATCTATGCCCGCAAATATCGACTGTCATTTTTAGCCCTGACGGATTTTGCTGTACCACTGGTGCCTGCTGGATTGTTCTTTGGCCGTATCGGCAACTTTATAGGTCAGGAGCTCTATGGCCGGGCCACAGATGTGCCCTGGGCGATGTTGTTCCCCTCCGACCCAACTCAGCTGCCTCGCCATCCTTCGCAGCTCTACGAAGCATTCCTGGAGGGGTTAGTGTTGTTCCTGATTATTAACTGGTTTGCTCGCAAGCCGCGGCTCTATGGCGAGGTCACTGGATTGTTCCTGGTGCTGTATGGCGTCTTCCGCTTTATGGTTGAATTTGTTCGCGAGCCAGATGCACAGTTCGCCGGGCAATCCGCCCTGCTTGAGTCATTTGACTGGATAACTCGCGGTCAGACCCTGTGTATTCCCATGATCCTGCTGGGACTTTGGTTTATGCGCAAAACCGTACTGCGCCAGACCAGCCCGCAAGCTAACTAGCAGTTGCGTACAGAGATTAGACAATGAAACAGTATTTAGATTTGGTTCGTCATATTCGTGATCATGGTATTGCCAAAGAAGATCGCACCGGCACTGGCACGCGCAGTATTTTTGGCTACCAGATGCGCTTTGATCTGGCGGAGGGCTTTCCGCTGGTGACCAGTAAAAAGGTTCATCTAAAATCCATTCTCCATGAGTTGCTGTGGTTTATTCGCGGCGATACCAATATCCGCTATCTGGTTGAGAATGGTGTGGGTATCTGGAATGACTGGCCCTACCAGAGCTGGCTGCGTGAGACTGGGCAGGAGGATGACCTGCCGATGTATTCCGAAGCCTGGAAAGCGGGTATGAAAGAGTTTGTCGAGCGCATCAAAACCGACCAGGCATTTGCCCAGCAGTATGGGGATTTGGGGCCGGTGTATGGCCACCAGTGGCGCAATTTCGAAGGTGTGGACCAGCTTGCCCAGCTGGTGGACGATATAAAATCCAACCCCGATTCCCGGCGTCTGATTGTGTCGGCCTGGAATCCCAAAGATATCCCTATTATGGTCAAGTCTGGACTGCCCCCCTGCCACAGTCTGTTTCAGTTTTATGTGACCGAGGGGCGGCTGTCCTGCCAGCTCTATCAGCGCAGCGCCGATGTGTTCCTGGGCGTGCCATTTAATATTGCCTCCTATGCCATTCTGACATTGATGATCGCTCAGGTGACCGGCCTTAAGCCCGGCGACTTTGTGCATACTTTTGGTGATGCTCATCTCTACAGCAATCATATGGACCAGGTGGAAGAGCAGTTATCCCGCACCACCTTCCCACTGCCTCAGCTGGTGATAAACCCGGCGGTGGATAATCTGTTTGACTTTGTTTACGACGATTTTGAGTTGCAGGGCTATGAGTCCCACGACCCAATCTCTGCACCAGTGGCGGTTTAATCAATGAAAATTTCGTTAATAGTGGCAGTCAGCCGCAATGGTGTTATTGGTCGAGATAATCAGTTGCCCTGGCATCTGCCTGAAGACCTCAAGTACTTTAAGTCCGTGACCATGGGCAAGCCGATTCTGATGGGCCGCAAGACCTATGACAGTATTGGCCGACCACTGCCTGGCAGAACCAATATTGTTATTACCAGAGATCCCGATTGGCGAGCAGATGGCGTGGAGGTTGCTGGCAGCCTGCAGGGCGCTATGACTCTGGCTGAGCAGGCATGTGCCTCAGCTGGCGCGGAGGAGATTATGGTAATTGGTGGTGAGCAGATTTATCGTATGACATTGCCGGTGGCTGACCGGCTCTATCTCACTCAGGTCGATGCTGAGGTTGAGGGTGATGCCTACTTCCCGGAAGTGGATTCAGCCTGTTGGACTCAGGTCGATGAGCTGCTGCCAGAGAAAACCGATACTCATCCCTACAGGTTTCTCACTCTCGATCGGGCCTAGTTGGCAAAAGTTATAAATCCAGCGCTCATTGCCTGAGATGTTACTGAAGGTAACAACAGTTTATTTTCTCTCTTTTATAAGGCTGAATTCTCCGCTACCAAATTGCTTCTTGATCACGAGACTGTTACAAAGATGCCCCGAAACAAAGCTTGTCTGATATTAAATGTTGGATAAGTCGACTTTAGGCAGTGACACATAATTAAACCGGTAGACCCAAATTGAGGGAACTATGAATAAGCAACCACTAAAAGTATTGGCCTTTGTTGCCGTTCTTGCTAGTGGTCTGACTGTTAGTGCAGTTCAGGCTTCAGAAGTAAGTGACGTACTCAAAGCTGGTGCCGTAAAGGTCCAGAACGCTAAAACCGCGCAAACCAAAGTTGATCGTATTGCTGATCAAACTGATGGTCTTTTGCAAGAATTCAAACAGGTCAATAAGCAAATTGAATCTCTGCGAGTGTACAACTCTCAGCTAGAGCGTCAGATTGCCAGCCAAAAGCAAATGATGGCCGAACTGAGAGAGTCGATTGAGAACGCTACTATTATCGAACGTGGCATTTCGCCGCTGATGATGAGCATGCTCAAAGGCCTCGAAGAGTTCGTTGCTCTGGACATTCCGTTCAAGAAAGAGCAGCGTGAAAATGCCATTGCTGACCTCTATGTCAACATGGACAGTGCCAAGTTCTCTGCCGCTGAGAAGTTCCGCCAGATTCTTGAAGTCTATGATATTGAATCTGAGTACAGCTCATCGCTGGAGTCTTACCGCGATCTGGTTGATATTGATGCCAACGGTTCGGAAGTTGAAGTAGAAATGCTTCGCATCGGCCGTGTTGCTTTGATGTATCAGACCAAAGATAAATCACAGACTGGCGCTTGGAACAAAGAGACTGGTTCCTGGGAGACATTGGGCTCCGAGTACCGTCGCCCAGTTGATCAGGGCATCCGTATCGCGAAGAAGCTTTCGCCTCAGGATGTAATGCAAATGCCAATTACTGCTCCGGAGACTGCACAATGAATAAATTTGTTAAAGTTTGTGCCGCTTTTGTAGCTGCTGTTGCTTTTAGCACTCCAGCCCTGGCACAGGATGCAAAGACTCTCGACGAGCTTCTGCAAATGATTGAAAGCGCCAAGCTTTCTGAATCCGCTGACTACCGCAACCGTGAAGCCGCCTTTAAACGCGACCAGCGCAAGCAGGCTCAGCTGTTAAAGCAGGCTCAAAACACTAAGGCTGCTGAAGAGCGTCGCTCTGACCGTCTCGAGCAAACTATCCGTGACAATGATCAGGTTCTTGCCGGACTGCGCGAGCAGCGTGACAAGCGCCTGGGTTCACTGAAAGAATTGTTTGGTCACCTCACTGGTGCTGCTGGTGATATCCGCGCTAATCTTGATCAGTCAATTGTCAGCGCGCAGATTCCTGGCCGTACTGAGTTCCTCGATAGCCTGATTGAAAAAATGAGTAGTGATACCCGTCTGCCTTCAATCGAAGATATCGAGAAGCTGTGGTATGAGCAGCAGCGCGAGATGGTTGAAAGTGCCCGTATTGTTAAGTTCAACAGAACCGTTCTGAGAGCCAATGGCGAGCAGGAAGAGATGGAAGTGGTTCGTGTCGGTACCTATAACCTGCTGTCTGATGGCATGTACCTTGAGTACAGCACTGAGAACGGTCTGGTTTCTGAGTTAGCACGTCAGCCATCTGCTCATCAAGGCAGTGCTGAAGATCTGCAAGAGGCAACTTCTGGTTTCACTAAAGTTGGTCTGGATCCTACTGGTCCACTGGGTGGCGGCTTGCTGCGTGCTCTGATCAACACTCCAACGCTGGTAGAGCGCTGGCACTTTGGTGGTATCGTTGGTTATGTGATCACTGCAGTATTTGCCGTCGCAATTGGTCTGGCTATCTGGCGCTTTGTTGTACTGTCGGGCATGTCCAGCAAGGTTACTTCACAGCTTAAGTCTGGTACCGCTACTGGTGACAACCCACTTGGTCGCGTACTCAAAGTAGCTGCAGACAACCCAGGTTTGGATCCAGAGTCCCTGGAACTGAAGCTGCACGAAGCTGTACTCAAGGAACGCCCAGAGATTGAATCAGGTCTGAACCTGCTCAAGATTATCTCTATGGTAGCGCCTCTGTTGGGTCTGCTGGGTACAGTAACCGGTATGATTATTACCTTCCAGATGATTACTCTGTTTGGTGCTGGTGATCCCAAGGCAATGGCCGGCGGTATTTCTCAGGCACTGATCACCACCGTACTGGGTCTTGTGGTAGCTATTCCTACCGTACTGATGCACACATTGGTGAATGGTAAAGCACAACGCATTCTGCATGTTCTGGAAGAGCAGAGCGCGGGCATTGTTGCTGGTTCCGTAGAGGGTAAATAACATGTTTTTCGTTGATACGATGGCGGAAGTTGGGAAGTTTATGGATTCAGGCGGCATGGTTCTTTGGGCCATTGTCGTTCTGCTGTTCGTTATGTGGACTCTCATCTTCGAACGTGCGTGGTATCTCCGATCCAGTGTTGTCCTTGATGTTCAAGGTGCCCTAGATGTTTGGGAGCAGCGCTCTGAGCGCAAGTCCAAACATGCTCACCAGATTCGAGAGAAGTTGATCTCTGAGGTGAGTATAAAAATCGACGAGAATATTATGATGATTAAAACATTGGTAGCTCTGGCTCCATTGTTTGGTCTGCTGGGAACAGTGACCGGGATGATCGTAGTATTTGATGTGATGGCATTTACTGGTGGTGGTGATGCCAAGGCAATGGCTGGTGGTGTTTCTCAGGCAACTGTTCCGACAATGTCAGGAATGGTTGCTGCTCTTTCCGGTGTATTTGGTTTGACCTACATCGAACGTAATGCAGAGCGCGAAAAGCACCTTTTGGAAGACCATTTGACCATGGATCACTAATTGGAGCCCGCCAGCTTTATGGCGGGCATCCTGTGAGAGAGAACTATGCGTAACAGAACAAGTAAAGCAAGTCCCCAGGGCGAGACTATCGATCTGACCCCTATGCTTGATGTGGTTTTTATCATGCTGATCTTTTTCATTGTGACAGCATCTTTTATCAAGCTGCCGGGTGTAGAAGTTGACAAGATTGACGCAAACACGGCCCAGTCTTATAAGAAGGTAGGTATTCTGGTCGCGATCAGCGAGAACAATGAATACTGGATTGATAAGAAGCGGGTTGAAACTACCGCACTAAAAATTAATCTAACTAGATTATTTAATGACAATCCAAAGGGCGGCATGGTGATCCAGGCCGATAATGAGTCAAACATTGAAACAGTTGCTAAGGTAGCTGATATCGCCCGCGATATTGGTATTAATCCAGTGGCTATTTCTGTAGAAAACGACTGAGTTAATAAGATGACTGCAATCAGAGTTGCTGCTTCTGCCGCACTTGGCATTCTTGTTACTTTTGCGTTGATTATCTTGATGTACAAGCTAATTGACTCTGGTAACAAGGATCTGGATGAAAAAGAAGCGTTTAAAATTCCAGATTTCCTCCATGTCGACAGGCAATTGACCGAGAACTCCAAATCTTCCGAGGTTGAAAAACCAGAAGATCCTGAGACACCTCCACCAGATATTCCAGAAGAAAACCTGGAGTTCGAAGTGCCAGATAATGCTGTCAACATGGCGGCACCGAGAGCCGGCGGTAACCTCAGCATTGGTAACTCAGGCTTTGCCCGAGATTCTGACTACATCCCTGTGTATGTGCCACAGCCACAGTATCCTCGCCGGGCACAGACCCGTGGTAAAGAAGGCTACGCTGTAGTGGAAGTGATTATTACCACCACTGGTGGCGTTCGCGATCCCGTTATGGTTGAAGAATGGCCAGAGGGCTGGGGTTTTGGCCGAGCGGCTATCAAGGCAGCCAACAAGCTGAAATATAACCCAAGAGTGATTGATGGCACGGCGCAGGAAGTTCCTGGTGTGCTGTATAAATTCACCTTCCAGATGGCTAAATAAGGGGTATCTGATGTTTAGAAGCACCAAAATATTAGCCGTATTCGGCGCTGCTTTTATGTTGCCCTTGCTGGCAACAGTGGCAGACCCGCAGTCGGTGCTTAGCACCGCAGCTGTGGCGGCAGAAGAAAAGAAACAGCCAAAGTATAAAGACGTAAAGACCCGTCAGCGTCAGTCTGTAGGGGCGAAGTGCGCCAAGGCACTGGAGAAGGTTCAGGTTGTTCTTGAAGAAGAGCAATGGGTTGAGTCTCTGGCGATGCTGACCAACATTGAAACCAATCCAAAGACCTGTGCTTCTGACTATGAGCAGACTCAGATCTGGAAGTTTCAGGGCTATGTCCACTATTCATTAGAGGACTTCGGCAGTGCCATTGGCGCCTACCGTAGAGTGATTAATGGCGCTGGCACTCCTCCGGAATTGCGTCTGGATACCCGCTACACACTGGCTCAGCTATTTACCGTTGAAGAGCGTTATGCGGAAGCGGCTAAAGAGCTAGAGATCTATATGCAGGAGTCCACCATTGTTGGTGCCGATGCAAAAGTGCTCCTGGCACAGATTTACTATCAGCTAGAGCGCAAGGCGGATTCACTGAGAATGCTGGAAGAGGCAATTACTGACGTCGAATCCAAAGGTATTCTGCCCAAAGAGGGTTGGTGGTCACTGCAGCGGGTTCTCTACTATGAGAAAGGCGATTACAAGCGCGTTGTCAGCATTCTTGAAAAGCTGATCAAGCACTATCCAAAATGGACCTACTGGAAGCAGGTAGGTGGTATGTATGGTGAGCTTGAGCGGGAATCTGATCGTCTGGTGGCTACAGAAGTCGTTTATTTAAACGACCAGTTGGATAAAGAGAGCCAGGTAATGAGCATGGCTTACATGTATCTTGGTGCAGAAGTACCTTACCGTGCTGCTCGTATTATCGAAAAGGGTATGAAAGACAAGATCATTGAGCGCAATGCCAAGAATCTTGAAATTCTGGGTACTGCCTGGTATCAGTCCAAAGACCTGGTCAAAGCCCTTAAGGCGCTTGAGTCTGCGTCAAAGTATTCGGATACAGGAAACCTGCAGTCTCGACTGGCTGGTATCTACCTGGATCTGGGTCGCGACAAAGAAGCCTATAGAGCCGCAACTAAAGCAGCAAAGAAAGGCGGTGTGAAACGTCCTGAAGCCAACTATCTGGTGATGGGCAATGCGCTGATTAATCTGCACTGCTACAAAGATGCGATCTCTGCTTTCCAGAAATCCTTGAAAGCAGCCAAGGACAAAAAGAGTAAGCGCTATCCCACACAGTGGATCAAGTATGCGGATGCCGAAGGTACTCGCCTGGGCAAACTTCGTGATGTAGGTGCTACAGTGCCTGGTTGCAGCAAGAAGTAATTGTTCAGAACTTAAAAAAGCCCAGTTTTAACACTGGGCTTTTTTATGTCTGTGAAATATCCCTAGATTGACACTCGATTATAGCTGGGACAGATCTCTCACAGCTCCTTTATCAGCACTGGTAGCCAGTTTGGCATAGGCCTTCAGCGAAGCTGTTACCTTGCGCGGGCGCTCCTCGACGGGCTTCCAGCCGAGCTTATCCTGCTCCGCGCGGCGAGCTTCAAGCTCTTCATCAGATACCATCACATCGATACTGCGGTTGGGAATATCAATGCGAATGGTATCTCCTTTACGCACCAGACCAATATTGCCACCGGCACCAGCTTCTGGAGAGACATGACCAATGGAAAGGCCCGAGGTACCGCCAGAAAAACGACCATCGGTAATCAGTGCACAGGCCTTGCCCAGATTCTTCGACTTGATATAACTGGTGGGATAGAGCATCTCCTGCATTCCAGGTCCGCCGCGGGGGCCCTCATAGCGCACAATCACGACATCTCCGGCTTTAACCTCATCATTGAGAATACAGGCAACAGCCTCATCCTGACTTTCGGTAATAAAGGCAGGTCCTTCAAACACATGAATAGACTCATCCACGCCGGAGGTCTTAACCACACAGCCGTCCGGCGCAAGATTGCCAGTTAATACAGCAAGCCCACCCTCGAGGCTAAAGGCATTTTCGAGATTGCGAATACACCCTTGCTCCCGATCTGCATCCAGAGATGGCCATCTGGTACTCTGGCTAAAGGCAGTCTGGGTTGGAATACCTGCAGGGCCAGCTTTATAGAAGGTTTTTACCTCGTCGCTAACATGGCCGCTGACAATATCCCATTTATCCAGAGCCTCTTGCATGCTTGCCGAATGTACCGTTGGCAGATCACCATGAATTAATCCGGCGCGACTCAGCTCAGCCAGAATGCCCATAATACCGCCGGCACGATGCACATCTTCAATATGATATTCAGGTGTATTGGGCGCCACCTTGCACAGTTGGGGAACCACTCGAGACAGGCGATCAATATCCGCCATATCAAATTCAATACCCGCTTCCTGAACTGCAGCCAGCAAATGCAGAATAGTATTGGTTGAGCCACCCATGCAGATATCCAATGTCATGGCATTTTCAAACGCCTTAAAGTTGGCGATTGAGCGCGGCAGCACAGAGTAGTCATCCTGTTCATAATGTTGGCGAGCCATCTTGACGATAGTGCGGCCTGCTTCTTGGAATAGCTCACGGCGGTCGGAATGGGTTGCCAGTACTGTGCCATTGCCCGGCAGGGAAAGTCCCAGAGCCTCGGTCAGACAGTTCATGCTGTTGGCGGTAAACATGCCGGAACAGGACCCACAGGTGGGGCAGGCTGAACGCTCGTATTCAGCCACTTTTTCATCACTGGCAGAGTCATCCACAGCAATCACCATGGCATCAACCAGATCCAACTTGTGGTCTGCAAGCTTAGTTTTGCCGGCTTCCATGGGGCCACCGGAGACAAAGATCACCGGAATGTTAAGGCGCATTGCGGCCATCAACATTCCCGGGGTAATTTTGTCGCAGTTGGAAATACACACCAGCGCATCGGCGCAGTGGGCATTGACCATATATTCAACAGAGTCAGCAATCACATCCCTGGAAGGCAGTGAATAGAGCATGCCGTCATGACCCATAGCAATACCGTCGTCTACCGCAATAGTGTGGAATTCACGGGCAATACCGCCGACTTTGGCAATCTCTGCGGCCACCAGGTCGCCCATATCCTTAAGGTGCACATGACCGGGCACAAACTGGGTATAGGAGTTGGCAATAGCAATCATCGGCTTGTTAAAGTCATCGTCTTTCATGCCAGTGGCACGCCAAAGGGCGCGGGCACCAGCCATATTACGGCCCTGGGTGGTAGTGTGTGAGCGATACTTGGGCATCGAATTTCCCTTGTTAAGATACTGTGGTTAGGCGCAACTGCTGCGCCTAAATGGCTTTGCTAAAAATTCTCGAATTGCGCTGATAATTATACAGCGACTGCTTCTGCGCCGGCAGGTCATTGACCTCAGCCTCAATAAAGCCCTTCTCCAAAAACCAATGGGCGGTCTGGGTGGTCAGTACAAACAGTTTGTTTACACCATTTTGCTGAGCATTGTCGGCGATAGCGTCGAATAATCTAGAGGCAATTCCCTGACCGTGAAACTCCGGGTGGGTAGCCACACAGGCCAGTTCGCCAACGGATTGGTCCGAGGTTGGGTAGAGGGCTGCGCAGCCCAGCAGTAATCCCTCGGGATGTACGACTAGCATAAAGCGTGAGATCTCTGTCTCCAGCAATTCCCGGGAGCGCTTGACCAGAATTTGCTGGTCTTCCAGCGGCGCAATCAGGTTGAGTATGCCGCCTACATCATCAATGGTTGCGGGCCTGATTACCTCGGAATAATCTTTCATCACTAGGGTTCCGCTGCCGTCTCTGGTAAACAGCTCCGACAGCAGCCCGCCATCCTCTGCACAGCCAACCAGATGCACTCGATCCACGCCGTTGCGACAGGCCCTGTAGGCACAGTCGAGCAGCTGCTGCTCTGGGGCGTCTGATTTGGACATTAAATCCTGTACTTCCGGGAGCGATAAATTTCGCAGTAGCTCAGGCCCATTAAAAATGCCTTCAGCTTCACTGACTAAAATAAGCTTTTCCGCGTTAAGGGCAATAGCCGTCTGGGCAGCCACCTCCTGGTGGCTGAGGTTAAAGGCCTCTCCCGTCGGCGAAAAGCCCACCGGAGACATAAGGACCAGGGCACCATCAGCCAGTTGCTGCTCAATAGCTAGAGCATTGATACGACGGATTTCACCACTGCGCTGAAAATCAATACCGTCGCGAATACCCACAGGCTTGGCAGTAATAAAATTGCCACCAATTACACGAATCTGCGCGCCGTGCATAGGTGAGTTGGGCAGGCCCATACTCAACTCTGATTCAATCTGCAGCCTGGTGCTGCCGACTGCTTCTTTTACACAGGCCATTATTTCTGCGCTGGTAATACGCTTTGACCCGTGAAATTCTGATTCTATATCCGACAGCTGCAGGCGTTTATCAATCTGTGGGCGAGCACCATGCACCAGCACCACGCGGATACCCAGACTTTGCAGCAGGGCAATATCATGCACCGTACTGTGAAAGTTGCCATGCAAAACCGCATCACCGCCGAGAGCGATAACAAAGGTCTTGCCTCTGTGGGCATGGATATAGGGAGAGGTCTGGCGAAAGAACTCTACATAGGTGTTTTTATTCATCCGGCGATTATACCATGCGTTGCCTCACAAACAGCCCCGGAGATGACATTGCGCTGAGGATATTGCCCGACCATACTTAAGGCTATGAATCTGTAGTTAGGAATCGATGGCTTTGACAAGCAGGGCATAGGGAGTTGTGCAATGAACAAGATTAAACTAGCTGGGCTCTATCTTAGCCTCAGTGGATTATTAAAAGATCTAGTCGCAGATGGCCTTCTCAGTCAGGCCGACGCCAACAGCCTGGCTGCTGCCCAGCGCGGGCAGGATGAAGCTCTTCTTCATCCACTGGAAATTATTGCCGCCAGACAATATAGCCATCCCCAGACCAACAGTCCCCTGACTCTGCAAGCATTGAGCCAATGGCTGGCGGATAAAGCCCAGCTGCAACTGGCTCACATAGACCCGCTAAGGATCAATGTGCCAGCAGTGACCGGAGCCATGTCATTCGCCTATGCCCAGCGCTATGGCATTCTGTGCATTGAGATCAGTCCCCAGGAGCTGGTCATAGCCTCCATGGAGCCCTTTGACTGCAGCTGGGTCGAGAGCCTCGAGCAGACCTCTAGACGCAATATACGCCGCGTATTTGCTAGCCCCGCCGACATTAAAAAATACACCGTAGAATTTTATTCCCTGGCCAAATCTGTATTTGGTGCTGGGGCCGCCGATTCGGCAAAAGGCATAGCCAATTTTGAGCAACTGCTGGAAGTGGGCAAGCTCAAAGATCCGGATGCCCAGGATCAGCATATCGTCAATATTGTCGACTGGCTGCTGCAATATGCCTTTGAGCAGCGCGCCAGTGATATTCACCTGGAGCCACGCCGGGACAAAGGCAAGGTCCGCTTTCGTATCGATGGTATTCTGCATCTGGTGTATGAGCTGCCCGACAATGTTATGACCGCCATGCTCAGTCGTCTCAAGATACTTGGGCGCATGGATGTGGCCGAAAAGCGCCGCCCCCAGGATGGTCGTATCAAAACAGTGGCTCCCAATACCAGAGAAGTAGAATTGCGCCTGTCCACCATGCCTACCGCCTTTGGCGAAAAACTGGTGATGCGCATCTTTGATCCGGATGTGCTGCTGCGCAGCTTTACTCAGCTGGGTTTAGTCGATAAAGACCATCAGCACTGGCAAGCTATGACTCAGCGCGGCAATGGCATTGTGCTGGTCACTGGCCCCACAGGTTCGGGCAAAACTACGACTCTGTATTCAACCTTAAAGAGTCTGGCTACGGACACCGTGAATGTCAGCACCATAGAAGATCCTATCGAAATGGTGGTCGACGACTTTAATCAGAGCCAAATCCAGCCTGCTATCGAGTTTGATTTTGCCGCGGGCATTCGCACGTTAATGCGCCAGGACCCCGATATTATTATGGTCGGGGAAATCCGCGATCAGGAAACTGCGGAGATGGCAGTGCAGGCAGCCCTGACCGGGCATCTAGTACTCTTTACCCTGCACACTAATGATGCCCCGAGCGCCATTAGCCGTTTGCTGGATCTGGGACTGCCTGCCCATTTGCTCAAGGCCACCCTCAATGGCGTGATGGCCCAACGATTGGTGCGAACCCTGTGTACCAACTGTCGGCTGGAAGTGATTCCGGATGCGGCCGCTTGGCAGGAATTAGTGCAGCCTATGACAGTGTCAATACCAGAGGTTATCTACCAGCCGGGGGGCTGTTTAGAATGTCGCAACACTGGCTATTCAGGTCGGCAGGGTGTTTATGAAATAATGCCCCTCAGTAAACCATTGCTCGCCGAGATTAGCGGGCACGGTGATATTCAATCTATTCGTGAGGTTGCTGGTAAGCTGGGCGTGAATACATTGCGGCTCGCCGGGGCAGAAAAAGTCGCGGCAGGTATTACTTCCATTGCCGAAGTGATGCGTGTGACACCAGAGTCGGGGCGTTAATTTAACTATGGGCAGGTGATGACAGAAGCTAAAACAGAATTATTAGAAAAAGCCTATCAGCGTCATCTCGAGCAGTATCAGCAAGGGACTTCCAACTCAGACTGGTTGCAGCGGCGTCTGGCCGACCAGGATTTTGCTGCAGAGCTAAAACTGCTGTGGAGCTGCAGTGACTTTGTTGCCTCTCAGGCGATTATGGACCCGGCTCTATTTCAGCAGCTGGTTGAGTCTGGCGATCTTTGGCGCAGCTACAGCACAGATCAGTATCTCGATTCCCTGAACAGCCAGTTGGGCGATGATTGCACAGAAGAGCAACTCAATGTGTGGCTTCGGCGTTTCCGCAGACGGGAAATGATACGCATTATCTGGCGCGATTTCAGCCGCCGGGCCTCCATGCTTGAAACCACCAGAGATGCCACATTGCTGGCTGAAGCCTGTGTTATATCCGCCCTTGATTGCCTGCACAGGCTGACTGTTGGGGAATTGGGTACACCGGTAAATGCATCTGGCCAAGAGCAGCGGCTGCTGGTGATAGCCATGGGCAAGATGGGTGCCTACGAACTGAATATCTCCTCAGATATCGACCTGATTTTTGCCTACCCAGAGGCCGGACAGACAGTGGGAGGCACCAGGAGTATCGACAATCAGGCGTTTTTTATCAGACTCGGACAAAAGTTGATTGCAGCTCTTGATAAACACAGCGCAGAGGGCTTTGTCTTTCGGGTGGATATGCGCCTGCGTCCCTATGGTCAGAGTGGCCCCCTGGTAATGAACTTCGCTTCCCTTGAAGAATATTACCTAAGTCAGGGTCGTGACTGGGAGCGCTACGCCATGATAAAAGCGCGGGTGGTAGCTGGAGACAACGAAGCAGCGAATCATCTACAGCAAATGCTCAGACCTTTTGTCTATCGCAAATATCTGGATTACGGCTCGATTGAATCTCTGCGGGATTTAAAGCGCGGCATTGCCCGGGAAGTTACCCGCAGAGGTATGCAGGACAATATCAAGCTGGGTTCCGGCGGGATTCGGGAGGTTGAGTTTATTGCCCAGACCTTCCAGCTGATCCGGGGTGGCCGCACTAAAGCGCTGCAAACACAATCTCTGCATTCGGTGTTAGAGGTGCTGGTGGCAGAGGGGTTAATGGACCGCAGTGAGCAGCAGGGACTTTACAGGGCCTATGAGTTTTTGCGCAACACCGAGCATGGCTTGCAGGGAATAGCGGATAAGCAGACCCAACAGCTGCCCGGGGATCCTCTGGCCCAGGCGCGCCTGTCTACAATTATGAACTGCGCTGACTGGACTGAGTTTTACGAGCAGTTGCAGCAGCATCGGGAGCAGGTCAGCCATAGCTTCGCCGCGATTATCAGTGAGCCCGGTGCCTCAGATGAACTGACCCAACCCAGTACAGAGCAGCAGTCAGATTGGCCGCAGAATCCTGAGTTCGACGAAATCCACCAATACCTGCAGCATTTGGGTTATGAGCAGGCACAGCACATAGCTGACAAGTTGATTGGTTTTTATCAGTCAAGAGCTGTTCAGACATTGGATAATTTGCCCCGAACCAGGCTGGATAAATTAATGCCCAGACTGTTGCAAGCCTGTGTCGGACGGGAGACCGGCACATTGTCCAGAGTGCTGGGGCTGATTCAGGAAATACTGCGCCGCAGTGCCTATCTTGCCCTGCTGGTGGAAAATACTCAGGCCCTCGAGGAGCTCTGTTTACTCTGTGAGCGCAGCAGCTGGATTGCTGACGAGCTCACCGCCTACCCGGCACTTTTAGACGAGCTACTGGATTCGCGAGCCCTGTATACGGCACCGGAAAAACCTTTTTTGCGGGACCAGTTGCGGCAGCAAACTATGCGCATAGCCAGCGAGGATACAGAGCAGCAGATGGAGGTGATTCGGTACTTCCGCCGCTCGTTTACCCTGCGGGCAGCTGCCTGTGAGGTGACCGGGGCCCTGCCATTAATGCAGGTCAGTGATTATTTGACCTGGATTGCTGAAGTAGTGGTTGAGCATGTCACCAATGTGGCCTGGGATCAGTTGCAGGGAACCTATGGCATCCCGCCCCTGAGCAGTGCTGTGGCTACTCAGACCCCGGGATTTATTGTGGTTGCCTACGGCAAGATGGGTGGTATAGAAATGGGTTACAGGTCAGATCTCGACCTCGTGTTCCTGCACAATGCCCAGTCCGGTCAGGTTACTGATGGTTCCCGCAGTATTGATGCCAGTACGTTTTTTATCCGACTCGGTCAGCGCATTATTCATCTGCTCTCCACGTCGACAGTGTCGGGGATTGCCTATGAGATTGATATGCGGCTGAGGCCCTCGGGAAATTCTGGCATGCTGGTGTCAAGTCTCGGTGCCTTTGACAAATATCAGCAGTCCCATGCCTGGACCTGGGAGCATCAGGCACTAGTGCGCGCCAGAGTGATCGCAGGGGATATTGATCTGGCCGCTCAGTTTGCCCAGGTGCGGGAAAATAGATTACAGCAAAAACGAGATATACAGGTTCTGGCTACAGAAGTGCAGGAAATGCGCGAAAAAATGCGCAAACATCTGGGACAAAAGGGCAAAGATGGCAAATTCTCCCTTAAGCAGGGCAGTGGAGGTATCGTCGATATTGAATTTATGGTTCAATTTGCGGTCTTGGCTTGGTCCTGTGAATTTCACCAGCTGACTCATTGGACTGATACCATCCGCATACTGGAAGTACTGGCTCAAGTGGGTTTGATTACAGAGCAGAAATCACAGCAGTTAATAGACGCTTACAAGCTATATCGTTCCGCAGGACACCGCTTACAGCTGCAAAATCAGCGGGCAGAAGTGCCTGCGACGGAGTTTGTTGAATGCCGCGAAATGGTCACAGGCCAGTGGCACGTATTATTTGATATTAGTTAATTTTATAGAGAGGTTAGGGTCGATGTCATTTTCAGACCGCGATGGATTTATTTGGATGGATGGTGAGATGGTTGATTGGAGAGATGCGCAGACGCATTTTCTGACTTCCTCTCTGCATTATGGCAATGCTGTTTTTGAGGGCATTCGCGCCTATGAAACAGCCAACAATGGCACCTGCATATTCCGTCTCGAAGATCATATTAAACGTCTGTTTAATTCTGCGAAGATTCTCCACCTCCAGATTCCCTTTACCGAGGAAGAGATCTGTGCGGCCCATCGCGAAGTTGTTCGCGTCAACAACCTCGACGCCGCCTACATTCGGCCTCTGGTGTTTTTAGGTTCTGAGGGCATGGGTCTGCGCGCAGAGGGACTCAAAGTTCATGTCGGTATTGCCGCCTGGGACTGGCCTTCATATATGTCACCGGAAACTCTGGAGACTGGGCTTAAGGTACGCACATCCTCCTACACCAGACACCATGTTAATATCACCATGGTAAAAGCCAAGGCCAGCGGTAATTACATCAACTCTATGCTGGCTCTGCGAGAGGCGCTGGATTCCGGATGTGACGAAGCCATTATGCTCGACCCGGAAGGCTACGTGGCCGAGGGCAGTGCGGAGAACTTCTTTACCGTGCGCAACGGTGTTATTTACACACCGGACCTGACCTCCTGCCTCGATGGTATTACCAGAGATACAATCTTTAAGTTGGCCGCAGACCTGGGTATCGAGGTCTGCGAGAAGCGTATCTCCAGAGATGAAGTGTATATCTCTGACGAAGCATTCTTTACCGGTACGGCAGCAGAGGTGGTGCCCATTCGTGAATATGACAGCCGTATTATAGGCTCCGGAAAGCGCGGACCAGTCGCCACAGCACTGCAGGCGGCCTATTTTGATTTGGTGCGTGGCAAGAGTGGGAAATATCACGAATGGCTGGCGCCAGTCGCTGAATAGGCGCTTGCGCCAGAATAATAAAGTTTATCCGGGGTTTGATTGATGGCAGTAGCAAGCGAAGTGGTTAATGTTCTATGTATGAAGTGGGGTACCAAGTATTCCGCGGAATATGTTAACACCCTGTATTCCATGGTCGCTCGAAATCTGAGCCGGGAATTTCGTTTTGTTTGCCTGACAGAAGATGGCGTCGGACTGGATGATCAGGTTGAGGTTTTCCCTCTGCCTGAACTGTCCGTTGATCTGGGCGGCCCCGAGCGTGGCTGGAACAAACTGGCGGTGTTTGCCGAGACTCTCTACGACCTCAAAGGTAAGGTTCTTTGTCTTGATTTGGATCTTATTATTACTGGCAGTCTCGATGATCTGTTTGATTATCCTGGTGAGGTAATGATTATCCGGGACTGGATTAAAAAAGACGGCACCGGCAACTCCTCAGTGTACCGTTTTGAAGTGGGTGCCCATGCCGAGATTCTGAACGAGTTTGAGGGGTCATTTGAGCAGATTAAAAATACTCATCGCAATGAACAGGAATATCTGTCTGCTGCAATGATGGCCAAAGATGCACTTGTCTATTGGCCAGACAGCTGGTGTCGCAGTTTTAAGCGGCACTGCATTAAGCCATTTTCTTTCCTGATTGCCCGGGAAACAGAAATGCCAGAGGACACCAGAGTGTTGGTTTTCCATGGCAAGCCCGATCCTCATGAGGCTATCTCTGGAACCAGTGGTAAATGGTATCGTCGCTTTAAACCTGCCACCTGGGTATCAGCGCACTGGCACTAAGAAATTGAGCAACGGATAGCTTTATTGCAAAGATAGAGTGCGTTGCTGACAGACAGCCTATCCCATTTTTGAAGGTTAACCATTCGGTGGAATGAACGAGAAAAGGAGCCTAGAAAAGTTGCAGCTATTTCGCGAAGATCACAGGGTCTTAAGATCAAATGGCGTCTCTGTCTGGGTCACAGATGGGATTGCAGTTGAGGATATAAGAGCTTTATTCCCAGAGATGCCCGACCCTTCCTCGGAAATATTAATGCAGGGTACCAAGCTGTTAAAACAGGCTGGCCAGCGTTTGGTTTTCCAGGCTGAGGCCCTCGGCCTGCCGAATGACAAAGCTGTGCTAAAAATGTTTCCCCTGAAGAACCCCTCTTCCATGTTGAGATATCGAAAGTATGCTCGGCGTGAATTTATCAATTATCACAAGGCCCGGCAAAAAAATGTGCCGGTGCCAAAAATCTATGCGTATCTCGAGAAACGTCGCTTTGGCTTTGTTACGGGCTCGGGCATCATTATTGAATGGCTGGAGGGTCAGCGGGACCTGAAGGATATTGCCAGTCACAGCGCCAAAGGTTATGCGTCCGCGGCGAAGCTTGGTATTCCGGCGCTGGTTGCCCTTTATAATGCAGGCGCCATGCATATTGATGCCAGAGATGAGAATATCTTTTTATCTGCTGACAACGCCTCAACCGACTTTTGTGTTATTGACTGGCAATATGCTAGCTTCCACTCCCCTCGCTCTGAATGGATGTTAGAGCATCTGGCGGCCTATTATATTCGCAATGCTCCAGCAACTGAATCTGATGCTCTGTGCGGAGAATGGCTGCTGGAGTTGCATACTCAGGCAGGTCACAGCACCACATTTGAGACCTTTTTGTTAAGGGTGAAAGCATTGCTGAGCGCTCGTCAGTCGGTGCGAGCGCGGTTGAATTTGCGACCCGCCAAAAATATTGGGGATCTGTAATGAGCTTAGTCAGCAAGTTTGAAATCCTTTGGGCAAGGCTGGAATTTAATGTCCGTCTGGCACATGCAAGAATTAAAAAAGGTACTGTGCGTTTCAAAATAACTGATTTGACCGGCTTCTATCAGCAGATGCACAGAGCAGATATTCCCTATGTTGTATTGCGTTGGGCCGATGATGTGCCCATGACAGCAGAGCAGGAGCTCACCAATAAGCATGATATAGACCACCTAATAGCAGATCATCAGATCAGGACCGCTCTGGAGTTTGCTTCTGTGCGGCCGGGTAGATCGAAATGTGATTTTTATTCGGCCTCAGGACAGTCTGGCACTACATATAATGGCATGCCCTACTATATGCCTGTGCATGCTCATCGTATTTTGAGTCGACGGGTTAAAGATCCGCGGGGCTTTTTCCGCCCCAGCCCGGAGGATGAGTTTTTCGCCTTTGCTTTTCATCTCTGCTATCACAAAGGACATCGGTGTGGCATTGCAACCGGTGTGGATGTATCCCATGAAATATCTCCCCAGCGGGATTATCTGGCGGGACTGCGTGCCATGGCGAAGACTGCAGGTATTGCCGTTTCCCCCGACATTACATTGCTGCAGCTCCATGGCCTGCTCGCCGAACATGGCTGGAGCATGTCCAATGATCTGATGTTGCGCTGGCCTGATCAGCATCCGTTTATCAAGGCGCTGATTGATCTGGAGGAGCAGGCGGCCGGGGAATATATTGAAGCGGCCCAGCGCCTGACCGTATTTATCTTGCGAGATGACTGCGACAGCGTTGAGCTACAGCAAAGTGCGCTTGATATGATCGCTGAGCGCTTTACGATTCTCGAGGAAATCAGTCTGGACACTGAGACCAAAAATCGCATTATGAGTCAGACCAGAGGTGGCAACTGGATTGAAAAATACCGCCCTGAACCAGTGCAGCCCATTATGGCCATTATTTGTCGCCAGGCTGTCGAAGCTGGCCCGCTGCCCATTGCCATGTCTGCAGCCAAGCTGGCAAAGCGCTACCCCCATTTGGACAACACCGATGTGTTAATCAAACGTGTTATTCGTGATCATAGTAATAAAATTGCGCCCCTTGAGCATGACAGGGTTGCCATACATGCCACCGACAATGCACTGGAAACGGTCGAAACAATGCGGGCCATTCTCGGTGATCAGATGAAAACTTTTATTGAAACAAGATGCAATTGATAATATTGCTCTGCAAATAACAGATAGCACTCAACAGATAGCACTATGGCGAGATTGATCTACTCAGTTTTATTTTACCTGCTACTGCCGCTAATTATTTTGCGGCTGTTGTTTCGCGGGTTGAAGTCGTCGGGCTACCGAAGTCGCTGGGCCGAGAGATTTGGTCTGGTTGCCAGCACTGCAGACAAAAGAATTATCTGGCTGCATGCGGTTTCTGTAGGGGAAACCCTTGCCGCCGCGCCATTGGTCCGTGCCCTTCAGGAGCAATATCCGCAACATCGCCTGCTGGTAACCTGCATGACTCCCACCGGCTCGGAGCGCATTCAGGCTGTCTTTGGCGATTCAGTCGAACATTGTTATGCGCCCTATGATATGCCCGATGCCCTGTCGCGGTTTCTAGCCACTGTTAACCCGGAAATTCTGATTATTATGGAAACCGAACTGTGGCCTAATACCATTGCAGCCTGCCACAAACGAAATATCCCCGTGGTGCTGGCCAACGCTCGCCTGTCGCAAAAATCTGCTCTGGGCTACAGCAGGGTTAAGCCTCTGGTCAAGCCTATGCTTGAGTCCATGACCGCAGTAGTAGCCCAGCACCATGATGATGGCGCAAGGTTTATTGATCTTGGTCTGCCAGACTCCGTGCTGAGTATCAGTGGCAATATAAAATTCGACCTGACTCTGGATGCCCCACTAAAGCAATATGCACAGCAGCTAGGTACTCAGTGGCGCGGCGCTGAGGGTCGACTTATTTGGTTGGCAGCAAGCACCCACAGGGGTGAGGATGAAATTATTCTGCAGGCAATGTCTCAGATTAAAGCCGGTATGGAGGTGCCTCCGCTGCTGGTGTTGGTACCAAGACATCCGGAGCGCTTTGACCAGGTGGCGGAGCTTTGCACCAGCGCAGGCTATACCCTGGCGCGGCACAGCAAGGCCGATGCAACAGCGGGGGTGGATATTTTATTGGGCGATACCATGGGTGAGCTGATGGCCTTTTACGGCGCCTGTGATATCGCCTTTGTCGGGGGCAGCCTGGTGCCAACCGGCGGTCACAATATGATCGAGCCAGCGGCCTGGGGTGTCCCAATCCTGACCGGTCCCCACCTGTTCAATTTTGCCGAAGCGTCAAGACTATTGCTGGAGGCTGAGGCTATGCAGGTCTGCGATAATGCCGATAGTCTGGCGCAGCATTGTATTGACCTGTTAAACAATCAACAGCAGCGGCAGACCATGGGTGATGCAGGGGTTAATGTGGCAGAAGACAATCGGGGCGCCCTGGACAGGCTACTAGCCGTGATTGCTAACAGCCTTTAAAAAGGAGCTGAAAATAACAGCTTATTTGGCAATAACCAGCTGCGGATCCAGCCAGGCATTGAGTGCGGCAATATCATCTGGTGACAGCTGACCAGCCACTTCCTTAAGCCCCATCATCGACAAAATATAATCATAGCGGGCATTGGCGTAGTTGCGTTTTGCCTGGAATAGCGTGCGTTGTGCGACCAGCACATCAATAATATTTCTAGTGCCCACTTCATAGCCAGCCTGTGTGGCCCCCAGTGCACTAGTTGCTGAGACAATGGCCTGCTTGCGCGCTTTGACCCGAGCAGCATTGGTAATAACCAGCTGGTGCTGGGAGCGAGCGGCCTGGACCGTATTGCGTTTGGCCGCACTGTAGCTCTCGGCTGATTGAATAGAGCGCTGCTTGGCCTGACGGCGCTGGGCATCTACGCCCCCACCCCAGATTGGCATATTCACCGAGATTACAAATTGATGACCGTCTTGCAATGATTCAGTTGGTAAGCCGTTGAAGGTGCCATCGACATCTGAGTCATAATAACTTGCTCGACCAGAAATTTTAGGCAGGCGCTCCGCGGCCGCCGCTTTAGCTTGGTTGTAGGCGGCATCTTTGCCGAGCTCTGCGACCTTGAGTTGAAAATTATTGCCCAGGGCCAGATCAACCCAGTCTTCACTGGTTACCGGGACTGGCGCGTCAGCGCTAAAGTTATCTTTCAGGCCGGCCAGTGCGCCGTGGTTTTGGCCTGTGAGTACTTCGAGACCCTCAAAGGCGATATTTAATGCTCCTCTGGCCTCAAGGCTGTTGACCGCGGCATTATCAAATGCAGCCTGGGCTTCATGGACATCGGTCACTGGCAGCAGTCCCACTTCGAAGCGCTCTCTGGTCTGCTCAAGCTGTCGCTGAATGGCCAGCTCTTCAGCATTGCGGGTTTCTCTATTGTCGTAGGCGCGCAGAACATTGAAGTAGGCCTGGCTAACGCGAATAATCAGCGCCTGTTGATCCGCAGAAAACTGGGCTCTGGCGCTCTGGCTCAGGGCCTTGCCACCTTTAAAGCGATACCATGAAGGCATATCAAAAATCGCCTGGCTCAGAGTAGCGCTATAGGCAGTGGTGGTGGTGTCGGTTAATCCCTGCCGTATGGCTAGCAATGAGTCTTCAGTATTTTCTTGTTCTGTGTAGTCGCCAGAGATAGCGATTCGCGGCAGCAGCGCAGCGCGGCTGATATTTTTATTTTCACGCTCGGCATTAAAACTGGCTCGAGCAGCCCGAAGCACCGGGTCATTTTGCAATGCGCTTTGATAAATATCGTTCAGGGAGTCTGCCCAGGTAGTCTGTATCGTAAGGAATGCAGTACATAGCAGTGCCAGTCTCTTCTTTGAGATAGGGTTTATCAAGGGCATAAAATCTCCGGTGTTAACGCTATTATTATTTGCTGCTAAGTTTAGCAGACTTGGCTTGGGCTTATGGTCATAATAATTAATTGATTGTGGATATCGACTATTACGGATGGGAGCAATAATTTGATTAAAAATCATCGTTTTGGCGCCGCGGATTATCAGGTTGAGTCAGAGCAAACCCTGTTTAAAGGGTTTTTCAAGATTACCAAACTGATGGTGCGCCATCGCCTGTTCGCTGGCGGTTGGAGTGAGACATTATCCAGAGAACTGTTTCAGCGGGGCGATGCGGTTGGTGTCCTGCTCTATGACCCGGTTAACAATCTAGTGGGCCTGGTTGAACAGTTTCGCGTTGGCGCGTTGAAAGACCAGCATGGCCCCTGGCAGTATGAGGTGGTGGCCGGCATGATTGAATCGGGCGAAACGCCAGAAAAGGTGGCAGTGCGAGAGCTGCAGGAAGAGGCGGGATTAGATGTGGAAAAATTGTTGCCCATCTGCGATTATCTGGTCAGTGCTGGCGGTACAGATGAGAAGATGCACCTGTATTGCGGTCTCTGTGACCTCCGTGAGCATGGCGGCGTGTTTGGTCTCGAGGGAGAAGCTGAAGATATTCTTTTCCAGGTATGGTCCTATGCTGAGGTTATCGAAGCCCACAGCCGAGGTCTGCTCAACAGCGCCGCTGTTACCATTGCACTACAGTGGCTACAGCTAAATATCGCCAATTTGCGGGATCAATAGCCTTGCACCGTCTAAAATGAAAATAATCGACTGAATAAAAAGGAAATCAAAACGTTGTCAGTATTTGAATCGCGCACACAGCAGCTTGATTTAGCCCGCTTGCATAGAGAATGCGAGCACAATTATCAGCGCCTGCGTCGCGTGATCACCGACAGCAAACTACTGGGTGCCTGCTTCTCGCTGCGCTACAAAGACGAGCCTCGGGCTGGCATAGAGCTTAAAATTATAGAGGTCTCAAAGTACACCAGCACTGTGCAGATAGTGGCTGACCGCGCCGGGCCCATGTGGCTTCCCGAGATCGAGATCAAGGTGCGTATCTACCGGGACGCCAAAATGGCTGAGGTTATTGAATGGTGCACTGATCGAACGATCCCCTGGGCGATGGTTGAGAAGAATGGCATGCAGGCAAGAGACGAAAAATGGCAGTGGAATATGTTTCTTAGTGAGTTGTTATGCCATGGTTTGCGTCACGGAATTACCGAGCTGGAAGCCTAGCTGTTAATGGATATTCTTCGCCTTACTCAAATTACCGATCTTCATCTTGGGGCTGATGGGGCGGCTACCCTTGGAGGTGTGCCCACCAAGGCTAGCTTTGAGGCGGTTCTTGCGGCTGTTGCCACTCAGGGGCGGGGTGATGATCGGCTGCTGCTGACTGGAGATCTTGCCAGTGACTGTCAGCCTGAAGCTTATCAAATACTTAATCGCATTTTAACATCCCATAACAAGCAAGCATTCTGGTTGCCCGGCAACCATGATGATGCCGGGATAATGGCTGAGCATTTAGTGGATTTTCCTGACCAAAAAATAGTCGACCTCGGCCCCTGGGGCCTGTTGACATTAGACAGCTCTCAGCCCCATAAGCCTGGCGGTCATATTAGTGACGAGCAGTTGCTGCATGTAGAGCAGGGCCTGCAAACACTGGCATGCAAACCACATATTCTGTTGGCGATGCATCACAGTCCAGTACTATTGAACTCAGCTTGGCTGGACAGCCAGCAAATTGACAACCGGGACAGGCTCTATGAACTGTTACAGTCATCGGGCAATGTTAAAGCGGTGATCACAGGTCATGTGCATCAGCAGTTTGAAGGTCGCTGGGGTGATATCCCGGTCTACTCTACCCCTTCAAGCTGTGTTCAGTTTAAAGCCCAGTCAGATGATTTTACCCTCTCCGATCAGCCCCCAGGTTACAGATGGCTGGATCTGCATCCCGATGGCCAGGTTGTGACAGGGGTAGAATTTTTGTCGGACTTTTCTCCGCGGCCAGATCTTGGCTGCGCCGGTTATTAAGCGCAAATCAGTCGCTGACAATACCGCTGCTTTGGCTATAATGGAGCTTGATTTTCAGGTTCTCTAAATATGCCAACGCTGCTTTATCTCCATGGGTTTAACAGCTCGCCTCAGTCGAAAAAGGCCTTGGAGACCCAGCGCTGGTGTACTGAGAATGCACCACAAATAAAATTTGTCTGCCCCGCGCTACCACCGTTTGCCAATCAGGCCATGGTCCTGTTGCAGAGGCTGGTTGAAGCAGAGCTGCCCGAGCAGGTTTATGTTGTGGGAAGCTCCATGGGCGGTTTTTTTGCCACCTGCCTGACAGAGCAGTACAACCTGCGGGCGGTGCTTATTAATCCGGCAGTCAGTCCCGGTCGAGGGCTGCACAATTGGCTGGGAGAAAACAGCAACTATATCACTGGCGAGAAATGGGTTTTTGAGCCACAGCATATAGAAGAGTATTTGGCATTGGACCCTGCCGAGATAGAGTATAAGAATAATTACAGAGTACTGTTGCAAACCGGGGATGAGGTTTTAGATTACCGCGACGCACAGAGGCGTTATCAGGGATGCGACGTTATTATTGAACAGCAGGGAGATCACAGCTTTATAAATTACCATCAGCATCTGGCATCTATGCACCAGTTTCTGATTTCCGCCTAGCGCAGCAAACAACTAAATTGATCTAAAGAGCAGATGAGCAACTATAACGCAAAAGATATCGAAGTCCTGACTGGCCTGGATCCGGTGCGCAAGCGCCCCGGCATGTATACAGATACCAGTCGCCCCAATCATCTGGCCCAGGAGGTCATAGATAACAGTGTCGATGAGGCCCTTGCTGGTCATGCCCGCCGTATCGATGTCACATTGCACAAAGATGGCTCATTGTCAGTGTGTGATGATGGCCGCGGTATGCCAGTTGACATTCACCCGGAACAGGGCCTGCCGGGGGTGGAGGTGATTCTCTCGACGCTGCATGCCGGAGGCAAGTTCTCCAATGACAATTATCAGTTTTCCGGTGGTCTGCACGGTGTAGGTGTGTCAGTGGTCAATGCATTGTCGAGCAAGCTGGATCTGATTGTTAAGCGCGAGGGCAAGGTCCATCAGATATTGTTTGCCGATGGCAACAAAACCTCTGATCTGGCGGTGATTGATAGCTGTGGTCAGCGCAATACCGGCACCATACTGCGCTTCTGGCCAGATGCATCCTATTTTGACTCAGCCAAGTTCAGCGTCTCGCGACTGCGCCATGTATTGCGCGCCAAAGCGGTACTCTGTGGCGGCCTGACCATGAGCTTTCATGATGAAAACACCAACGAGAGTGAAGAATGGTTCTATGAAGATGGCCTCAAGGACTATCTGGCAGGTTCATTACATGGCTGGGAAGTGCTGCCCGCAGAGCCATTTATAGGAGCCTTTAGTTCAGAAAATGAAGCGGCTGACTGGGCGGTGCAATGGCTGCCTGAAGGTGGTGAACTGGTTCAGGAAAGCTACGTTAATCTGATTCCCACGCCCCAGGGCGGCACCCATGTGAATGGTCTGCGCAGTGGCCTGCTGGACGCGATGCGCGAGTTTTGTGAATTTAGAAATCTGCTGCCCAGGGGTGTCAAACTGACGCCGGACGATATCTGGGATCGCTGTAGTTTTGTGCTCTCATCCAAATTAGCTGACCCACAGTTTTCCGGTCAGACTAAAGATCGCCTGTCTTCAAGGGAAGTGGCGGCCTTTGTCTCCGGTGTGGTGAAAGATTCCTTTAGTCTGTGGCTGAACCAACATACAGAAGAAGCGGAGAAACTGGCCGAACTCTGTATCTTTAATGCCCAGCGCCGTATGCGCGCGAGCAAAAAAGTGGTGCGCAAAAAGATTACCCAGGGTCCCGCATTGCCAGGAAAGCTGGCGGACTGTTCCAGTGGTGAACCTGAGCAATGTGAAATATTTCTGGTCGAGGGTGATTCCGCTGGTGGTTCAGCCAAGCAGGCACGCAACCGCGAGAATCAGGCGATTATGCCCCTGCGCGGCAAGATTCTAAATACCTGGGAGGTTGAGTCCCAGGAAATTCTCGGCTCTCAGGAAGTTCATGATATCTCCGTAGCACTGGGTGTGGATCCAGGTCTGGAATCTGTTGATTCACTGCGCTATCACAAGATTTGTATTCTCGCCGATGCGGACTCCGACGGCCTGCATATCGCCACATTGCTCTGTGCGCTGTTTGTACGTCATTTCCGGCCACTGGTCAGTGCCGGTCATGTGTATGTGGCCATGCCGCCACTGTTTAGAATTGATGTGGGCAAAGAGGTTTACTACGCGCTGGATGATGCGGAGCGCCAGGGTATACTCGACCGCATTCAGGCCGAGGGCAAGCGTGGCAAGGTCAATGTGCAGCGCTTTAAAGGGCTGGGCGAGATGAATCCGCTGCAGTTGCGGGAAACCACGATGGATCCGGATACCCGCCGACTGGTGCAGCTCACCCTCGAACCCGGGGATGACACCAACAGTATCCTCGATATGTTACTGGCCAAAAAGCGCGCGCCGGATCGTCGTTCATGGCTGGAAAGTAAAGGCAACCTGGCTGATGCAGCCAATCTTTAATCAGAATTTATCACAGGAAAAACGATGAACGATATCGTCACCTTTAACGACCAGGGCAATGAGAGCCGATCCCTGAGTAGCTATGCCGAGCAAGCCTACCTGGATTATTCCATGTACGTTATTCTCGATCGCGCACTGCCCCATATTGGCGATGGCCTCAAGCCGGTACAGCGGCGTATTGTTTACGCCATGAGCGAACTGGGACTAAAAGCCAGTGCCAAGTACAAAAAATCCGCACGTACCGTGGGTGATGTGATTGGTAAATTCCATCCCCATGGCGACAGTGCCGCCTACGAAGCCATGGTGTTGATGGCTCAGCCATTCTCCTATCGCTATCCGCTGGTCGACGGACAGGGCAACTGGGGTTCTCCGGATGACCCCAAATCTTTTGCCGCCATGCGTTACACAGAATCTAAACTGTCAAAATATGCCGATGTACTGCTCTCTGAATTGGGACAGGGCACCGCCAACTGGCGTCCGAACTTTGATGCCACCATGGATGAGCCTGAGATACTGCCCGCCCGAGTGCCCAATGTGCTGCTCAATGGCACCACAGGTATTGCCGTGGGCATGGCCACGGATATTCCGCCCCACAATCTAAATGAAGTGGTTAATGCCTGCCTGCATCTGCTGGATCATCCCAAGGCTACAGTGCCTGAGTTGATGGCGTATATTGCCGCTCCGGACTTCCCCACAGATGCAGAAATCATTACCTCCCAGAGCGATATTCTCAATACCTATGAGACCGGCCGTGGCTCGGTGAAGATGCGCGCCATCTGGACTAAAGAAGATGGCGATGTAATTGTCACCGCCCTGCCGTTTCAGTCATCTGGATCGAAGATACTGGAGCAGATAGCGGCGCAGATGCGCAATAAAAAGCTGCCCATGGTGGAGGATCTGCGCGATGAATCAGATCATGAGAATCCCACCAGATTGGTTATTACTCCCCGTTCCAACCGAGTGGATATCAGTGCACTGATGGATCATCTGTTCGCCACCACAGATCTTGAGCGCAGCTACCGCATCAATATGAATATTATTGGTATTGATGGGCGGCCCGCAGTGATGAATCTGCGCCGTATCCTCAAGGACTGGCTGAGCTTCCGTATTGATGTGACTCGCCGCCGCCTCGACTACAGGCTGCAGAAAGTTGAGAAGCGGCTGCACCTGTTGGATGGTTTGTTGATTGCGTTTTTAAATATCGATGAAGTTATCCATATTATTCGCACGGAGGATGAACCCAAGCCTGCATTGATTGCCAGGTTTGATCTGTCGGACACTCAGGCAGAATATATTCTCGACACCAAGTTGCGTCAGCTGGCCCGTCTTGAAGAAGTCAAAATTCGTGCTGAGCAGGATGAGCTGGCACGGGAAAAGGCTGAGCTCGAACTGTTACTGGGCTCCGATGCGCGACTGAAAACACTGGTTAAAAAAGAACTCAAAGCCACCGCCGAAGAATTTGGTGATAAGCGTCGCTCGCCTCTGAATGAGCGCGGCGAAGCCCAGGCCTTTAATGAAAAAGACCTGATGACTGCCGAGCCAATCACAGCAGTGCTGTCAGACAAAGGCTGGCTGCGGGCAGCCAAGGGTCATGAGATTGACCCCGGCAGCCTAAGCTATAAATCCGGTGATAAATTCCTCTCCGCCGCCAAAGGCAAAAGTAACCAGAATGTCTTTTTGCAGGACACCACGGGCCGCTACTATGCGTTGCCCGGGCATACCCTGCCCTCAGCGCGAGGCCAGGGCGAGCCTGCCACCGGGCGTCTTAAAATAGCGCCCGGCGCACTGTTTACCGACGTGGTGATGGGAGCCGACGAGCAGAAAATTTTGCTGGGTACAGATGCGGGCTATGGGTTTATTGGCACCATTGGTGATCTGTTCACCAAGAATAAAGCCGGTAAAGCGGTGGTGTCGATTCCCAAGGGAGGACGCATCCTATCGCCGAAAATGCTCAGTGATGAAAACGCCCTGATCGCGGCAGTGAGCAATGAGGGCCGCATGCTGGTGTTCCCGGTTACTGAATTGCCACAACTGGCCCGAGGCAAAGGCAATAAGATCATTAATATTCCAGGCTCCAGACTGCAATCCCGCGAGGAATATGTGATCGACTTCGGCATTATCCCTGTCGGCGGCTCTCTTGTTGTGCATTCCGGCAAGCGCTATCTGGTGATGAAAGAAAAAGACCTCGAGCATTATCGCGGTGAGCGTGGACGGCGCGGGCACAAATTGCCCCGCGGCTTCCAGAAGGTCGACAAACTGGATGTCGAAGCCAACTAAATCGATCTTTCGAAAAAATCCTTTTAATCAACTACGCTTAATAAGAATGCCTGATCGTCCAGATCAGGCAGTTTTATAACGATTAAAAGGATTTAGATATGGGTGAGACGATTGCAGTAATTCAGGATCTGGCACTGCTCTACGGTGCCAAGGTTATTACCGCGCTGGCGATTTTTATTATCGGCAGATGGCTGGCGAAAAAAATATCTGCTGTAGTACAAAAGCTGCTCGCTAAAAATGCGGTTGATCCAGCAATTCAGCATTTTGTTGGCAGTCTGGTGTCATGGGTGTTGCTGATGTTTGTGGTGATTGCCGCACTTGGGCAGCTGGGTATTCAAACCGCTTCTTTTGTCGCTATTGTGGGTGCTGCTGGTCTGGCCGTAGGCTTGGCACTGCAGGGGTCACTGGCCAATTTTGCCGCCGGAGTGTTGATCCTTATTTTCCGCCCCTTCAAAGTCGGCGATTTTGTTGAGGTAGCCGGTGTCTCAGGTGTAGTGCAAAGGATTCAGATATTCACCACAGAGCTACATTCTCCAGACAATAAAAAAATTATCGTGCCCAATGGCGGCATTATCAGTGGCAATATCACAAACTATTCAGCCAATGACACCAGACGTGTGGATCTGGTGTTTGGTATTGGCTATGGCGATGATATAGATGCAGCCAAGGCAGTGCTTGAATCTGTGGTGGCTGCCGAGGCAAGAGTTCTTACTGATCCAGCCCCCACCGTAGCAGTGGTCGAATTGGCTGACAGCAGTGTCAACCTGGTCTGTCGCCCCTGGGTCAATACTGCAGACTATTGGGATGTCTATTTCAATATCACAGAAGCGGCTAAAAAAGCCCTGGATGCCAAAGGTATTTCGATTCCATTTCCCCAGCGCGATCTGCATTTACACAATGTTGGGGCACTGGTTCAACAACCCCAGGCTAAAACATCAATAGCCTGAATAGAAGAGATAACGACTAACTAACGAGGAGAGATAACATGGGTATTTTTTCATGGATTTTGTTAGGCCTGCTTGCAGGTGTATTGGCTAAATATATAATGCCAGGCAAGGACGGCGGTGGCTTTGTAATGACCACATTACTGGGTATAGCTGGTGCCTTTATCGGCGGTTGGATTGGCTCATTGGTTGGTCTTGGCACCGTTGGTGAGTTTAGTCTGGGCAGCCTGCTGACCGCAGTGGTTGGTGCACTTGTATTATTGTTTGTCTATCGCACCTTTAAAAAATAATGATTGAAAATGAAAAACGCCGCAGAGGCGGCGTTTTTTTTGCTTATTGACTATTGGTTACTGATTGTTGCTCAGGAGATGATAACCTTTAAGCAGATTCACCGCTTCATAGAGCTGATTGTCGGCACTGTAATCTTCCCCTGCAGCTTCATCATTGTCTGAGTCTGATCCGCCCGCCGTTTCAAGGTGGCCTTCAAGATCGGCTTCGCGAACCCTTACACGTGTAGCATAGGGGCGGATCTCAGCTCGCTCAACCACTATATCCGGCACAATTCCCTCGGCTTGAATAGAGCGGCCATTGGGAGTGAAGTAGCGGGCGGTGGTGAGCTTGACTGCCCGGCCATCACCCAGTGGAATAACGGTTTGAACCGAGCCTTTGCCAAAGCTCTGGGTGCCCAAAATAGCGGCCCGCCCGTGATCCTGAAGGGCACCAGCTACAATTTCCGAGGCCGAGGCACTGCCCCCATTAATTAGCACTACCACTGGCAGACCATTGAGTAGATCCCCTGGGCTGGCTTCAAAGCTGCGGTTAGCACTGGGCAGTCGACCCTCGGTGTAGACCACTGTTCCACCATCCAGTAGTGCATCGGATATTTCAATCGAGGCTGGTACCAGCCCGCCAGGGTTATTGCGCAGGTCAATCACCAGACCTTTAATGGGCTGCTGTGCAATAAGCTCTTCAAGTGCGGCAATAAAGTCAGCGCCAGCCTTGGTTTGAAATTGGGAAACTCTAATATAGCCATAGCCTGGTTCCAGCAGGCGGCTGCGCACAGCACTGACCTGAATAATATCCCGCACCACTTCAATATCCAGTGGCCCTTTCTCACCTTCCCGGTACAGGGTAAGTTTAATGCTGGTGCCCTTTTCACCACGCAATTTATCCACGGCCTTTTGCAGACTCATGCCACGCACCGGGTTGTCATTCATTTTGACAATCAGATCGCCAGCCTGAATGCCGGCCTTGGCGGCAGGGGTGTCATCTATGGGAGAGACTACCCTAATAGCGCCATTGTCGGTGCCTACCTCCAGACCCAGGCCGCCATACTCACCATTGGCATGTTCCTGCAGTTCACCATAGTCTTCTCTGTTGAGGTAGACCGAATGGGGGTCCAGCTCTGTTAGTAGCCCGGCAATGGCATTATCTAATAGCTCTGTATCGCTGACTTCTTCTACATAGCCGAGGCGTATTTGCTCAAAGACCTGGGTAAACAGGCGCAGCTCTCGCAGGGGCAGGCGCTGCTGTTCTGTGTCCGCTTTTGGCTCAGTCTCCTGGGCCAGGGGTAACAGGCTGAGAGATAGCAGCCAGAGACTCAATATGACTTTCAACATAGGTCGGTTCCTTTTTTTAAACCTAGCATTTAACCCTAGCTTGGATTGTTAAAACCCAGCTTGGTTGCACTGTGTCAGGCAGAGATTATCGCTTGCCTAACCAGGACTTAGGGTCGGCTGGTTTGCCCTGCTTGCGAATCTCAAAGTATAGAGCAGGTTTGTTGAGTCCGCCGGTGTCTCCGGCTCGAGAAACCACCTCATTGCTCTGTACCCAGTCGCCGGTTTCTTTCAGCAGTTCCTGATTATGGGCATACAATGTCATGTAGCCCTCACCATGATCGACAATAACGAGCAGGCCAAAGCCGCGAAGATAATTGGAAAACACCACGCGTCCATGATGCACTGTTTTCACATTGTCTCCGGCGCTGGCACTGATCAGCCAGCCCTCCCAGCGCAACGAGCCGCTGCGGGTGCTGCCAAAGCTATGGGCAACTCTGCCCTTGATAGGCCAGGCTAGTCGGCCTTTGCGGGAGACAAAGGATTCGTAATTTGAGGGCAGTACCAGTTCAGCTGCCGCTTCTTCGACAGCCTTGATAATCTTTTCCAGCGCGGTGCGCTCTTTTTGCAGTTTATTGAGTTTTTTGGTGTCGCTGCGCAGAGACAGCTGCAGTTTGTCCAATGTCTTTTTACGCATTTCTGCGCGGCTGGACAATTTCTTTTTATCGGCTTCCAGTGCCGCTTTGGATTGGTTGAGGGCTAGTTTTTGGCTGCTGATCTCGGCAATAGTCTCATTCAGCTCATTGATATCCTGTTTGTATCGTTGAATCTTCTCCGCACGGGCCTTTAAAAAATAGTCGTAGTACTTAAAAACTCTGGCTAGTTGCTGGGGGTCTTCCTGATTTAATAGCAGCTTTACAGGCTCCTGGTCACCGAGCTTGTGGGCAGCGGAAATTTGCTCAGTAATGGCTTCGCTCTGCTGGCGAATATTTTGCTCTAACTTTTTTTCCCGCTGAGTAAGTTGTCCCAGAGTATTTTCCAGCTTATTGATTTTGCTGCGCAGGCGGCGCACATTTTTATTGATTGCGCTCCTTTCCAGCTCGACCTTTTTAAGGGCCGACTGCAGGCTATTGCGCTGTTTACCGCGGTCCTGAAGTTGCTTTTCCAGATTGGAGATTGAGCGTTTAAGACTATTCAGTTCCTTTTGCTGAATGTCATCGGCGCTACTGACATGGCCAAACAGCAGCAGCGCGCAGGTTAAAGCAAGATTGATCAGCTGGGTCTGTGTGCCGATAAATACCTGTCTTAACGCTCGGCCAATCATTAGATTATTAACGATCGGCCGGTCATCTCGGCTGGTTGTGGCAGATCCATCAGCGCCAACATGGTCGGGGCAATATCTGCCAGTGAGCCACCAGCATCCAGGCTTATCTGGCGGTGTCCGGCATAGACCAGAGGCACTGGCAATGTGGTGTGTTGGGTGTGGGGCTGGTTGCTCGACTCGTCGAACATTTCCTCGACATTACCGTGGTCTGCGGTGATCAACAGTTCGCCATTAGCTGCGGTAACCGCCTCCAGTATCTGGGCCAGACAGATATCAACGGCTTCCACGGCTTTTACCGAGGCGTCGAAATCCCCGGTATGGCCAACCTGGTCGCAATTGGCATAGTTGCAGATAATCGTATCGAACTGGCCACTGCCAATAGCGGCGACCAGTTTTTCTGTCACCTCTGGCGCACTCATCTCCGGCTGCTGATCATAGGTGCTCACATCAGGTGAGGGAATCAGCTGTCGCTCTTCGCCAGAATAGAGGGATTCGCGGCCACCACTAAAAAAGAAGGTGACATGGGCGTACTTCTCGGTTTCCGCAATACGCAGCTGCTGCTTGTTCTGTTTGGCCAGGTACTCTCCCAGAGAATTCACTAGGGTTTCCGGTGGATAGGCGCAGGGGACATCCAGATTGGCTTCGTACTCTGTGGTCATGACAAAGCATGCCAGCTTGGGCACTGAAGCCCGTTCAAACCCGGAAAAGTCTTCATCCACCAGGGCATGGCTGATTTCCCGAGCCCGATCCGGGCGGAAGTTCATGGAGATAACCACATCCCCATCCTCGATTGCGACTGCCTGCTGGCCATCGCCAACAATGCTGGTGGCCTGCACAAATTCATCATTCTCATCGCGCTCATAGGCAGCCTTAAGAGCCGTCTCTGCATCGCTGGCAGTAAATGCTGCTGCACCATCGGTCATCAATCTGTAGGCCTGCTCCACGCGGTCCCAGCGATTGTCCCGGTCCATGGAGTAAAAGCGGCCAATCACTGAGGCAATGCGTCCAACACCGAGCTGGCCGCACAGTGCTTGGGTCTTTTGCAGGGACGGCATGGCACTGCGCGGGGGGCAGTCGCGGCCATCCAGTGAGGCGTGGATATAGATTTTGCTGGCGCCCCGCTGAGCGGCCATTTCGAGCATGGCATTAATATGGTCTTCATGGCTGTGCACACCGCCTGGGGATAACAGGCCAATAATATGCACTGCTTTACCTGTGGCTACGGCTTTGTCTATGGCATCGCAGTAAACATTGTTGGTGTAGAAATCGCCATCTGTAATGGCCTTATTGATGCGGGTAAAGTTCTGATAGACCACGCGGCCGGCACCCAATGTCATATGACCTACTTCAGAGTTGCCCATCTGTCCCTCAGGCAGCCCGACAGCAAGGCCTGATGTATGAATCAATGTTTTGGGATTGTGGTTCCACAGCTTTTCCCATACTGGCGCTTTGGCGGTAGCAACAGCATTGTATTTTGCGTCATCGCTGTAGCCAAAACCATCAAGGATTAGCAGTACTAATGGAGATTTCTCTGTGCTCATAGGGCTCTGTGGATACTCAGTTGATTAAGTTGATGATTCTAAAGCTAAGTCAGGGTTTTCGCTATGCTGAGAGGACAATAAAAATATTGCACTATAGTGCATCCAGCTGTTCCCAGCGCTGGTAGCTGTGGCTGAGTTGCTGTTGCATATCAGCCAGCTGCTTTTCGATTTTCTCGATTTCGGCTCGCTCAGACTTATAAAAGTCCGGCTGGCTAATATGTTCGGAGATTTCCTCGATTTTAGTTTCCATATCTTCAATCTGTGCGGGCAGACTGTCCAGTTCCCGCTGGTCTTTGTAGGACAGCTTTTTTGCCGCAGGTTTTGGCTTGCTTGGCACTGCAGTCGCGGTCACATTTGCTGGCTGCTCAATTTTGCGTTGACGCAGCCAGTCGTCGTAGCCGCCGATATATTGGTTGATGGTGCCGTTGCCTTCAAATACTAATGTGCTGGTCACTACATTATTGAGGAAGGCACGGTCGTGGCTGACCAGAATAATGGTGCCATTGTAATTAATAAGCAGCTCTTCAAGTAGATCCAGAGTGTCTATATCCAGATCGTTGGTCGGTTCGTCGAGTACCAGTATATTTGATGGCTGGGTAAACAGCTTGGCTAACAGCAGACGGTTGCGCTCTCCGCCGGAGAGCGCCTTTACCGGCTGACGGCAGCGGTCTGGGGCAAACAGGAAGTCCTGCAGATAGCTGATGACATGGCGAGGCTTGCCACCAATGTCGAGCATATCGCGACCGCCGGAAACATTGTCCTGTACGGTTTTTTCTTCATCCAGAGCGGAGCGATACTGGTCAAAATAAGCCACGCTTAAATTGGTGCCAGTTTTAATAGTGCCCTGCTGGGGACTGAGTTCACCGAGCAATAGCTTGATTAATGTGGTCTTGCCAACACCATTGCGGCCAATCAGGCCAACCTTGTCACCGCGTTGAATCAGGGTTGAAAAATTGCGTACAACCTGGTCACTGGAATCTGCGCCTTCAAAGGCAAAGCTGATATTGCTGGCCTCGGCAACAATCTTGCCGGACCTTTCCGCCTGCTGAATATCCATGCGCGCGGTGCCCAGCTGTTTGCGCCGATCGGCATATTCTCTGCGCATGGATTCCAATGCTCTAACCCGCCCTTCATTGCGGGTACGGCGGGCTTTGATGCCCTGGCGAATCCAGATTTCTTCCTGGGACAGGCGCTTGTCGAACAGTGCATTCTGGCGATCTTCGATTTCGAGGATCTCTTCTTTGCGCTGCAGGTAGGTGGCGTAGTCACAGTTAAATTCTGCCAACTGGCCGCGATCAATCTCAATAAAGCGATTGGCCAGATTGTCCATAAAGCGACGGTCGTGGCTGATAAATAACAATGAGCCTTCCCATTTCAGCAGAAATTGCTCAACCCATTGAATGGCGTCTATGTCCAGATGGTTGGTGGGCTCATCGAGCAACAGCAGATCCGGGTCGCAGACTAGAGCTCGAGCCAGCAGCACACGACGCTTGTAGCCACCGGAGAGGCTGGAAATATCCACATCAGCATCGAGATCCATCTTGGTAATAATGGATTCCACGCGCTGGTTGATATCCCAGCCATTGACGCGATCCAGTTCTGCCTGACAGGCTTCCAAATCACGCATGGTCTGATCGCTGGGGTCATTGCCCAGTTCTACAATTAGATAATGGTAGCGTTTTGCCAGCTCACCTTCGGCTCCCAGACCCTGGGTAATAACATCAAATACAGAGCCCTTGGCGTCCTGGGGCACCGACTGCTCAAGCTGGGCAATTTTGACCCCGGAGGCGCGCTTTAATATACCGTCATCGGCAACAATCTGGCCATTGAGTATTTTTAATAATGTCGATTTGCCAGCGCCATTGCGCCCGATCAGGCAGACCCGTTCGCCGCGCTCAATAACCAGACTAATATGGTCAATCAGCGGCGGCTGACCATAGCTCAGATAAATATCCTGCAATGTCACCAGTGGCATAAAACTATTTTCCTGAGGCTGAGGTTTGCTCAGAAATGTTGTCTTTGCCCAAGGGCTGGGTCATCAAAATCAATTTTGGCAGTAACGTCATGGAGCCCAGTAGTGCGGCAGTCATCGCCAGACCAGTCAGCAGGCCAAAGTAGATCGAGGGAATAAAATTCGACAGGGCCAGAATGGAAAAGCCAACAATAATGGTCATGGCGGTATAAAACAGCGCCTTGCCAATACTGGCGTGGGCGCGGTGCATGGAGGCCAGGTAGTTGCCATCGAGGGCAAATTCCCGCTTAAACCTGCTGATGTAATGAATCGCATGGTCCACGCCTATACCTACTGTAATGGCGGCAATGGTAATAGTCATCATATCCAGAGGAATACCGGCAAGGCCCATGCCCCCGAGTACCACTCCTGCTGCGAGGAAGTTAGGCAGTATTGCGATAATTGAAATTTTGACTGAGCGGAACAGCACCAGAAACATCAGCATAATACCGACGAATACTGCACCCAATGTAACGATCTGGGACTTGTAAAGGCTCTGCAGCATATTGTTATACAGCACCAGCAGGCCAGTGTAGCGAATATCTGCCTGGGCTATGCCCACCTCATTGACCGCGAAACCGTTGATTTTTTCGAGCAGGTCGGCGCGGCGCAAGCCTGCGGTTTCCATGGCGCGCAGCTGGATACGGGCCTCATCAATATCTTCGAGCAGGTAGGGAGCTACCATCTGCTGGTATATTTCCGGCCCCAGACTTTGGCGCATAAAGGCCAGCTCAAAATCATTAAGCTTGTGGCCGCTAAGGTCAGTGGCTACCTGATAGATCTGCACCAGGCTGCTGACTTTGCCAATCTCTGGCTGGGCTTCAAGGAATTCCTGTAATCTGGCCAGGTCAGCCAGACCGGCAGAGGAGAACCAATAGCTGTCTTTTAAGCTGCTGGCTTCATCTTCAACGGCGTATTCATCGCCGTACTCATCGTCCGCATACTCGTCTTGCGCATATTCATCCTTTTCATACCCATATTCGTCATCCGCCACTGATGTTTCCTCAATGACCGGGACGTCGTAGGTAGGCGCCTGGATAATAATATCCAGTGGGGTGGTGCCACCCAGAGAGGTGTCAATAACCTCCATTCCCTGATAGATCTCGGTATCGGCACGGAAGTAATCAATAAAGCGGTTCTCAACCTCAAGCCGCGAGATGCCGTAGGCCGACAGCATGCCCAGCAACAGGGCAGCGACCAGCACTACAGAGCCGTAATGTTCAGTAAACCAGGAGAATTTGCTGGTGATGGCGACACTGTTGTCCTTGTCCGCTGCATTGGCCCCTTTGCCAAACAGCATCATGCCAGCCGGAATCACCACAAAGGCTACAACCAGTGCCAGACTGATACCCATGGTCATCATCCAGCCAAAATCAATCACAGGACGAATATTGCTCACTACCAATGAGGTAAAGGCAACAATGGTGGTTAGCACTGTATAGAGGCAGGGTTTTGCCATTGATGTGACAGTATCACTAACCAGCTGACGTTGGTCTGCATCTGGCTGCAGGGCTTGCAGCTCCCGATAGCGGACAATCAGGTGGATACACAGAGCCAATGTAATAATCAGCAGCAATGAGACAAAGTTGGATGAGATAACGGTCAGTCGCCAGTCGATCCAGCTTAAAAACCCAAGAATCATCACCAGACAGATTGTGCAGGTTGCCAGAGGTATAACCACCCAGCGCAGCTGGCGGAAGATCAGTGCCAGAGTGGCAATAATAAACAGCAATATGCCAGTACCAAAGATCAGCAGGTCGCTCTTGATAAAGTCCACCATGTCGGCAGTGATCATATCGGCACCACCGAGGAAAATTCTGGCGCGATCGCGATAGCCATCCATTAGCGCTCGGACCTCGGCGACACGACGGTGGTCTATGACTGCTTTTTCGGTGCGATAATCGAGAAATTCCTGACTGACATTGGTCAGTTCCATTTCCTGCTCTGGGCTCAGGCCCTCGGTGCTTCTAATCAGGCGCAGGGCATCGCGCTCAGTGACCAGTCGCAGATAGGTTTTATCCAGTGCCATGGTTGCCAGAATACCCGTGGTTTGGCCATCGGCGCTGAGCAGCACATCTTTGTAAATTGGGCTATTGAGGAACTCCTGTTTGGCCGCCTGTTTGTCGACACCCTCAGAGAGCAATGTATTGAGTTCGTCCTTTAAGTCGGCCACGCCAATTTTGGGGCTGTACAGCAGTGGGACATCGAGCATGGAGAGCATGCTTTCAACGCCATCAATTTTGCTGAGTTCGGTGCGCAGAGAGGCCAGGGTGTCGAGATTTTGCTGATCGAACAGGTCCCCTTGGAGGGGCGAAAAGGTAACAATCAGAAAATTGTCACTGCCGTAGCGCTGCACCACTTCGCGGAAGAAATTAAGGTCCTCATCATGCTCCAATGTCAATGAGTCGGCGGAGGCGTCGAGCTTAAAATTGGGCAGGCCCATGGCCATGGCAAAGGTCAATACAAGCATAACTAGCAGTGCTTTGACCGGATTGTCGAGAATGACTTTTTGGTAAAGGCTTAATGGAGATGACATTAGAATGAGCTTCCCGGCGGCGAATTTAAACAATCCGCCATTATGGGGTTTTACGGGCCAAGATCATAGACCTGCGATCAGCATCTGTAGTTTGCTCAAAGGCTGGTTTCAATTACACTTCCCGGCTCTAAATCACTAATCAGTAGCTACTTATGCGCGGAGTTATTCTCGATTGCGACAGCCTGGGTTCAGATGATCTCGATCTCAGTGCACTCTATGATTTGCCTGTGCAATGGACGGTGTACGGGGACTCCGAGCCCCATCTGGTGGTCGAGCGTATAGCCGATGCCGATATTGTGCTGACCAACAAGACTCCAATTGATGCCTCGATTCTGGGTCAGGCGCCCCAGTTAAAGCTGATCAGTCTCTGTGCCACTGGGACCAATATGGTGGATCTGCCAGCGGCAAGGGCCCATTCAGTCACTGTGTGCAATGCGGTCAACTATGGCACCGCCTCTGTGGTACAGCATGTCTGGAGTTTAATCCTGGCCCTCACCACTCAGCTTTTGCCCTACAGCCGCACTGCTGTGGATGGCACCTGGGCTGAGAGTAAGCTGTTCTGCCTGCTCGATCACCCGGTGCGGGAGCTGGAGGGTAAAACCCTGGGTATTATCGGTGCCGGTGATCTGGGCAAGGGGGTAACTAAAATTGCTCAGGCCTTTGGTATGGAGGTTATTTTTGCCGCTCTGCCGAATCGACAATACAGCGATGATTTGCCTCGGTTACCTTTGCAGGAGCTGTTGCCTTTGGCAGATGTTGTCAGCCTGCACTGTCCATTGACCGAGCAAACCCGGGGACTTATTGCCAGACCAGAGCTGGCGCTGATGAAAAATACTGCTGTACTGATTAATACAGCGCGGGGCGGAATTATTGATGAGTCTGCGGTCAGGCAGGCTTTAATCGATGGCGAAATAGCTGGGGCTGGTTTGGATGTGCTGTCGGCGGAGCCACCGGTAAATGGCAATGTGCTGATTGATCCGGCTGTGCCCAATCTTATTATTACCCCTCATACTGCCTGGGCTGCTGCAGAGGCCAGACAGAGATTGGTGGGGCAGATGGTGGGCAATATCAGCGCCTTCCTCGATGGCAAGGCGCTGCGTCAGGTCAATTAGCCGGTAAATTCAGTTGGCAGTTTCCTGGGGGCCAGCACTTTCTTGAGTTTAGGATAATGGGGCACGCCATTTTTATAGGGTGGGTAATCCTCGCCTACAATTAAGGGCTGCAGATAGTCTCGCGCTTTCTGGGTAATGCCAAAACCATCTTTGCTGATAAATGATCTGGGCATTTTCTTTTCTACATTGGCCACTTTGAGCAGTGGGGAGTCCCCCAGCCCCCAGGAATATTTTTTACTGTCCTTGCGCTCTATGGTCACCATAATCGCATTTTTTCCTTCCAGAGCTTTTTCCACTGCGGCGCGGCCCACGGCATAGGCTTGCTCAACATCAGTTTTAGAGGCCACATGGCGCGCCGAGCGCTGCAGGTAATCGGCGAGGGCATAATGGTATTTGTAGCCCAGAGAATGTTTAACCATGCTGGCTAATGTGGGAGCCACACCGCCGAGCTGCTGGTGGCCAAAGGCATCTTTATTCAATGAGCCAGAGATAAGCGCGCCGTCGGCATAGCTGGCACCTTCAGAGGCCACCACCACACAGTAGCCCTTTTCATTGACGGTCTTTTCGACCCGGGCAATAAAGTCCTCGCGGACAAAGGGAATTTCAGGGAAGACAATAATATGTGGCGGGTCACCGGCTTCTTCAGCGGCCAAACCTCCGGCAGCGGCAATCCATCCGGCGTGGCGGCCCATCACTTCAAGAATAAAAATTTTGGTGGAGGACGCCGCCATAGAGGCGATATCCAGACTGGCCTCTCTGGTGGATACAGCGACATATTTGGCCACCGAACCAAAGCCCGGTGAGCAGTCGGTGAAGGGCAGATCATTGTCGATGGTTTTGGGAATATGGATGGCCTGAATAGGGTAGCCCATCTTGGCTGAAATCTGTGACACCTTGAGGCAGGTATCTGCAGAGTCGCCACCGCCATTGTAAAAGAAGTAGCCAATATTATGGGCTTTAAATACCTCGACCAGCCGTTCGTATTCGGCACTGCTTTCTTCCAGGTTTTTCATTTTGTAGCGGCAGGAGCCAAAGGCACCACCTGGGGTGTGTTTGAGTGCAGCAATGGCAGTGGGGGTTTCTTTGCTGGTATCGATCAGGTTTTCGTGGAGTGCACCCAGGATGCCATTCTGGCCGGCATAGACTGTGCCAATCTTGTCCCTGTGTTCCCGGCAGGCTTCAATAACACCGGATGCCGATGCATTGATTACAGCGGTCACCCCTCCTGATTGAGCATAAAACGCATTTTTTTTAGTCATAAAATCCAGTTTTCCCAATAGTCCATTTAGAATGGGCGCCATCTTACTGCACTGACGACCTTGGTAACAGTGCAATCAATCAGTCGATGGCGATACTCACAGTAACTCTCATTTCAAATTGGCTGGGCCTCAGATCACTGTGCTCAGGTTGATAAATATAGCCCGCGCTGGCAGATAACCAGGCTGCTTTTTGTAATAGCTGCCAGGGCCTGTGGTAGCTTAGTTCCAGCTGTTGCTCGCGGCCTTCGGGCTGCAGGTCGAAGTGCAGATCCTGATAGATAACCTGTCGATCAATGGTGCGGCCACTGGCGACGCGAAGCTGGCCTGCGCCGTTTTCAATGCGCAGTGGCTGGCTCAGGTACAGGCTTAACTGGTCATTATTGCGCAGCAATGAATTGCCCTGGAGACCAAGGGCCCAGGAATTACTGCTGATTTTCCGATCAATACTGATAAATTGACTATTGAGCCCAGGGTCAGTGGTGCCGGAATAAAGGGCAACAATCGCCTGCCACTGCCCACCGAGCTGCATATAGCCATTAATGCCGGTAAAAAAGGTATCGCCACTCTCCACTGAACCCAGGGCTGAACCTATGCTGGTGCCGAGGAAGCTGTCCTGCTCCTCAACAAATCCGGCCTGGATACTGAGCCCGTTAGCCCCGGACAGCAATGTATATTCCAGCAGTGCGCCGCTGCTGTGCTGGTCGCTTCTGGGTTGCCACTGGCTCCAGCTGGCGGTGCCGTCAAATAATCCCAGTCGCAGTTTGCTGTTGCTGGAGCCCATTGCTATGGCGCCGCCACTGCTCCAGCCCTGTCGCGCATAGCGCAACCAGGGTGCGGCAAAGCTACTGTCATCTTCGGTAGAGCCCGGGGTCAGTACGCCGTCACCGTAAACACCAAAGAACCAGCCCGGATTGGCATTTAGCCCGGCAAACTGTTCGCCGCCCTGTTGATCTTGAAAATGCAGGGCAAAGTAATCAGCCTGCACCTGATCATTGGGGTTGCCGGTTGTGCGGAAGCTCCGCTGCCATGGGTCTGAGGCTACTCCTAGCTGTAGTCTGCCACCGCTGGCAATATTCTGACTGCCATGGCTGAGTGGTGTCGGGATAACTGTGGCAGGCACGGACTGAACTATTGAGCTGGCACTTTGCTGGAAGGGAAAGCCCAGTTGGTCGAACATTGTTACCCTAAACTGGCTGAGGTTTTGTGACAGCCCTTGCCCAAGCGCGCCACCGAAGACAGCGATACCGGTTTGACCTGGATTGACCATACCATTATCCAGGCTGGCACCAGTCGCACTGCTTATTGCCCCAACAGGCCTAGTGGCTGCATCCAGATCCAGCAGCCCCTGACCATAGATACTGCTATCGGCATAGATGCCATTTTTGTTGGCGGTTTCCAGCAGCCGGTTGACCAGCTCGTGATTGCCCACAGTGGGGAAAAGCTGTTTTAGCAGGGCCAGCGAGCCGCTGACCAATGGTGCTGCAAAGGAGGTGCCGATGGTGCGACCATAATAGCTCTCCCCGGTCTCGCCATCTGTCGGAGGTGAAACGGGAGACAGTATTAATTCATTGTCGGCAAAGTCTCCATCGCCGTTGGCATCGCCACCGCCAGGCGCGGCAAGACAGAAGCTGGCGGCTGCGCCACAGTGATTTGAGTAGGAGGAGATAGCACCGGATCTGTCAACCGCAGCAACGGCGAGCATATGATTCTGCAATTCGGGAAATAAATAGGGCAGCCCTGGCAGTAACTCTGGTGAACTGGCGTCGACTTCACTATTAAACTCGTCCAGATCGCCAAATGCATTGCCGGCGGATATGACAAAGATAGCGCGATCCCCCTGGGCTTTATTCTGCTGTCTGAGGGCATCTACTGTATTGCCCAGAGAGTTTTCTATGGAGGCGGCGCTGTAGGAAGTCACCACGCCGGAGAAACCAAAACTCATATTAATAATATCCACCTGGTTGGCCATGGTGGTAAAGCGGTCGGCAAAGTAGTTGTCATCGCCAAATGTGAGACTGGTTTCATCAAGAGGCTCATAGGGACCATCTCCTGAGCCAAGGGGGATTTCAAAGGCAAGAATATTCGCCTCGTAGGCCACACCATGCATGTTGAGGTTGGTGTTGAGATTGTTGTCCCGGTTGGCGGCGATTATCCCGGCAACCAGGGTGCCATGGCTAACCGCTTCATCGGTTCTGGGGTTGGAGCCGCCATAATCAGAACCTGCATAGCTGACTTTGTTGCCGCTGCCAGTGCTGAATTCAATATGCTCCTCGTAGACCCCTGAGTCTATCACTCCGACAGTTATCCCCTCTCCCGTGGCTCCCCGGGCATAGGCACTGGAGGCGTGGATTGCCGCCAGACCACCCATGCCTTCGTATTCGGCGGTTTCAAAGCCAGCTGCGGTAGCGGCAAAGTTATCTGCATCTTCATCCTGGTCATTGAAACTACTATAGGGCGGGCCGCTGATGGGGGAGCTGTTGGTGGTCGGGGCTGGCACTGTCGCTGTGCCGGTTGACTGCACTGTGCCGCCACCACCGCCACCACAGGCAGATGCTGCTAGTGCAATGGCCGTTAGCACAGCTATGCTGATTGAATGGCGAGGAAAATCTACATTATCCATTTTCACCTGAGCCTCGGTTTTAATGACTAATCAATCCCTATTTAGGCTATATTAGCAGCATTATCAGCTGGGCGAGAGCAAACAGGAAAAACACAGATATGCATATTCATATCCTTGGTATCTGCGGTACTTTTATGGGCAGTCTGGCACAGTTGGCCAAGGCTGCCGGGCATTCGGTTTCTGGCTGCGATGCCAATGTCTATCCGCCCATGAGTACCCAACTGGAGAAGGCTGGTATTGTTCTTATTGAGGGCTTTGACCCCGAGCAATTGCAGCCAGCTCCAGACCTAATTGTAGTCGGTAATGCGCTGTCCCGAGGAAATCCCTGTGTTGAAGCCATGCTCGACCGTCGGCTCCCCTATATCTCCGGCCCCCAGTGGCTGGGAGAAACTATTTTACGGCACAAACATGTGCTCTCTGTGGCTGGCACCCATGGCAAAACTACTACCAGCAGCATGCTGGTAAAAATTCTCGATAGTGCTGGGCTGGAGCCTGGATTTCTGATTGGTGGCGTGCCTCAGGACACAGGGCTATCGGCGCGCCTGAGTGACAGCGATTACTTCGTTGTGGAAGCTGATGAATACGACAGCGCCTTCTTTGATAAGCGCTCTAAATTTGTGCATTACCACAGCGATACTCTGGTGATTAATAATCTCGAATTTGACCATGCAGATATTTTTGACGATCTGGCTGCGATCCAGAGACAGTTCCACCATTGTGTGCGCACAGTGCCCAGCACTGGCACTGTGATATATCCTGGCGGGGATGAAAATGTTCGCGGGGTGATTGAGCGGGGTTGCTGGAGCCAACAGCAGCCATTTGGTGAGCATTCGGATTGGCACTATCAACTGTCAGCGGCAGATGGCTCGAAGTTTGACATTATCCATGGCGCTGCCCGGGGCACAGTGAGCTGGCAGCAAACTGGCTTGCACAATGTTGCAAATGGTCTTGCCGCTGTGATTGCGGCCTGTCAGGTGGGGGTCAGTCTCGACCAGGCCTGCGCCGGGCTGAGTGATTTTGTCGGGGTTAAACGGCGCATGGAACTGATCTACCAGGATTCTCAGGTCAGTGTCTACGACGATTTTGCTCATCATCCGACGGCCATCAAAACCACAATTGCTGGGTTGCGCTCCAAGGTTAGGGCGGAGCGGATTATTGCTGTAATTGAGCCCCGCTCGGCCACCATGAGACTGGGGATTCACAAGGACAGCCTCAGTGCTGCTGTGGCTGAGGCTGACCAGGTTCTGTGGTATCAAAACCCGCGCATTGACTGGGATATCAATGCAGTTGCAGAGGCCTGTCCTGTGCCTGCAGAGGCCACCGACAGCATTGAAAGTTTGTTAGCGCTTACTACTTCCGCAGTAGATTCAAAGACTCATATTGTGATTATGAGCAATGGGGGTTTTGAGGGTTTTCACAGCCGCCTGACTAAATGCCTTGAGGCAGGTTCCTAGACCCTTAAATTAAAGGTCACTGGCCCATCGTTGCACAGTGATACCTGCATATCAGCCGCAAAAATACCGCTCTCAATCTTACCGTGCTGAGCCCGAGCCTGAGCTAAAAAGTGGTTGTACAGGCTCTCTGCTTGCTCTGGGGGTGCCGCTGAAGAAAAGCTGGGGCGCAGCCCTTTGTTGGTATCTGCAGCCAGGGTGAACTGGGAAATAACCAGCAGGCCGCCATTAATATCCAGCAGAGAAAGATTCATCTTGTCCTTCTCATCTGAAAATAACCTGTAGTTCAGCACTCTGTGCAGCAGCTTGTCGACCGTGCTTTGGGAATCGGTTTTTTCAATGCCCAGTAGCAGCAACACGCCCTGATCAATCTGACCATTAATCTGCTGATCTATGGCTACTGAGGCTGATGATACCCGCTGAATAAGTCCGTACAAATGTCACTCGCTCTGTGTATTAATCCGATATGCCAGTTTTTCTGTAGCTGCAATTAAAGCATCAGTGGTACTTGGTTCGCTAGAAGAATGGCCGGCATCACCGATTATTTTTAGCTCGGCTTCTGGCCAAGCATCACTCAGGGCGATAGCCTGATTAACCGGACAGACCATATCGTAGCGTCCATGGATTATGGTGCCGGGAATATCTTTTAGCCGCTGGGCATTGTTGAGGATCTGGTTGGGCTCAAGAAATGCCTTGTGAACAAAATAATGTGCCTCGATGCGCGCCATTGCCATGGCCAGATGGGGGTTGGAAAAATGATCAACCAGATTTTCATTGGCATGTAGTGTGGAGCAGCGGCCCTCCCAGATAGACCAGGCTTTGGCTGCGGCCATGCGCTCAATCTCATTGTCCCCGGTTAGTCGCCGATAAAAAGCGCCGAGCATATCGTTGCGCTCCCGGGGTGGAATCACCTGGATATATTGCTGCCAGTATTCGGGAAACACATGGTTGGCACCCTGCTGATAGAACCAGTGGATATCTTCGTCGCGGCACAAAAATATTCCACGCAGAATTAGACCTATCACCAGTTCAGGATAGGTCTGCGCGTAGACCAGTCCCAGGGTTGAGCCCCAGGAACCGCCGAAAACCACCCAGCGATCAACCTTCAGCGCTTTTCGAATGGTTTCAATATCCTCGACCAGAGCACTGGTGTTGTTGCTTTCGAGTTCGGCATGGGGCGTGGATTGCCCGGCGCCGCGCTGATCAAACAAAATAATGCGATATTTATCCGGGTCAAAAAAGCAGCGATCTGCTGCTCTGGTGCCACCTCCCGGCCCGCCATGCACAAACAGAACGGGAATTCCCTCTGGATTGCCGGACTCCTCCACATGCAGTTTATGGGGCGCGGTTACGGCGATGCGGTGAGTCTGATAGGGGCGGATGGCGGGAAATGCTTTGCGCATGGGGCTTTAGTTCCTTGGGCGGATGACACAGAGTATGTGCAGATTAATATAGACAATCCTGACTGGCTAGATTACTTTTTACCCTTTATACCTATGGACAAGGCTTTGTTATGAATAAGGTTACTGGCTGTACTCGTTGTACTTGGTGCGGTGATGATCCACTCTATCAACAGTACCATGATCAGGAATGGGGTGTGCCCTGCAGGGATGATAACAAGCTATTTGAATTTGTGCTGCTGGAGGGGGCTCAGGCTGGACTGTCCTGGATCACCATTTTGCGCAAACGGGAAAATTACCGCAGAGCTTTTGCCGACTTTGAAGTAGAAAAAGTTGCTGCATTCAGCGAGCATGATATTGACCGCTGTGTCGCGGACGCTGGCATTGTGCGCAATCGATTAAAGATCAATAGTGCTGTCTCCAATGCGCGCTGTTTTATGGAGGTGCAGGCGGAATTCGGCAGTTTTAGTAAGTATTTCTGGGACTATGTGGATGGCACGCCTATCGTCAATCACTGGGCCAGTCATGCTGAAATTCCTGCTTCAACAGCGCTGTCAGACAGCATTAGCAAAGATATGAAAAAGCGTGGGTTTAAATTTTTTGGTAGCACTATCTGCTACGCCCATATGCAGGCTATGGGGCTGGTCAATGACCATACGACAGATTGCTATCGCCACGCCCAGTGCCGTTAAACGCTAGCCTACCACCACCATATCCCGGCCCATATGCTTGGCCTGATAGAGGCCATTTTCCGCCGTCGACATTAAATCATCCACGCCGGTGCACTTATCGATTGAGGCTACACCCACACTGAGAGAAATCCGCAACCTGTCCCCCTGTGCCTGCATTTCAATCTCTGTGGCTTTGGTGCGCAGGCGCTCGGCGATATTGACAGCGGCCTCGCTGTTGGCGGTGGGCAACAGCACCATAAACTCATTGCCCCCCCAGCGCGCAACAATATCCTCGTCCCGCAGCGGTTCCTGCAGCATCTGACCAATGGCATAGAGAATTTCATCCCCCACATCATGGCCATAGCGGTCATTGATAAATTTAAAGTTATCCAGGTCGGCCAGCAGTATGGAAAATGGCTCATTAACCAGTCGGTACTGCTGGTATTTAAGCGCTAAATGGCCTTCCATGCTGTGGCGATTAGGGAGCTGTGTCAGTACATCCTGATGGGTAATTTCATCCACTCTCGATGACAGGTCCTGGTACTTGCTCAGGCTGTCAAAGCGGGAGTTGTCCATGGCAATCGCAAAGGCGGCGATAATGGCGTAGGACGACAGAAACCGAACCACCAGAATATCACTGTATTCAGGCACCGGGAACGGCATGGTTCCGCCGCAGAGAATCCAGGTGGATGCGGTAAACAGGGCGATCAGCATGGTGAGGCTCTGGCGGTGGCCAAAGGCCCCGACCAGCACAGGCACAATGGTCAGGCACCACATTAACGATGTTGGATCAGAGGCTCCCACCAGCAGAAAGAAAAAGCCGACAAACAATGTGGTGGCCAGCAGCAGTCTGGCCAGGCTGTGATGTTCAAAAATATAGAAAATGCCCATTGCAACGATAAGCACGCCAGCAATGGCAAGGTAGAAGGTGGCCAGGCCCATTTCGCCCTGGCGGTAGGAGTAAAAGGCGAACATGATGGCGATAATTTCCTGGGCCATCAGAGAAAAAGACAGAAAACCGCCAGTGACTAGATCTTTGTTATCCTTCTTGGACATACTTCGACTTCCATGCATTATTCACTAAATAATAGCTCACAATGACACAGAAATCGAAGTTTAGACCCTGGGGTCAGCTGCTTATTTTGGTGCGCGTTTGCGCAGGTTCTCAGTTAGCAGCTTTTTACGCAGGCGAATGCTCTGGGGGGTTACTTCTACCAGCTCATCATCTTCGATAAATTCCAGAGCCTGCTCAAGGGTATGCCTGATTGGTGGTACCAGTGTCAGAGCTTCGTCTGTGCCTGAGGCACGAACATTGGTCAGCTGTTTGCCCTTGATCGGGTTGACCACCAGATCATTGCCCCGGGAGTGAATGCCGACAATCTGGCCTTCGTAAACATCGATGGCATGGCCGAGGAACAGACGCCCTCGGGCCTGGATATTAAACAGGGCGAAGGCAGCAGTTTTGCCCTTAACCATGCTGATCAGTGCGCCATTTTGGCGGCTGTGAGCTTCGCCGCCTTTCACAGGGCCATAATGATCAAATACGCTGGTCATAATGCCTGAGCCACTGGTCAAGGTGAGAAAAGCACCGCGGAAGCCAATCAGCCCCCGGGAAGGAATCATAAACTCCAGTCGCACGCGACCTTTGCCGTCTGGTTCCATATTGGTCATCTCGCCTTTGCGCATGCCCAGCTCTTCCATCACTGAGCCCTGATGCTGATCTTCTACATCGATCACCACTTGCTCGTAGGGCTCCTGGATTTCGCCATCCACTTCTTTGGTGACAACTTCCGGACGGGACACGCCCATTTCAAAACCTTCCCGACGCATGGTTTCGATCAGTACCGACAGGTGCAATTCACCGCGGCCGGAGACAATAAACTTATCCGGGGAATCACCCTGTTTAACGCGCAGGGCAACATTGTGAATCAGTTCTTGCTCCAGACGGTCTTTAATATTTCTGGTGGTGACAAACTTGCCTTCTAGGCCGGCAAATGGCGAGTTGTTAACGATAAAGGTCATGCTTACCGTCGGCTCATCTACACTCAGTGCGGGCAGAGCTTCGATATTATCCGGGTCGCACAAAGTGTCTGATATGCCCAGTCCGTCAATACCGTTGATACAAACAATGTCGCCAGCAGTTGCCAGCTGCGTTTCTACCTGTTCAAGACCTAGATAGCCTTTTACGTTGAGCACCTTGCCTTTGCGCTCGTTGCCATCAGCAGCTTTCACAACTACCTGCTGACCAGGTTTGAGCTTGCCTCTGGTAATACGACCGACACCAATAACACCAACATAGCTGTCATAGGCCAGGGCTGATACCTGCATCTGGAATGGCGCGTCCACATCAACCTTGGGCGAAGGAACATCGGCAACAATCATTTCGTAGAGCGGCGTCATATCTTCGGCCATATCGTCTACATCATGGCCGGCAATGCCATTTAATGCGGAGGCGTAGATTACCGGGAAATCCAGTTGTTCGTCTGTAGCACCGAGACTGTCGAACAGATCAAATACCTGATCCATAACCCAGTCCGGGCGGGCGCCCGGGCGGTCAACCTTGTTGATAACAACAATGGGTCGCAGGCCCTGCTCAAAAGCTTTGGAGGTTACAAAGCGCGTCTGGGGCATTGGCCCGTCAACTGCATCAACCAGCAGCAACACAGAGTCGACCATGGATAGAACGCGCTCAACCTCACCACCGAAATCGGCGTGACCTGGTGTATCTACAATATTAATGCGGTAGTCATTCCAGTTGATCGCGGTATTTTTAGCCAGAATGGTGATGCCGCGCTCTTTTTCCTGGTCATTGGAGTCCATCAAACGCTCGGAGCCGACATCTTTGCGGTCGAGAGTCCCGGACTGGCTCAGGAGTTTATCAACCAGAGTAGTTTTACCGTGGTCAACGTGGGCGATGATCGCAATATTACGCAAGTTTTCAATGGACATGATGGTACCTAAGATTACCGCAGTGGGCGAAAAACCCGCGATTATACGAGAATCCACAGGAACTGCTACCGATCTTTTTAGCTGGGGCTGACTTCTGCTCTGGGGCTTGAATTACGCTCAATCAACATTCGCGTGATTGAGGTGGGTGGCGAGGGGGGTGCAATTAGGTTTCCCTGCAGAAAAATGCAGTCTAAATCCAGTAGTTGATGGTGGATATCAGCCTCCTCAACGCAGGGGGCAATGCAGTTCAAACCGACGGATTTACTGAGTTCTACCAGCCCTTTTACCAGATTCCAGGAGCTTTCAATGTCACTGGATTCAGCCATAAGGCGATGGGATATGCGAATGGTTTCAATCTGCAGCTCGCGGAGTTTTTGCAGAGGCAGGCTCTGGTAGCCGACATTGTCCACCAGTAGCCCGCAGCCAAGTTCAACCAGACGACTGAGCTGCAATTCCAGAGACGCATTCAGTTTCGGCAGAATCTCAGTGTGCAAGCCAAACATAAAGGCCCCCGGTTTTATGCCGTGTCTCTGAGTAATATCCTTGAGCTGCTGAATAAATGCCGGGTGGCCCAGTTCCCGCAAGCTGAGGGTTAAAAAGATGCGCTGCTGGTCCTGCCAGATTCCCTGGCTGCGCCACAGATTGACCTGTTTGCACACCTGCTCGATCAGGGATAATGTAATATCCACGATCATTGAGCCAGACTCCAGCACCTGAATAAATTCATGGGCCTCGACAATATCGCCTTTGGGGTTCTGCCAGCGTAAAAAGATTTGCAGGCCGCTGATCAGGTTGCTCTGGGTGTTCAGCACCGGCTGGTAAAAAGGCAGGAAAGATTCGGCCTGAGACTCATCCCGCAGACGCTCCAGCAATTCCATCTGCTTTTGCATCTCAATGGACAGCTCGCGGTTGTGGAAATAATAGTTCGACTTGCCCTCCCGCTTGATGGTGTACAGGGCCTGGTCCGCCTGTTCGAGAATACTGTTGCCATCGCTGCTGCCATCATTAAAAAACACAATGCCTATGCTGCAGCTAATCTGGAATTTCTCCCCTTTAATAATAAATTGCTCATTGGCCGCGTCGATTATTTTTTCGGCTACCTGGGCAATTTGTAGTCTTGCAGTCTCGCCCTCGGTGCCGAGCCGTTCCAGCAGTACCACAAACTCATCACCGCCGAGTCGGGCGACGGTCTCCTGGGTACGGATTACCTTGCGCAGTCTCTGGGCAAACATGGTCAGGGCCAGATCACCGTAATGGTGGCCGCGACTGTCATTGATCTCTTTGAAATGGTCGAGATCGATAAACAGCAGAGCACAGAAATTTTGCGTCCGCTGGGCTAGTGAAATAACCCGATTTAACTCCTCCATCAAGCGATGGCGATTGGGTAGGCCAGTCAATGGGTCAAAATATGCCTGCTGTTTGATGCGGGTCTGCATGCGCACCCGGTCAGTGACATCTTCGACAAATGAAGCTGCACCAATAACATTCATATCATCGTCAAATAAGGGCGTTTCATTCCATTCGCAGATGATGCTGGTGCCGTCGCTGGTGATATTTTCTGCGGTGCCGGAAAAGTCTTTGCCGAATAAAAACAGGTCGTGCTCTGCCTGCTGCATAAGGAAGGTTTTTTTGTCTTCGAACAAAAAATCTGTGGTGCGACTCAGGGCTTCATCTTTGGAAAAGCCAAAAATAGTGGTGGCGGCCGGATTCCAGTTAATAATCTCCCGATTTTGATTCCATTCAATAAAGCCCAGCGGTGTCTGCTCAATTAAGCTGGTAATCTTTTTACTGGTATTGACTGCCTGGCGAGTCAGTTCGTTGGCCTGCTGAGCTCTGTGGATACTGGCAATAAATCCGCGGCGATAGACTGTGCAGGAGCGATTCACCGCCAAATAAACAATCACAATCATGGCCACAGGAATAAGGCTGCTGTCTGGCAGTCGCAGCAGCAGAGTGATTGCGGTGGATAAAAATATGCTCAGCAGAAATAAGTGGCGATAGATTGGCAATTGCAGTTGCAATATGGGCCACAGGGCGCTAAACCCGATAATAATGGCACTGATGGTCAGGCTGTAGGCCACTTGGCCCGGAGTGATAAACAGCAGCACCGCCAGGCAGCAAAAGAGGGCGCAGATAACCACTGTGATCTTGGCAGTAGCCTGCTGCTGAGGCTTTCTATGCTGCCAGACCCAGAGGTACAGACTAGTGATCAAGAGCCCGCCAAGCCATAGATAGCTCAGGGGGTTGTTGGAATGATATTGGGCAACCAAAAACAGCAGAATGCCAGCAATCACAAAAATCGCCAAACCAGATTTCAGGTCGGCTGTGATCTGCTGGTCTAACTCAAGCTGTACGGAAGGATCTGGAGGGGAAGAGCTGATTTCTCTAGCTTCCTTGCTCCCACTGAGATCTGAATCTCTGCTTGTCATCGGCTGCATCCTGCGGCTGACTCTGTGACTTAACCTGTTTCTCGATACTTAAATATAGCCGCTAATATAAAAAAGTGGGCATGATTCAAAATAATACTGTGATTTAGCGCCTACTTTGGCTGTGGAACTGTGCGCTGGTCTAGGTAATCTGATTATAAACGGCGACCTGTTCAAAGCCTTTGTCGCGCATAAGCTGGGCCTGCAAGCGGCTCATAATGCCCTTGTCGCAGTACAGCAGGTAGCTGCAGGTTTTATCCAAAGCGCCCAGCTGCTGCTCAAGATTAAAGAATGGAATGTTGAGTATCTGGATATCAGGAATGCTCAATGGCTTCTGTTCAGCGTCAGCTGGATGTCGCACATCAATCAGGATATCTGTGGCGCTGACCCTGGATGTATGGCGCATATGGGTTGATGAGGAATCGATAGTCACAGCCCTGTGGTTGTGAGGCTTGCTAAAAACCCCGTTAAAAGGTGACAGAAGTCTCGGAGGTGGGCATTATACCGAGTCAGCGAAAAATAAATCTAATTTAAATAAATTTAGCACCATTTTGGTGCACCCCATAGAGGCCGGCACCATAAAGGTGCGCTGATATTGATTCTGCTTGCCTTATTAAAGCAGCTCGTTATCAGTAACCTCGGGCTGCTGTAGGTTTCAGCGGTGTTAATTACGCCGTTGGATTGTTAGAGTCATTGGCACGACTATTGCACCATGTTTTGCTGAGAAAAATAAATGGTAACCAGATCAGATCGGTTTCAATGCGCCGGCTGATTTTTTAAACAAAGCATTACTGATTCCATAGTGGAGGAAACAATGTCTGAGAAGACTCTAAATCTGATTAAAGATAGCGAAGCTCGTTGGGTTGACCTTCGATTCACTGACACCAAAGGTAAAGAGCAGCACGTATCGATTCCGGTCGGTGAAGTGGGCGATGACTTTTTTGTTGAAGGTAAAATGTTTGACGGTTCGTCTATTGCCGGTTGGAAGAGCATTAACGAATCAGACATGATCCTGATGCCTGATGACAGCACTGCAATTCTGGATCCTTTCACTGATGAGCCAACAGTAATTATCCGTTGCGGAATCGTTGAGCCTTCCACAATGCAAGGCTACGAGCGCGATCCACGCTCCATCGCTGAGCGTGCAGAGCAATACCTGCAGTCTACTGGTCTCGGCGACACAGCATTCTTTGGCCCGGAGCCAGAGTTCTTCGTATTTGACGATATCAAATGGGGTGCCGACATGAGCGGTGCCTTTTACAAAATCAATTCTGATGAAGCAGCCTGGTCTTCATCCATGGAGCTGGCTGACGGCAATATGGGCCACCGTCCTGGCGTTAAAGGCGGTTACTTCCCCGTACCACCAGTCGACAGCCTGCACGATCTGCGTGCCGCAATGTGTGGTGCTATGGAGCAGATGGGTCTCGAAGTAGAGGTACATCACCACGAAGTAGGTACTGCTGGTCAGTGTGAGATCGGCATTCGTTTTGACACTCTGGTTAAGAAAGCTGACCAGGTGCAAATTATGAAGTACTGCGTGCACAACGTAGCCCACGCCTATGGCAAGACTGCGACTTTCATGCCCAAGCCAATCGTTGGTGACAACGGTTCCGGCATGCACTGTCACCAGTCTTTCTGGAAAGATGGCGAAAACCAGTTCGCTGGAGACGGCTATGCTGGCCTGAGCGAAATGGCTCTGTTCTACATCGGCGGCATTATCAAGCACGCCAAAGCAATCAACGCCTTCGCCAACGCTTCAACTAACTCCTATAAGCGTCTGATCCCGGGCTTTGAAGCACCTGTAATGCTGGCCTACTCTGCTCGCAACCGCTCTGCTTCAATCCGTATCCCGTACGTGCCAAGCCCCAAAGGCAAGCGTATCGAAGCACGATTCGGTGATCCTACAGCTAACCCATACCTGATGTTTGCCTCTATGCTGATGGCAGGTTTGGACGGCATTAAGAACAAGATCCACCCAGGCGATGCAGCGGACAAAGATCTCTATGATCTGCCTGCTGAAGAAGCTGCTGCTATCCCTCAGGTTGCTGGCAGCCTGCGTGAAGCACTGGATGCTCTTGATGCGGACCGTGAGTTCCTGACAGCCGGTGGTGTATTCACCGATGATATGATCGATGCCTACATCGAGCTGAAGATGGAAGAAGTCTACCGTGTTGAGCACACCACTCACCCGGTTGAGTTTGATATGTACTACAGCTGCTAAGGTTTTAGTACAGGCTGTTCTACAGCAAAATCGGACAGGCCCGTCATTCTTGGAATGGCGGGCTTTTTCTTTGCCGGCCATAAATCTAAAATAGGTCTAATCTTTATATACAGCTAGCTCGAGATAGAGGGCTTCAGATATGAGGCGCTTGAGATATTCAGCACTCAAACGTAAATATGGATGGGAGGATACGATGTCGGGGCAGCTAACAGCGGTTGTTATCTTATGGGTCGCAGCGGCCATGTCTCAGGCTGCAGAGGTCTATAAGATCGTAGATGCCGATGGCAATATCACCTATACAGATCAGCCCGATGCCAGTGCTGCTGAGCGTCTGAATCTTCCCCAAATTAACCAGACTACAGCGCCAGCCAAAAGAGCTGAGGATAAACCGGCGACAGAAACTGAAGCCAATTTTGCTGGCTACTCCAGTGCGCGCATCTCCTCCCCTGAGGATCAGGCGGTTATCTTGCACAATCAGGTCAATATCATTGTCCAGCTGGCCCTTGAGCCTCAACTCCAGCCAGGCCATCTGGTGCAGTTTTCGGTTAATGGTGTGGCCCAGGGGTTGCCTGTGAGTGCAACAGCCTATCAGCTGGATAATATTGAGCGCGGCAGTCATCGCATTGGTGTTGCTGTAGTGGACGGCAGAAACCGGACATTAATAGTCGCCAAGCCAGTAATCGTGAATGTTAAACGGCACTTCAAACGCAATCAGTCAGGTTTTCAGTTGCGACCCAAAAAATAATTGCTACCTTGCCTGCACCAATCTGGTGCATTATGCTGTGAACCAATAGAGTTTAAGTCCTCAAACTGCTCTGCAGGCCCCATTATCAGGCCTGAATTAGTGGTTCGCAGATGGATTACTTGGCTCGCTTATTGCTAGTACTAACGTAATAGATAAACCTGAAATACCCAAACTGCTGATTACAGAGCCCATTTATAGAGCCTATGACTTCTGACCAGTTACATCGCTTATTGCTGGATAACCTGAATACCGCTGTGCTTTTGCTCAACGATACGCTGAGTATCGATTATATTAATCCAGCGGCTGAGGCCCTGCTTCAGGTTAGCATTGCGCGCCTTCGCGGCATGCCTGTTGCGGATGTTTTTTCTGACAGGGACATAATTCTCAGCGCTCTTCGTGAGGCGCTGGAAAGCGGCCGGCCCCACACCCGCCGCCACGAGTATTTGCGCATGCAGGGTTTGGAAAGCTCTCAGGTTGATTACAGTATTACCCCGGTGGAGCTTGGCGAACGGCAGATGCTACTTATGGAAATGCAGCCTATTGACCGGTTTTTAAAGATTAACCGGGAGGAGGCATTGTTGTCGGTTCATGACACCTCCAAAAGCTTAATCCGTGGTCTTGCCCATGAAATCAAAAACCCTCTGGGAGGTATTCGCGGGGCGGCTCAGTTGCTGGGCCAGGAAATTAATGAGCAATGTATTGGCGGCGAGACCAAAGAACTGTGCCAGATTATTACCACCGAAACCGATCGTTTGCGCAACCTTGTTGATCGCCTGTTGGGCCCCAACCATTTACCCCAGGTCGCCGCGCTAAGTATTCACGAGGTGACTGAGCATGTAGCGGCCCTGATAGAAGCTGAGATGCAGGGCCAGCTGCGGTTGGTGCGGGACTATGACCCCAGTATTCCAGATATCGAGGGCGACCGTGAACAGTTGATACAGGCAGTACTCAATGTTGCCCGCAATGCTATGCAGGCGGTGATGGACTCAGTCCAGACCGACCGCACCATTATATTTCGCACCAGGGTGAAGCGCAGTTTTACCATCGCAGGCCAGTATCACAGAGTGACCTGTCGCCTGGATATTATTGATAATGGCCCAGGGGTTTCTGAAGAGATCAAAGAGCGGATCTTTTTCCCTATGATCAGTGGCCGCAGCGAGGGCTCCGGGCTGGGTCTGACCATTGCTCAAACGGCAGTAAATAGCCACCAGGGCATTATTGAATGTGACTCAGAATCAGGTCGTACCTGTTTCTCTATCTACCTACCTATAAAGGCATAGTATGAATAACCCATCACAAATATGGATTGCTGAAGATGATCGCTCCCTGCGTTGGGTAATGGAAAAAGCGCTAGTACGAGACGGCATTGCGGTGCGCAGCTTTGAGACTGGTGACGAACTGCTACAGGCCCTTAAAATGGCCCAGCCAGAGATCATTATTTCAGATATTCGCATGCCCGGCATTGATGGCCTGGAGCTGCTGAAAGAAATTCATGCCAACCACAGCCATATACCGGTCATTATCACCACAGCCCATTCAGACCTCGACAGTGCCGTTGCTGCCTATCAGGGCGGAGCCTTTGAGTATCTGCCCAAGCCGTTCGATTTGGAAGAGCTGGTGGACGTCGCCAGACGTGGCCTTTCATTTGCCCATGAAAACAGATCTGAGCCTGCGCCCCCAGCGCAGCTTGAGCAGGTCAAAGAGATTATCGGTGAAGCTCCAGCCATGCAGGAAGTGTTTAGAGCCATAGGTCGGCTGTCCAATTCCAATATCACCGTGTTGATCAATGGCGAGTCCGGTACGGGTAAAGAGCTGGTCGCCCAGGCGCTGCACAAGCATAGCCCGCGGCGCAACAATAAATTTATTGCCCTGAATATGGCAGCAATTCCCAATGATCTTATTGAGTCTGAGCTATTTGGTCATGAGAAAGGCGCCTTTACCGGCGCGGGGGAGCGCCGTGCAGGACGTTTTGAGCAGTCCGACGGTGGCACATTGTTCCTCGACGAGATCGGCGATATGCCCCCTGAAGCCCAGACCAGGCTGTTGCGAGTACTGGCGGATGGTGAGTTCTATAGAGTCGGCGGCCATACAGCGGTTAAGGTCGATGTGCGCATTATTACTGCCACCCATCAGGATCTTGAATCTCTGGTAGGCGAGAATCGTTTTCGCGAGGATCTGTTCCACCGACTCAATGTGATCAGAGTTCATTTGCCGCGATTATCCGATCGCCGAGAAGATATTCCCCAACTGATGCAGCACTTTTTCCACCGCGCTGCAAAAGAGCTGGATATGGAGCCCAAAATACTCTCTCAGGAAGCAGAGGATTTCCTGTTTAATCTGCCCTGGCCAGGCAATGTCAGACAGTTGGAGAATATCTGTCGCTGGCTGACGGTTATGGCTGCCGGGCGTGAGGTATTGCTCTCGGACCTGCCTCCGGAGTTGCGTGCTGAAGAGGCGGATAAAGAGGTCCGCTCCCAGGGTGACTGGCAGCATATGTTGCGGCGCTGGACAGAGCGTGAATTGAAAGCGGGGCGTCAGGAGGTACTTTCCCAGGTAGTGCCTGAATTTGAGCGCACAATGATTGAGACTGCTCTGGCTCACACCGGCGGGCGAAAAAAAGACGCGGCGCAATTGCTTGGTTGGGGACGTAACACCCTAACTAGAAAGCTGCAGGAATACAGCATGGAAAATCAGGCGCTCTAAAGCCCATTGCCATGTGGTGAGAGCTCTTCGGTTACAGGTAGGGAAACAGACGAGATATAAAAAACCCGCTCCAAAGGCGGGCTTTTTATATCTCTCAAGCCATCGATCTTAGTGCTTGGCGCCTTCTGCTTCTGTCGTATCACCTTCCTGAGCTTTGGCTGCAGCCTGTTGCTGCACAGCGTTGGCATACAGAGCGTCAAAGTTAATTGGTGGGATCATCAGAGGAGGGAACGAGCCTTTGGTCAGCACATTATCTATCGCTTCGCGAGCATAGGGGAACAGCATGCTGGCGCAGGTGGTATTTAACAGCTGCGCAACGTGCTGGTCTTCCAGTCCGGCAATGCTGAATAAACCGGCCTGGTCAACTTCGATCAGGTAGAGGGTTTCTTCTCCGTCGCTGACAGTGATAGTCATTCTCACGGAAACCTCAAAAAGATCCTCATCAATTTTTGCTGATTTAGTGCTCAGGTCTTGATTAACCTTGGGTTGCCATTGCTTGTTGAACGCGGAGGCACCTTGGGGTGTTTCAAAGGACAAGTCTTTGAGGTAAACCCTTTGGATGGCGAATTTCTGCTCAGTGCCCTGTGCTGGCGCCTCGGCGGCAGCTGCTGTTTCTTCTGTCATGATTGAAGCCTATT
>JABJOY010000016.1 GCA_018664075.1 Porticoccaceae bacterium | reverse complement strand
TGAAGTCGGTGGTCAGTATCGCCGTAATATGTAAGGATAATCTGTAACTGCTAAATGCACAGGAATTGAGACTATGGCTAAAGCTCTTCGCCTCACACAGGTCGAGCGCAAGGAAATCTCCGATGCCAAGATGTTGGAAGCCGCAATTGATTTGATTGTTGAGCGTGGCACTGATCAGGCCACTTTAAAAGATGTGGGCGAAAGAGCAGGTTTTTCCCGCGGTTTGGCAGGCTATCGTTTTGGCAACAAAGCGGGCCTGTTTGACTTTGTGCTTCGCTCGGTAGGGGACGAATGGCTGGGTGAGCTAACCGCTGTGACTAGAGGCAAGTATGGGTATGAAGCCATGGCTGCGGCACTGGATGCCCATATTGCCTTTTGTGAGGAGGCGCCCAAGCATGTAGAGGCATTTTACCGCCTGTGGTTTGAATCTCTGAGTCCTAACTCTCCCCTTCAGCCGGTTATCTCTGGTATTCATGAGCGCCGTCGCGCCGATGTTATCAGTTGGATTGAGCAGGCTGTTGCCGCCGGTGCTGCGCCTGACAAGATGTCTGCAGAGCTATTGGCAGATCAATACTGTGCCTCGGTTATTGGCATTGTCTATCACTGGATTAGTGATCCGGGTAATCTCGATGATATGCGCGCCCGTCACAATGGCTTAAAGCAGGTTATGGGCGCTATGCTTAGAGAGGTTGAATAGTTAGGTAATACTATAAAGGCGATAAAACAGTATTTACTTGCGACCAAACTGAATTTATGGCGCAATCGCCTATTGCACAGGTAACAACGCCAATTTACCCTTGTGGAATAACAAAAACACAACTACTTATTCTAATTTTGGGGGTTTATATGGCCGGATCATCTTCGGGCAATTCAACAGTGAAAGCGGCCGATGGCCAGGCTCAGAAAACTCAGATATTCGCTTTTCTGGCAATGACCTGTCTGTTTTTCTTTTGGGGCTTTATTACGGTTCTCAATGATATTTTGATTCCGTTCTTGAAGGACTCTTTTGATCTTAACTACACCCAAGCCATGTTGGTGCAGTTCTGTTTCTTTGGTGCTTATTTTATTGTTTCTCCCTTTGCCAATGTGCTGATCGATAAGATCGGCTTTCAGATGGGTATTGTGGTTGGTTTGTTGACGACTGCTCTGGGCTGTGTGCTGTTTTATCCCTCTGCAGATTTTCATCTGTATGTTCTTTTCCTGGGGTCTCTGTTTGTCTTAGGCAGCGGCATTACTATTTTGCAGGTAGCAGCCAATCCCTATGTAGCCGCCTTGGGCCCTGAGAAAACTGCGGCTAGCCGCCTGAATGCAGCGCAATTTGCCAATTCAGCTGGTACCTATGTCGGACCTCAGGTTGGCGCTGTTTTGATTTTAGGTGCAGTTGCAGCGGATGCTTCCGCAGTTCAGATGCCCTACCTGATTATGGGCGCGGTACTTGTGGGTGCGGCTCTCCTATTTAGGTTTATTTCTTTACCCAAACTGAGTCATGTGGAGGCGGACGGTGCAGGCGATCAAGGTAGCCTGAAGAGTCATTTACTGTTTTCTGGTGCCGTTATACTAGCTATGGCCTTTGGGTTATTTACCGTTGCGGGATTAATCGTGGTTGTAGCCTTTGCTTACAATCTGGTTGGGTTGCGCGAGCACCGCTCAATGGTACTAGGCGCCCTGGCTATTTTTCTCTACGTTGGTGGCGAAGTATCAATCGGAAGCTTCTTGGTCAATTACTTTGCTGAGAGTTCTATTGCCGGCATGGAGATTGCTGAAGCTGGTGAGATGGTCGCCTATTATTGGGGTGCAGCGATGGTAGGCCGCTTTTTTGGCGCCATTCTTATGTACTACGTCTCTTCCACCAAATACCTCGCCGTTAACGCGCTGATTGCTATCGTTATGATTGCAGTCAGTATGAATACCAGTGGCAGTGTTGCCATGTGGTCTATTTTGGCGGTTGGCTTCTTTAACTCGATTATGTTCCCAACCATCTTTACTTTGGCGGTTAAGGGCTTGGGTTCGCTGACCAGTAAGGGGTCCAGTCTTGTCTGTCAGGGCATTGTTGGCGGTGCATTGATTCCTGTGGTTCAGGGTGTTGCGGCCGATAGCATTGGTATCCAGATGAGCTTTATTGTGCCTATGCTTTGCTATATCTATATTGGTTGGTATGCCCTTAGAGGTGCAGATCAAGCCTAACTGTTAGCTGTATGTTAGATCCTGTTTGGCAGGCTTGGAGATCCTCTGAGCCTGCCGGACAACTACCCCCAACGCCACTGAGCGTCTATAAACCTCCATTTCTGCGAGTTCACATAATCCAGCGTCGTTATGGGTGTTGATGAAACGTTGAGATGTCTGTACTGTCTATTGCCTTGTGGTATCCAGCTTGAGAATAAAAAGAACACTGGTCGCCAATAACAAAAATAAATTCAGGAGAGGGGAAGTGGGCGAATCTGGTTCAAATCAATCTGTGTCAATTCAAGTAGAAGAGTCTGGTTTTTATCAAGGCTTTAATATTTTTGTGGCGGCTATTCCCAAGGTGCTGATCGTCGCATTAATTATATGGGTGGGAACCTCTCCAGCCCGTGCCGGTGCGCAATTATTAGAGCTGCAAAACTGGTCTATTTCCTCCTTTGGTGGCTGGTATGTCTATGTCACTGCATTCTTTATGGTGGCCTGTCTGGGTCTGGCGCTTTGGCCAAGCACGGGCAAGATGGTGTTGGGCAAGTCCGATGAGCCGCCAGAGTTCTCAATGTTTACCTGGTTGTCGATGATGTTTGGCGCCGGTATTGGTGTGGGTATGCTGACCTACTCTACCGCAGAGCCTATTTTTCACTTTGCCAGCAACCCGGATACGATTCAGGGTTTCAGTACTGAGATGGGTGCAGACAATGTGCGCAATGCCTACAAATGGGCGCTGCTGCACTATGGATTTACTCCCTGGGCCTGCTACGGCGTGGTGGGAATTTGCCTGGGTTATCTGAGCTATGGTCGCGGTCTGCCGCTGACCATAAGATCCGGTCTTGAACCCCTATTTGGAAAAGTCATGTCTGGATGGCTTGGGCACTGGGTTGATGTGGCGGCTATTCTGGCTACCTTGATTGGTCTGGGTGTGACCATTGGCTATGGTGTGTCTCAGTTTGCCTCTGGCATGTTTAATATCAGCGGTATGCAGTGGATTGTGGATGACACGGGCAAACCTACTCTTGGTGCACAGATTTTGGGCCTGACCCTTATTGTTGGCGCCTCTTGCCTGTCAGCGCTGTCCGGTCTTAAGCGCGGCATTAAGTGGTTGTCCAATATCAATATGGGCCTGTCGATCTTTCTGGTGCTGTTTTTTATAGTCTTTGGTGCCACATTATTTGCCGCCAAGTCATTTGTCTATGCCATTTGGGATTACCTGATGGCACTGCCGGCCATGTCCACTACTGTATGGAATAATCCAGAGACTGAGATGGGCGCTGCGCTGCAAAACTGGCAGGGTGCCTGGAATATCTTCTACTGGGCTTGGTGGATTGCCTTTGCACCTTTTGTGGGTCTTTTCTTGGCGCGGGTGTCCCGTGGTCGCACAGTTCGGGAATATGTATTGGGTGCTATGGTTGTGCCTTCGTTGATATGTCTGACCTGGTTTACCTTTGTTGGCGCCACAGCGATTGATCTTGAGCTTAGTGGAGTTGCTCAGGGTGCTATCGTCAATGCAGATATCTCTGCACAGCTGTTTAAAACTATTAATCTGATGCTGTCCCCGGATATGGCGGTGGCTCTCTCGGTGGTTGTGGTCACGCTATTGTTAACCTTTTTGATAACCTCTGCCGATTCCGGTATTTTGATTATCAATACATTGGCCTCTGGTGGTGATCAGAGTCAGAAGAGTGCGGCCCATGTGATTATCTGGGGTGTGATCTTTGCGGTGCTGGTGGCTGTGTTGTTGGCTGCTGGCGGTATGGGGTCATTGCGGTCAGCCATGATTATCGGCGCGCTGCCGTTTTCTTTGGTGATGGCCTTGATGACTGTTGCTATGGTCAAGGTGCTGGTGCTGGATAGCAAATAAGATTTAGGTGGTTATAAAAAAACCGGATCAGGTTTAGCTTGATCCGGTTTTTTTTGCTTGCGCGTTTTCGGCTACCTATGCGTTTTCGACAATACGCTTCATATCAGTCATATAACCACGCAGCTCATGGCCAATAATCTCTACATCGTGGTCGCGAATCGCATCATTCACTTCGATCAGACGAATATTGTCTACGGCATTGGAGCTGTCTGTCAGGCCTGCACCCAAGTCTTCCAGAGTCAATGCATTAGCATGATCCTGCAACAGGGGTACGGCGGCATGGGTGAACAGATAGTTGCCGTATTCAGCGGTATCAGAGATCACCACGTTCATCTCGTAGAGCTTGTTGCGAGCAATACAGTTGGCGATAAGCGGTGTTTCGTGCAGAGACTCATAGTAGGCAGATTCTTCGATAATGCCTGATGAAACCATGGTTTCAAATGCCAGCTCAACACCGGCTTTAATCATGGCGACCAGATAGATACCTTTGTCGTAGAACTCTTGCTCGGTGATCTCGGTATCGCAGTCAGGGGCCTGCTCAAAAGAGCTTTCCGCAGTGGCGGCGCGCCACTTCAGTAAGTTGGCATCGTCGTTGCCCCAGTCAACCATCATGGTGCGAGAGAATTCACCTTCAATAATGTCGTCCATGTGTTTTTCAAATAGCGGGCGCAGAATGCCTTTAAGATCTTCTGACATATCAAAGGCACGAATTTTTGCTGGATTGCTCAGGCGATCCATCATATTGGTGATACCGCCATGCTTGAGACCTTCGGTCACAACTTCCCAGCCGTACTGGATCAACTTGCGCGCATAGCCTGCATCTACACCCAGGTTCAACAGTTGCTGGTGACCAAGTACTGCACCAGTTTGCAACATGCCACACAGGATCGTTTGCTCTCCCATCAGGTCGGACTTCACTTCAGCAATAAAGGAGGATTCCAATACACCGGCTCTGTCACCGCCAGTGGCAGACGCATAGGCTTTGGCGATGGCCAGGCCATTGCCTTGTGGGTCGTTCTCTGGGTGCACAGCGATCAGTGTTGGCACACCAAAGCCGCGCTTGTACTCTTCGCGCACTTCAGTGCCCGGGCACTTGGGCGCAACCATAACCACTGTTAGGTCAGGGCGAATCTGCATGCCTTCTTCAACAATATTAAAACCATGGGAGTAGGCCAGAGTCGCGCCTTGCTTCATCAATGGCATAACCGCAGTTACTGCCGCAGTATGTTGCTTGTCTGGAGTCAGGTTGAGCACCAGATCGGCCGTGGGAACCAGCTCTTCTGCAGTGCCCACAGTAAAGCCATTCTCTGAGGCCCACTGAAATGACTGACGTTTCTCGGCAATAGCCTGTTCGCGCAGGGCATAGGAGATATTGAGACCTGAGTCACGCATATTCAGACCCTGATTAAGGCCCTGAGCACCACAGCCAATAATGACAATATTCCAGTCTTTGATAAATTCGCAGCCATCGGTAAATTCACTGCGGTCCATAAAGCGGCACTTGCCGAGCTGGGTTAGCTTGTCGCGCAAGCTGAGGGTGTTAAAATAATTAGCCATTGTTGGTCTCCGGCCACCTACTAATGGCGGCTGTTAAATGTTGAGTTGCAATCTGTCT
>JABJOY010000015.1 GCA_018664075.1 Porticoccaceae bacterium | reverse complement strand
CTTCAGGTGAACCTGTGTCATTTTCGCAGGTTGCGTGTTCAGTAACGATTGCTGCTTTTTCTTCTGCACTCAGTGCCATGATATTTTCTCCAATATGCGGGTTAGTTAAATTCGGGTTGCCCGCGCATATTTACAGACAACCTATTTCAAATTTTTTTCGGCAGTTAGCTCTCAACTACCAGTCTTTTCGGGGCTACTTTACCGTCTTCGGTAACTGTTCCAACACCTAAAAAAGCACCGCCCTCGCGAAAGACGCGCACTATATCGCCTTCTTGTCCATTGCGAAAGGCCTGAGTCGACATTACTTCCTGACCCAGTTGGAAATATCCGGCCACAATTTCACTCAATTCCACGGCCATGCGGTCAGCAACTGCTATATCCATAGGTTTTAGCAGATAATCCAGCTCTGGCGCTTCACAGTTTTCACGGAGTTTTTCCAGCTCCGGCAATGTCATGGACTCCTGCTCTGTAAAGGGACCGGCAATATGTCGGTGTAATGCGCTGACATGAGCGCCACAACCCAAGGCTGCACCCAGATCCTCCGCAAGAGTGCGCACATAGGTGCCTTTGCTGACATGTACCTCAACATCCAGCTCGGCCTGTGGGCCTGGACGAAAATCCAGGATTTCAAATTTGTAGACATTAATAGTGCGGGCGTCGCGCTCTACCTCTATTCCCTGGCGGGCCAGCTTATACAATGGCTGGCCATTGTGTTTGAGGGCCGAATACATTGAGGGAATTTGCTCGATTTCACCGCGAAAGGCGTCTATAGCTGATTCAATCTGATTCTGGGTAAGAGCAGAGGCATCTGCTTGTGAAACTGTATCGCCGTCACAGTCACCGGTTTCAGTGGCGACGCCCAGCACAAAGGTGCTGCGGTAATGTTTATCTGAATCTAATAAGAACTGGCTGAATTTTGTCGCTTCACCAAGGCAGATAGGCAACACACCTGTGGCCAGTGGGTCTAGGGCGCCGGTATGGCCGGCTTTATTGGCATCAAAAAGATTCTTAACCCGCTGCAAAGCCTGGTTTGAAGACCGGTCAAGGGGCTTGTTGAGCAGAAAAATACCATTAACCGAACGACCGCGATTGCGTCTACGAGCCAAGTCTAGCTTTCCTCGCCATCCGACTCGGCTGCCGCAGGGGTCTCTTTGGAGACCGCCAGGTCAATCAGGGCGCTGAGATGCTGACCGCGGCGGCCACTCTCGTCATAAAAGAAGTTAAGTTTAGGCGTGATTCGTAACTTGATACTGGAGGCCAGTAACTTGCGCAGAAAGCCAGAGGCACCATTGAGCGCTGCTATACCCTGATCAATCTCGTCTTGACTGCGGTCACCTACAAAACTGATATGGATTTTAGCGTAGGCCAGGTCGCGGCTGATATCGACATCAGTAACGCTGAGCATGCCCACTCTGGGGTCGCGAACATTGTCGCGGATCAGTACTGCCAGCTCTTGCTGTACAGCATCTGATACGCGCTCAGCTCTGGTAAATTCTCTTGGCATCTAATTCCTGACCACTGTTACAGCGAGCGCTGTACCTGAGTGACGTCATAGACTTCAATCAGATCCCCAGCCTTAACATCGTTGTAATCCTTAACGCCGATACCACATTCCATACCGTTGCGAACATCTGCAGCCTCGTCTTTAAAGCGGCGCAGAGATTCCAGTTCGCCCTGATAGATAACCACATCGTCTCTCAGTACACGGATTGGTTTATTGCGATACACGGTACCTTCGACCACCATACAGCCGGCAATAGCGCCAAACTTCGGCGAACGGAACACGTCGCGCACTTCGGCAATACCTACAATCTCTTCTCTGGTCTCTGGTGCCAACATACCTGACAGAGCCTGCTTAACTTCGTCGAGAAGGTTGTAGATAACGCTGTAGTAACGCACTTCAATCTCTTCTTTCTCTGCCAGTGCACGGGCAGAGCCACCAGCACGAACGTTAAAGCCAAGTACAATGGCGCCAGTGGTCAGTGCCAGATTGATATCGGATTCGGTAATACCACCAACACCTGAGGCAACAATATCCACAGCAACTTCGTCTGTGGCAAAGTCATGTAGCGCACTATTAATCGCTTCCAGAGAACCACGTACATCAGTCTTAACAATAAGGTTGAGCTTGTTGACCTGCTCTGCACCCATATCGGTAAACATATTTTCAAGCTTGGCGGCCTGCTGGCGCGACATACGCTCATGGCGGGCTTTGGTGGTACGCAATTCAGCAATTTCTTTGGCCTTGCGCTCATCGGCAACCACAAAGAACTCATCGCCAGCATTGGGAGCTTCATCCAGACCCAGTATCTCTACGGGAATTGACGGGCCTGCTTCCGCAGTTGGCTTTTTCGCTTCGTCGGTCATGGCGCGAATCTTACCTACGCTCTCACCGGCCAGCATAAAGTCGCCTTTGCGCAAAGTACCCAGCTGAACCAATGCAGTGGCTACTACACCACGGCCTTTATCAACTCGGGACTCAACAATCACACCGCGAGCTGGCACATCAACCGGTGCGGTTAATTCCAACAACTCGGATTGCAGCAGCACTGCCTCAAGAAGCTCATCTATGCCTTCGCCTGTATGGGCGGACACTTTAATAAACTGCGTATCACCACCCCATTCTTCAGGGATAACATCTTTGCCTGCCAGCTCAGTGGTTACACGCTCAGGGTCTGCACCCTCTTTGTCCATCTTGTTGATGGCAATAACAATGGGTACTCCGGCAGCGCGGGCATGTTGAATAGCTTCTTCTGTCTGGGGCATCACACCGTCATCGGCGGCCACAACCAGAATGACCACATCTGTACTCTGGGCTCCACGGGCACGCATCGCGGTAAACGCGGCGTGTCCCGGGGTATCAAGAAATGTGACCATGCCCTTGGGCGTGTCCACATGATAGGCGCCAATATGCTGGGTAATACCACCAGCTTCCCCTGAGGCAACACGGGACTCTCTGATATAATCCAGCAAAGACGTCTTACCATGGTCAACATGGCCCATCACTGTGACTATTGGCGCTCTTGGTGAGTCGCCACCTTCAGCTTCCATGGTTTCAAACTGTTTGGCCAGCTCGTCTTCAACGGTTTCATCTTTAGCCGCTACTGGGGTATGACCTAGCTCTTCAACCACCAGGAATGCAGTTTCCTGATCAATAACCTGGTTGATATTGGCCATAACACCAAGTTTCATCAGTTCCTTGATTACCGCGCCGGATTTAATCGCCATGCGCTGAGCTAAATCACCGACGGTGAGTTCCTCAGGGATTGCGACTTCCAATATCTTTTTCTCAACCGGGCGCTGGAAAGTGTGTTTGTTATCAACTTTAAGGGCCACAGAACTGGATCGCAGGCGACCTTTTCTGCCGCGCTCATCGAGACCATCATCAAGCTGTAGGCGACCTTTCTTTTTGCCGCCTTTGCCGATGGGTTTCTTAACGGTTTTCTTGCCCAGCTTGTCTTCATCATCTGGTGAAACTGGCTTGCCATGTCGACGACCTTTGTCATGGACAGGCTCTGAAGCTGGCGCAGCTTTGGTTGGCTTGGCAGCTTTCTTGGCCTCGTCGCGCTCCAGTGCAGAAGCAGCTTCCGCAGCTTTGCGCGCTTCTTCTTCAAGTTTGGCCTTGGCTACCTCTTCAGCTGCAGCCTTAGCTTCGCTCTCGGCTTTGCGACGGTTCTGGATAGCGTTTAGACGTCGCTCTTCAATATCATCAATACCGGAGCTTTTAACCGCGAGGCGCTCTGCAACAGCTTCTTCCTCTGGCGCCTGTTCCACTTCCTGCTCTTGAGCCTGCGCAGCTGCGGCCTCTGCAGCAGCGGCCTCTAACTCAAGGCGGGCTTTCTCTTCTGCTTCGGCTGCAGCCTGAGTTTCCAGTTCTTCATCGCTGCGCTTAATATAGGTGCGTTTTTTACGCACTTCGATATTAACGGTTTTACGATTGCCAGATTTCAATGTGCTGACAGTTTTGCGTCGCAGAGTGATTTTCTTCGGTTCGCCTGAGCTCTCGCCATGCAGGCCTTTTAAGTAGGCCAGCAGAGTTTGCTTCTCATCATCCGAGACAGTCGCATCGGCGGCACTGTGATTTAAACCTGCTTCTTTCATTTGCATAAGCAAACGATCAACAGATGCGCCTACGGTTTTTGCTAGTTCACTTACTGTAACTTCAGCCATTACTTTTCCTCTATTACCGCTCGATTAATTATTCACCCTGCTCTTCAGCAAACCAGGGTGCACGAGCAGTCATAATCAACGCTGCTGCTTTCTCTTCATCCATATCATCAATATCCATGAGATCGTCAACGGCCTGCTCGGCCAGATCTTCCATGGTGACAATACCTTTTGCAGTTAACTTGTACGCCAATGCAGAATCCATACCTTCCATCGTCAGCAGGTCTTCAGCTGGCTCTGTTTTGGTTAATTCTTCTTCGCTGGTCAGTGCCATGGTCAACAGGGCATCTTTGGCGCGAGCGCGCAGCTCTTCGGCGATATCTTCATCAAAGCCTTCAATTGCACTCATTTCCTCAAGAGGAACATAGGCAACTTCTTCAAGGCTGGTGAAACCTTCTTCAACCAGAACCACAGCAACGTCTTCATCGACATCCAGCGCAGTCATCAGGCTCTCCACAAAGTTTGATGACTCAGCTTCCTGTTTCTGCTGAGCATCTTCAATGGTCATTACATTGATATTCCAGCCAGTCAGCTCAGAGGCCAGACGTACATTTTGTCCGCCTTTACCAATGGCCTGGGCCAGATTTTCTTCGTTTACTGCAACTTCCATGGAGTTGGCGTCTTCATCAACAACAATGGATTCAACTTCTGCAGGAGCCATGGCATTGATCACCAGCTGGGCGGGGTTATCGTCCCACAGCACAATATCTACGCGCTCGTCATCCAGGTCGTTGGAGACGGCCTGAACGCGGGCACCGCGCATGCCAACACAGGCACCTACAGGATCAATACGAGCATCTTTGCTCTTTACAGCAATTTTGGCGCGCTGGCCCGGATCACGAGCGGCACCTTTGATTTCAATAATGCCTTCAGCAATTTCCGGTACTTCGATCTGGAACAACTGGATAAGCATTTCTGGGGCAGCTCTGGACACCAGCAGCTGTGGCCCGCGAGTATCTTCGCGAATAGCGGTCAAAATTACCCGGGTGCGATCATTGATGCGGAAAATTTCCCGGCCCACCAACTCTTCGCGAGGCAACATGCCCTCAGCATTATCACCAAAGTCCACCACAATGTGATCACGGGTAACCTTTTTGACTGTGCCGCTCAGTAATTCACCAACACGGTGGCGGAAACGACTAATAATCAACTCCCGCTCTGCGTCTTTAACCCGCTGTACTATTACCTGCTTGGCGGTCTGCGCAGCAATACGACCAAAGGCAATATTTTCCACAGTCTCTTCAAAGGTATCGCCAACTTTTAATGTTGGGTCCTTTTCTGCAGCTTCTTCGGTGGTGAACTGAGTACCCAGCTCCGCCAGAACATCATCGGCAACCACATCCCAAAAACGGAAGGACTCATAGTCACCCGTCTCGCGATCAATAACCACACGAATATTAGCGCCCTCTTCGTAGCGCTTTTTGGTGGCCATAGCCAGTGCCTGCTCAATTGCTTCAAAAATTATACCCTGGTCCACGCCTTTCTCGTTGGACACAGCTTCCGCAACCATTAAAATTTCTTTACTCATCGTTCAAACTCCACATGCCTCAGAATCGAGGAACCACGTTAGCCTTCTCTATACCTTCAACCGGAAACAGAAATTCATGATCTGTTACCACCAAAACAATCTCATCGTCATCAATACCCGTCAGACGACCTTTAAAGTTGCGGCGTCCCTCGTAGGGAAAGCGCAACCGCAGCGAAATATCTTCGCCGATATACTGTTCATACTGACTCAGCTCATACAGAGGTCTGTCCATGCCCGGCGAAGACACTTCCAGAATATACTCACCGTTAATGGCCTCCTCTACATCCAGCACCGCACTGGCCTGACGACTGACTCGCTCACAGTCATCGACACCAATGCCGTCTTCTGCACGGTCTATATAGATGCGCAGCAACTTGGTCTTGCCGCCAGTCTGGAGCTCAAGGCCCCACAACTCGCATCCCAGAGCTTCAACCACAGGCCCAAGCAATTGCTTTAGTTCGCTACTGGCCACAGCCATGGTTATCTCCTACAAACAAAAAATGGGCCAAAGGCCCATTTATCAACATCTAAAGAAAAGCCCCAAAATGGGGCTCCTCGATTTGCGCCGGACCCGACGCGAATTTTCATAGTAGAAAACCTGAATTAAGCTGCCGTTAGACAGCAGTGAACAGGGGCTCCCTTTTCCACTGAGTAATGCAAGCATAGACAATATTAGCTGACTGTACATTACTTCCTGTGTCCGTCATTTTTATAAAACATCACCCTGTGAAAGATTCTATAAAAATTGGTAGCGGGAGCTGGATTTGAACCAACGACCTTCGGGTTATGAGCCCGACGAGCTACCAGACTGCTCCATCCCGCACCGACACAACGATCTAGTCTTTAAACCGCCCTCTTTGAGAGGACGCGCATTATAGGTAGAGGGCCCTGCAAGGTCAACTGCACAGAGGCAAACAAAGTAGTTTTATTTACGTTGGGCAACAATAAATTCGTAGGCTGTTTGAATTTCCTGGGTGCGCTCAGTAGCTAACTTGACCATATCCTCGGGCATACCCTGACCAATTAACTTATCCGGATGATTTTCACTGATCAGTTTGCGATAGGCTTTCTTGATCTGGGCATCCGTATTTGATGCCTCAACACCAAGAGCGGTGTAGGCGGCACTCAACTGACTCTGCGTATCTGACCCCTGAGATTGATAACCAGAGCCACGGAACTGGTACTGGGCCTTGACCATCTCAATCAACTTCTCAAATAGTGCTGCCGAGAAACCTAGATGCTTTGCGACAGTTTTAAGCACCGACTGCTCAGCTCCATGGAGCTCGCCGTCGGCCATAGCCAGGGCAATCAAGTAATTGAGCAGAGATCGCTTGAGGTTGTTGTGCCGACCACTGACAGCAATAAAGGCTGCCATGGTCCGGTCAACGGAAAAATCGGCATTGCTGCCCTGTTTAAACAGATCAATAGCAGCGCGGCGATGACTGGTATCCAGACCCATATTATCCATCAGCCCTTCGGCCTGGGCAATCTCCACCTTGGATATACGACCATCGGATTTGGCCAAATGGCCAAGCAAGCTGAACAATGTCTCAAAATAACTGGTACGAACACGCTCCTGCTCTTCTCTGGACATTGGGTTTAAAAAGCCACCCAGACCCCGATCAAATTGGTGGCCGATAAAAACCCCCAAAAGAGCGGTGAAAACACCGCCGGCAAAATACCCGAACAGCCCGCCAATAATTTTTCCTGTGCTCAACCCTCTTGCTCCCTGGCCAGCTTTTCCGCTTGCTGGCGCAATATAAATTTCTGCACCTTGCCTGTAGAGGTCTTCACAATCTCCTCAAAGACAATATGGCGGGGCACCTTAAACCCGGCCATATGCTGCCTGCACCAATCGACGAGATCAGCGGATGAAACCGACCCATCGTCTACCAACTCGACAAAGGCACAGGGCGTCTCACCCCATTTTTCGTCGGGCATGGCAACAACTGCGGCTGCAGTGACCTGTGGGTGCTTGTGCAACACCTCCTCGATTTCAATCGATGAAATATTCTCACCCCCGGAAATAATAATATCCTTAGAGCGGTCTTTTAACTGGATATAGCCATCGGCATAGACCACAGCAAGATCGCCGGAGTGAAACCAGCCACCGGCCAAGGCGTCATCAGTTGCCTGCTTGTTCTTTAAATAGCCTTTCATCACCACATTGCCGCGAAACATCACTTCACCCAAAGTTTCACCATCTCTGGGCACCGGCTTCATGGTTTCAGGATCAAGTACATCGAGTTCTTCCAAGGCATGGTAACGCACCCCCTGCCGTGCCTTCAATGCGGCCTGCTCTTCTGCGGACAATTGATTCCATTCTTCATGCCAGTCATTGACCACAGCAGGGCCATAGACTTCAGTTAACCCATACAGGTGGGTCACATTAAAGCCCGCGTCACGCATTTCAGATAACACTGATTCTGGCGGCGGCGCAGCGGCGGTAAAAAATTCTACCGGCTTTGTCAGATCGCGCTTCTGTGACGCCGGTGCGGCTAGAATGGTGGACATGACGACTGGCGCGCCACATAGGTGAGTGACCTGATAATCTGCCAGAGCAGCCCAGATCGCGTCGGCGCGAACCTCGCGCAGGCAGATATGGGTGCCTGTGACCGCAGACATAGTCCAAGGGAAACACCAGCCGTTGCAGTGGAACATGGGCAATGTCCACAAATACACCGCATGCTTGGGCATGGAAGCCGTAATCGCATTACCCTGGGCCAGCAGACAGGCACCACGATGGTGATAAACCACACCTTTGGGGTCACCAGTGGTGCCTGAGGTGTAGTTAACCGTGATGGCATCCCATTCATTTTCAGGCATCAACCAGGCAAAATCGCCGTCGCCAGATTGCAATAATGTTTCGTAGTCATCACTTCCCAGCCTATCCCCAGGTTGCGGGAAAACCGGATCCATATAATCGATCACCAGAGGCTTCAGGGTCGCCAAATCAAGAGCGGAGGAGATAGTCCCAGAGAAGGCAGTGTCAGTAATTAATACCTGCGCTTCCGCATGGTCCAGCTGGAAAGCGATAACTCCGGCATCCAGTCTGGTATTCATAGAGTGCAGCACCGCGCCACACATGGGTACCGCATAATGGGCTTCGAGCATGGCGGGGGTATTGGCCAACATTACCGACACCGTATCGCCACGACCAATGCCGCGCCCAGCCAATACCGAGGCAAACTTGCGGCAGCGACGGTAGAAGTCCCTGTAGCTGATCTGCATACTGCCGTGAACAACAGCAATATGGTCGGGGAATACGGTGGCCGCTCGCTCGAGAAAAGCCAGCGGTGTCAGGGGCTGGTGATTAGCCTGATTCTGGTCGAGATCGCGATCATAGATGTCAGACATGGGCCGGATTATTTATCCTGCCAATCGGGAGCACGCTTTTCAATAAAGGCACCAATACCTTCTTTCGCGTCATGTTTTAACATATTGTCGACCATCACCTTAGAACTGTAAGCATAGGCTTCAACAAGGGGCATTTCTGCCTGCTCATAGAATGCCCGCTTGCCCATAGCCACTGTCATGGTCGACTTGCTGGCGATTTTAGCCGCCATGGCCATGGTTTCCTCGGTTAATGTCTCTGCACTCAGGTAACGGTTGATCAAGCCGACCTGCTCCGCTCGCTCGGCACTGATCATCTCGCCAGTCAGCAACATTTCCATCGCGTGTTTGTTAGACAGATTGCGCGACAGAGCCACCATGGGCGTTGAGCAGAAAAGGCCAATATTAACCCCGGGAGTGGCAAACAGAGCTGAATCTGCGGCTATTGCCAGATCACAGCTGGCCACCAACTGGCAGCCCGCCGCCGTGGCAACACCTGCCACTTCAGCAATTACCGGCTTGGGATTATTAACAATCAGCTGCATAACCGAAGCACAGGTATCAAACAGCTGCTCAAAGTAAGCCTGCCCCTCATTCTCATCGGCGCGGGCTGCAGTTATCTCCTTGAGATCATGGCCTGCGCAGAATGCGGGGCCAAAGGCAGCAATAACAATCACCCTTACTGAGGGGTCCAGAGCAGCATTGGTAAGCACCTCAGACAGCTTTATCAGCATGGTTTCAGATAATGCATTGCGGCGTTTTTGATCGTTAAGCGTAAGCCGCAGAATCCCATCTTGCACTTTCATTAGTAGAATATCGCTGTTTGCCTGATCTACCATTTGTAGTACCTCCATGGTCTTAATATTCTTATTCTAGTCCGCTGGCCTAATTTGTATACCGGTTAACAACTACCCCTCGCCAGCAACCCAATAGGGCTTTTCCAATTCTAACTTTGGACAGCGGTCCATCACAACTTTAAGACCAGCGGCCTCAGCCAGCTCAGCAGCCTGATGGTTGATAATATCCAGCTGCATCCAAACCACATCGGCACCAATGGCAATAGCTTCCAGGGTAACACCCAGAGCCGCCTCTGGGGATCGAAAGATGTCGACCATATCTACCGGTTGCCCTATAGCTGCCAGAGACTCATAGCAATGTTGACCGAGAATGCTATTGCCAGCCTCAATTGGGTTAACAGGTATCACCCTGTAACCCGCATCGAGCAGGGCTTGCATACATAGATAGCTATCACGTTCCGGGCGCGGGCTGGCACCCACCAGAGCTATGCTTTTGACCTCGGTGAGTATCTGCCTGAGATAGGCGTCTGGATAACTGTCGTGATTAATAGTAATACCTGCTATTTATTTTTATGGATAAACCATAGTTAAAGCACGGCTAAACCTTAACCGCCAAACTCTTCTTGGGGTCATAAAAAGGCTTGGGTACAACTCTAACAGAGCGCTGACCAAATGGGGTTACTATCTCCGCCTCAGTACCCTCCATGCTGTAGTCAATACTCACAATAGCCAGAGCAATATTGGCTTGCAGACGGGGCGAATAAATTGCCGAAGTAACCGTACCAACCTGCTCAGACCCCACAATAATTGGCCAGAATTCATTGTTGGCACCAGTCAGTGGCTCACCACCAATCTCTATACCCACCTGCTTGCGGCTAATCCCCTGTTCGGCAATTTTGGTCAGCGCGGCTTTACCAATAAAGTCCGCCTCCATATCCAGATCCACAAGGCGATCCAGGCCCAGCTCAAAGGGGTTTGTATGGCTGTCCATATCCGCATGATAGGACAGCATGCCACCTTCAATACGTCGGATAGCCGAGGTATGACCGGGCTGCAATCCATAGGGCTGACCCGCTTCCATCAGGCGCTCCCAAAGCTCAACACCGCGGCTGCCATCCCGAAGGTAGATTTCATAACCCAACTCACTGGACCAACCGGTACGCGAGATAATTAAAGGCATACCATCCAGCTCAAAATCAGCAAACCAGTAATAGCGCAGCTCGTTAATCTTGTCACCAAACAGGCTTTGCATTATTTCGCCAGACTTCGGCCCTTGCAGCTGCAGTGGCGACACATCTGGCTCACAGATCTCAACATCCATTCCAGAGGTTACAGCCACTCCCTGAGCCCAGAGCAAAATATCGCTGTCTGCCAGCGACAGCCAAAAGTGATTCTCGGCCAGACGCAGCAATATGGGATCATTGAGAATCCCACCCTGGGCATTAGTGATGAGCACATATTTGCACTGACCTACGGCACAGTTAGACAGGTTGCGGGGCGTCAACATCTGCACAAATTTGGCCGCATCTGGCCCGGTGATTTCCACCTGCCGCTCCACAGCAACATCGCTCAGGGTGGCGCTGTTGACCAGATTCCAAAAATTTTGCTCAGGATCGCCAAAATCTCTGGGTATGTACATATGGTTGTAGACAGAAAAACCCGCCGCACCCCAGCGCAGCGTGGCTTCAAAATAGGGTGACTTGCGGATTTGTGTACCGAAGCCGAAGGCTTTAGATTGGTCTTTATTTTCAATCGCCGTCATAACTACTACTCGATTCAGTTGGCCGTTAAAGTTGCGGCAGTCTGATCCTAAAAATCGAGCGGTGCTTCTTAACTTGCGACAAAAATATATAGCAATACGACAGCTCTGGCGGGCCCAAAAGAGACCAAATCATGACAAAAAAATAAAGTTTTGAAAGGTTAACTTTGCACCGCCTGTAATAATTCCTATAGAAGCTCCAATAGAAGTGACTGATTAGCCATTGTTACAGATTAGTGAAATTCAAACCGCTCCAGTCTGCACTCCTGGAATACTGTTGTTAATTGGTCTAATCATGACCGAACGAGTATATTTTCTTTTAACCACAAAAAAGCCCCGATCAACGGGGCTTCTGGCTCGCCAGCAAAAGCTACTGGTCTTTGATATGGTGCCCAAGGCCGGACTTGAACCGGCACGGCTTTCGCCACTACCCCCTCAAGATAGCGTGTCTACCAATTCCACCACTTGGGCATTTTTCAAAAAATCTACCTTAGTTACTGACTTCCGCGACACTTGGACTCCTGCCCGGCGTCTACCAATTCCACACATAAGCTTTGTTTAAAAAATCACTATTGCTCTGGCAAATCAGAACCAGCCCCGGAAGGTAGTTCATCGGTTGTTTCCAGCACGGGCAGATCAGTGTCCTGTAATTGGTTGGAAATTGACTCCAGCTCAGGCAGCAGAGCTTCATCAATAACAGTGCTGTTTTTCGCAACCAGAGCCAAACTAACACTGGTAACAAAGAAGATTGTGGCCAGAATAGCAGTCATCTTGCTGAAGAAATTCCAGCCCCCGCCACTGCCAAATACTGTTTGCGAAGCACCGGAACCAAACGAGGCTCCCGCTTCTGCGCCTTTACCCTGCTGCAGCAAAACCAACCCAATCAGGGCCACTGCAACCACAAAGTGAAATACTAAAATAAATTGTTCCATTACTCTTGCTCGATCAGTTGTTGTGCAATATTTAAAAAGTCATCTGCCTTCAATGAGGCTCCACCCACCAGACCACCATTAATATCTGGCTGGGCAAATAATTCTACTGCATTGCTCGGATTGACACTGCCACCGTAGAGCAGCGTTGTCTCGCGCCCTGCATCTCCAAGCTGGGCTCTAATAGCCCCATGCACTTCCTGAGCCTGCTCAGGAGTTGCTGTCTCGCCTGTGCCTATGGCCCATACTGGCTCATAAGCGATCACTGCACGACACAGATCTTGCAGTGCAACAGGCTCTGTCACCGCACTGATTTGCTGCGCTACTATTTCTAGCGTTTGCTTCTGCTGTCGCTGCTGCAGCGATTCGCCAACACAGAGAACTGGTATCAAACCTGCCTGCTGCGCGGCTTTAAATTTTTCTGCCACTGTTTCATTGGTTTCACCAAACAGTGCCCGCCGTTCGGAATGCCCAACGAGCACATACTGGCAACCCATGTCAGCCAACATTGCCGCGGAAACCTCGCCTGTGTAGGCACCTGACTCAAATTGACACAGGTTTTGTCCACCTACAGCAACATCAGATCCCCCGACAGCCTCAGCCACAGAGGTCAGATGGACAAATGGTGGAAAAACAATCATCTCTACCGAGTTTTGATTATTCCAACGCTTCGCCAACTCCCCGGCAATGGCAGCTGCCGATGCGGCGGTACCATGCATTTTCCAATTGCCCGCTATCAGCGATTTAGCCATCCGGACTGCTCCTTTTTCTGAGGGGAAGGTAGGGGCTTCTCAAGCGGGCGCAAATGCTACCCGACTAGATGTGAATATACAACTGGGAAGCGGTCTTTATAGCCGATAAACCACTAGCCAACCTGCTGTTCGACGATTTTGGCGATATCTGCCACCAATCTATCCACCAAGACCTGATCTTCACCCTCAACCATTACTCTTATTAATGGCTCGGTACCCGAGGCTCGCAACAGCACTCGCCCACGACCATCCAACTCTTGCTCTGCCTGTGCAACAGCAGTATTAATTGTCTGGTTATCACTGATATCAACCTTTCTCGCCAGACGAACGTTAATCATGGTTTGGGGGAACTTCACCATGCCTTGCTTTAGCTGGTGCAGTGGTTGGCCACTCTCCGACAGCGCCAGAATCACCTGCAGCGCTGCAACTATGCCGTCACCAGTGCTATTGAGGTCACTGCACAGCACATGACCAGAGGCTTCACCACCCAAATCCCAGCCATTGGCCTTAAGGGCTTCAACCACATAGCGATCACCCACCTTGGTGCGCTCAAAAGGAATGCCCAACTCTTTCAGGGCCAGCTCAAGCCCAAGGTTGCTCATCAATGTGCCTGCGACACCATCGCAGTTACCTGCTGCCCGGCGATGCTGGGCAATAATATAAATAAGCTCATCACCGTCGACTATCTCTCCATTGGCATCTACAAACAGTACGCGATCACCATCACCATCGAAGGCAATACCCAGATCGGCCTTGGCCTCAGTCACAGCCTCCTGCAAACCATCCATATGGGTAGAGCCGCACTGATCATTGATATTAAAGCCATTGGGCGTGTTGCCCATGGTAATAACGCTGGCGCCCAATTCCTTAAACACTCGGGGGCCCGCATGGTAGGTCGCGCCATGGGCGCAATCTACAACAATATTGAGGCCGTTAAGATCATAGCCTGCAGGCAGAGTACCTTTACAGAATTCAATATAGCGCCCAGTGGCGTCGCTGAGGCGACGGGCCTTACCCAGACTATAGGAGCCATTGGTAACCAGCGGTTTATCCATCAGAGCCTCAATTTCAAGCTCCACTTCATCTGGTAATTTATAGCCATCGGCGGCAAAGAATTTAATACCGTTATCTTCAACCGGGTTGTGGGAAGCACTGATAACAATGCCTGCGGAAGCGCGGAAGGTGCGGGTTAAATAGGCAATGGCCGGGGTCGGCATAGGCCCGAGCATATCAACATCTACACCAGCGGCAATCAAGCCTGCTTCGAGGGCAGATTCAAACATATAACCAGACACTCTGGTGTCCTTGCCAATCAGTACGCGTTTTTTTCCTTCAGTGTTGCGGGTCAGCACAGTGCCCGCTGCCCAGCCCAGCTTGAGCATAAAGTCTGCGGTAACCGGATATTCACCCACTCTGCCGCGGATGCCATCTGTGCCAAAATATTTTCTTGCCATAATTTACTCGGTGTCCTCAAAACTCTCTGCCTGTTGCCAGATATGCAGCGCCTGCACTGTTTCTTTTACATCATGGACCCGCAATATTAGCGAGCCCTGCACCGCCTTGATTTTCTGCGCAGCCAAAAGCGCCATGGTAACACTTCCCATGAGTCTTTCATCCACTGCCGAGTCAAGTAGCTGGCCAATCATTGATTTGCGCGAGACACCCACTAGCACTGGATGACCTGCTTGGGCAAGCTTGTCCAGGCCATTAAACAGTGCCAGATTATGATCCAGAGTCTTGCCAAAGCCAAAACCTGGATCCAGCATAATTTGATCTGCCGCAATGCCAGCCTCAATGCACTGTTGTTTGCGCTGATGTAAAAACGCCAACACCTCGGCAACTACATCTTCATACTGGGGATTGTGCTGCATGCTGTCGGGTTGATTCTGCATATGCATCAGGCAGACTGGCAGGCCGCTGGCGGCGGCGGCCGCTAACGCACCTTCCCGCTGTAGTGCACGCACATCATTAATAATATGGGCGCCGCCGGCTGCGGCTTCGCTGATAACCTGAGCTGTACTGGTATCAACCGAGATAAGACAGTCAAAACGACTGCTCACTGCATTGATAATTGGCATCACCCGGTCAAGCTCCTGGGCTCTGGTAACCGGCGCAGCACCAGGCCTTGTGGACTCGCCACCTATATCAATAATATCTGCGCCCGCTGCCAGCATTGCCTCTATGGCAACCAAGGTCTTGCTCAGATCCAACTTGCCAGAAGAGTACAGGGCGCCGCCGTCGGAAAATGAGTCCGGAGTAATATTAACAATACCCATCACCGCTGGGCGGGACAGATCGAGAGTTTTGTTGCCGCAGTTTAATAAGCTCATAGATACAAAAAGACCTCGAAGCCTTGTGAGCTTCGAGGTCTGTTACAAAAGTTATAGTTAAAAATCAAAGATCCTCGACTGGACCGCCAATTGGACCCTCATCAACCGAATCTTTCGCCGCACTGTTGCCATCACCAGAGGTGTTGTCTGAGTCATGGTCATCCCATTGCTGGGGTGGTCGCACCTTGCGTCGATTCATCAGATCATCGACCTGATCAGCATCAATAGTCTCAAATTCCATCAGCGCATCTTTCATAGCTTCAAGAATATCTCGATTATCCTCCAACAATTTTGACGCTGTACTGTAAGCATCATTGAGGATACTGCGCACTTCCTGATCGATTTCTCGGGAGGTGTCCTCAGAGTAATGGGTATTGCCGCCGCCGGGTGCCTGAGACTCATCTTCACCGTAAAGAATAGGGCCCATTTTTTCATTGAGTCCCCATTTGGTCACCATATTGCGCGCCATCTGTGTGGCCCGCTCAATATCGTTGGAGGCGCCAGTGGTAACCCCATCAATACCGCCCACTAACTCCTCGGCAATACGCCCACCAAAGAGGCTGCACAGCTGACTGTTAAGCTGACGGCGATTCATGCTGTAGCGATCTTCCTCTGGCAGGTACTGAGTCACCCCCAGGGCTCGGCCTCGAGGAATGATAGTCACCTTGTGTACCGGGTCATGCTCCGGCACCAGTCTACCAATAATGGCGTGACCGGCTTCATGGTAGGCTGTGTTGGTCTTTTCTTTCTCCGACATCACCATTGAGCGCCTTTCAGCACCCATCATAATTTTGTCTCGCGCCTTCTCGAATTCCTCCATGGTAACCACTCGGCGATTGCCACGGGCAGAGAACAATGCGGCTTCATTGACCAGGTTAGCCAGATCGGCACCGGAGAACCCGGGGGTTCCTCGAGCCAGAATACCCAGCTCCACTGACTCATCTAGGGGCACTTTGCGCGCATGCACTTTAAGAATCTGCTCACGACCACGAATATCCGGCAGTCCCACGTAGACCTGGCGGTCAAAGCGGCCTGGACGCAGCAGTGCTTTATCCAGCACATCTGGCCTGTTGGTCGCAGCGATCACAATCACACCCTCAGTGCCCTCAAAGCCGTCCATCTCAACCAGCAGCTGGTTTAATGTCTGTTCGCGCTCGTCGTTGCCACCGCCATAGCCACCTCCACGGTGACGACCCACAGCATCAATTTCGTCAATAAAGATAATGCATGGAGCCTGCTTTTTGGCCTGCTCAAACATATCCCGCACACGGGAGGCACCAACACCGACAAACATCTCGACAAAGTCAGAACCAGAAATAGAGAAGAATGGCACCTTGGCTTCACCGGCAATAGCCTTGGCCAAAAGAGTTTTACCGGTTCCCGGAGGGCCGACCATTAATACACCCTTGGGGATACGGCCACCCAAACGCTGAAATTTGCTCGGATCGCTGAGGAATTCAACCAGTTCGCCCACATCTTCTTTGGCTTCATCCACACCGGCCACATCGGAAAACGTTGTATTAATCTGATCGCCGGTCAGCAGCTTGGCCTTGCTTTTACCAAAGCTCATGGGGCCGCCTTTGCCGCCACCGCCACCCTGCATCTGGCGCATAAAAAACACAAATATCGCCAGAATCAGCAGTATCGGGAATGCTGCCACCAATAGCTGCGAAATAAGGCTTGGGGTCTCAGGCTCTTTGCCCATAACATTGACATTGTGATTGATCAGATCGCCCATCAAACCCGGATCCTGCACATTGGGGCGCACTGTACGGAATGTGCTGCCATCACGACGCTCGCCTTCAATAATCAGGCCATCGATCGAGACCTTGGATACCCGATCATTCTGCACTTCCATGACAAACTCGGAATAACCCAGGCTGTTATCTACAGGCTGTGGGGTGAAGCTATTAAACACCGACATTAAGATGGCGGCTAAGATCACCCATACAATTAAATTTTTAACCAAATCGTTCAAAAGTTATTCCTCTCTATTGGCCCTTCAGGCCCTTGGCTACCAGATAGACCTCGCGGGACTTGGCTCTGGATGCATCTGGTTTCTTTAGACTGACAGTATTAAACACAGTTCTGACATGACGCACAAACTGATCGAAGCCTTCACCCTGAAATAATTTGGCGATAAACACGCCTTCCGCCTTCATTACTCTGCAGGTTAAATCAATTGCCAGCTCAGCTAAATACATCATAGCAGGCTGATCAACGGCTTTCGCTCCTGTTAAGTTGGGGGCCATATCAGAAATTACAAGGTCTACCGGCCTATTTCCGATAACTGCGAGCAGTTCATCAAAAGTGGCATCCTCGGTAAAATCCCCCTGGATAAAATCCACCCCTGCCACCGGATCCATGGGCAAAATATCCAGCGCATGAACCCGTCCCTCGTGACCCACAAGCTTTGCCGCCACCTGAGACCAACCTCCTGGTGCAGAACCTAAATCTACGACGGTCATGCCAGAGCGGATCAAGCGCTGTTTTTCAACTATTTCGAGTAATTTGTAGCTGGCGCGGGATCGATAGCCATCCCTCTGGGACTGCATCACATAGGGGTCTTTAACATGTTGTTTAATCCAACTGCGATTTTTAGATTTCGTCATGCTGAGGTTTTCGCTAGAATGGCCGACTTTGAAATTAGGCCGATCATTATGACAAGTTCCAGTGAAGATAAAAAACATTTACGTCGATTGGGACATGATCTCAAGCCCGTGGTGACCATTGCGGCAAAAGGCTTGACTGACACTGTGTCTGCCGAGCTCGAGCGCGCACTCAGCGACCACGAGCTTATCAAGGTAAAGCTGGCGGTAGGCGATCGCGATGCTAAGAAAGCCGTTAGCGATAAGATCTGCCAGAACTTTAAGGCAGAACTGGTGCAGTCAATCGGCCATATCTTGCTTATTTATCGCCCAGCCAAGGCTCCGAATCCCAAACTATCCAATTTACTGCGCAAGTAACCCGCCGGTGAAAAACGCAACAACTGTCCCAATGTGCCATAATCAGCGTCATTGAGAGGGTCGTTACTGTGCTGGATAGACAAAAAATAGACTGGATTTTTAATTATATTGGCAAGCCTGTGCTAACGGGCCTGTTTGTTGCTGCTCTGTTAATGCTGATGTTCCCTCAATTTCGCGGCGACAGCACTGACTTCAACAATCTTGCCCAAAAAGACGATACCGCTTCATCAGACTGGTTGGGTCCAGTATCCTATGCCGCAGCAGTGCGCCGCGCCGCGCCCTCAGTAGTCAATATCTACACTCGCAAGTTGCGACGGGAGAAAACACACCCGCTGCTCAATGACCCATTTATAAGGCGCTTCTTTAATTATCAGCAGCAGCGTCTGCAAAGCTCATTGGGCTCGGGCATTATTGTGCGGGATGACGGTTTTATTATGACCAACAACCATGTGGTCGCCAACGTCGATGAGATTGTGGTGCTGCTATATGATGGCCGCGACGTCCCGGCAAAAATAGTAGGTACTGATCCCGACACCGACCTGGCCATTCTCAAAATAGATGTAGATCAACTACAGCCTATCTCCATCGGTGACGCCATGGATGCAAAAATAGGTGATGTGGTATTGGCTATTGGCAACCCGTACGGCCTGGGTCAGGCAGTAACACAGGGCATTATTAGTGCCACCGGACGCAATGGTCTGGGCCTCAATACCTTTGAAAACTTTATCCAGACCGATGCCGATATCAACCCGGGCAATTCAGGTGGTGCGCTGGTGGATGTCTATGGCAATCTACTCGGCATCAATACCGCAAAACTTGATCGCAGTGGCGCCGCCGGTATGAGCTTTGCCATTCCGGTCAATGAGGCGCAGAAAGTACTCAATGATATTATTCAATATGGTCGGGTGATTCGTGGCTGGCTGGGCATGGATGCAACACCGCTGAATCAGGATTTGGCGCGACATTTTAATACCAGCACCACCAGAGGGCTTCTGGTCAATGGTGTGTTTAATACAGGCCCAGCTCAGAAGGCCGGCATCAGACCAGGAGATATAGTTATTGGCATTAATGGCACCGCGGTGACAGATCGCCACAGCAGCGCCAGTCAGATTGCTGATGTAATGCCGGGACAGCCCATCAAACTTGAAATACTCAGGGGTATAGAGACCTTTACCCTCACCGCAATCGCTGGCACCCGCCCGGTGATTGCCCAATAAATAGCAAATTGCAGGCAGCCCTAGCTGCCAAGAATTGCCGAGAGGCTATCTACCAACAGCTGGTTGTCTTTCGGGGTACCCACAGTAATACGCAGAAACTGATCAATTCGCGGCTTGTTAAAGTGCCGCACTATCAAACCCCGCTCGCGCAATTCCCCTGCCATAGCACTTGCTGATTTGTCCCTGTGCCGGGCAAAGACAAAATTGGCAGCCGATGGCAAAACATCGAAACCCAACTGTTGCAGCTGCTCCACCAATTGTTCACGACTGTCAATAACCTGGGTGCAGGTTTGCTGGAAATACGTCTCATCTTTAAAGGAAGCAATAGCTGCGGCGATCTGCAGATGCCCAAGCGGATAGGAATTAAAACTGTTCTTAACCCTGTCCAGACCCTCAACCAACTCAGTACTGGCGATGGCATAGCCAATGCGCATACCGGCCAGGGAGCGGGACTTGGACAATGTGTGAACCACAATCAGATTAGCGTATTTATCCACCAGCGCCACTGCGCTCTGACCGCCAAAATCAATATAGGCCTCATCAACCACGACCACAGAGTCCTGATTGGCCTGCAGCAGCTGTTCAATAACATCCAGACCCAGCAATCTGCCCGTCGGTGCATTGGGGTTGGGAAAAATAATCCCGCCATTGGGGCGCTGATAGGCTTGCAGATCAATAGAGTAGTCTAGGGTTAGAGGAATCCGCTCATATTCAATATCATAAAGCTGACAAAAAACCGGATAAAAGCTGTAACTAATATCGGGGAAAAATATGGGTTTGTCCTGCTTAAGCAGGCCATTAAAGATGTGCGCCAGGACTTCGTCAGAACCATTACCAACAAAAACCTGCTGAGCGTTTACCTGATAATAATCTGCAATAGTCGTCTTTAGATCATCAGCATTGGGGGGCGGATAAAGACGCAGATCATCATTGAGCAACTGCCGCATTGCCTGCAGCACATCTGGCGATGGGCCGTAGGGATTTTCATTGGTGTTTAATTTAGTGAGATTATTAATTTTTGGCTGCTCCCCAGGAGTATAGGGTTGCAGCTGTTTAACAAAGTCACTCCAGTACCTGCTCATATCAATGCTTACTCAGTAATACTACTTTTTAATCCGGTATTCTGCCGACCGCGCGTGCGCCGTCAGGGACTCACCCCGCCCCAGTACTGAGGCTATACGGCCCAAATCTGAGGCCCCCTGCTCAGAACAAAAGATCAGGGAGCTGCGCTTCTGGAAATCATACACCCCGAGAGGCGACGAAAATCGCGATGTCGCCGAGGTGGGCAGCACATGGTTGGGTCCGGCACAGTAATCACCCAGTGCCTCTGCTGTGTGACGGCCCATAAAGATGGCGCCTGCATGCTTGATATTGGGCAACCAGGACTCGGGGTCTGCCACAGAGAGTTCTAAATGCTCCGGGGCAATACGATTGCAGATGGTGACTGCTTCGCCTGCATCGGCCACCTCAATCAGGGCACCGCGGTTAGCCAGAGACTGAGTAATAATATCCCGCCGTTCCATCTCCGGCAGCAGCTTTTCAATACTCTGCTGCACTGCATCCAGATAGTCTGCATCCCAGGCAATTAAAATAGACTGGGCGTCTTCATCGTGCTCGGCCTGGGAAAACAGATCCATGGCAATCCAGTCAGGATCGGTCTGGCCATCGCAAACCACTAAAATTTCGCTGGGGCCCGCCACCATGTCCAGACCCACGGAACCAAACACCTTGCGTTTGGCTGTAGCCACATAGATATTGCCTGGTCCAACAATCTTGTCTACTTTGGGTACAGTCTCAGTGCCATAGGCCAGAGCAGCAATGGCTTGGGCACCGCCAATGGTAAACACCTTATCCACACCGGCAATGGCCGCCGCTGCCAAAACAATCGGGCTGAGCTCATTGTCCGGAGCTGGCACCATCATAATCACTTCGCTGACACCGGCGACGCGAGCGGGAATACAGTTCATCAATACTGACGAGGGATAGCTGGCTTTACCACCGGGCACATAGATACCCACTGACTCCAGTGGTGTTACCTGCTGACCCAGCACAGTGCCGTCGGCCTCATGATACTGCCAGGACTCTTGCAACTGGTGGCTGTGATAGTCACGGATTCTAGCCGCTGCTGTTTCTAGCGCGTCACGGGTGACTGAATCTATAGACGCCAGGGCCTCCTGAAGCTGTTCCGAGCTTAGACAGAATTCACTGATCGACTGGCAATCACGACGATCAAAGCGATTGCTATACTCAATCAGTGCAGCATCACCGCGAGCACGAACCTGGGTTAAAATCTCTGCAACTGCGGATTCAACCTCGCTATTTGACACCATATCCCAAGCGATCAACTTATCCAGCGATGGCAGAAAGTCTGGATCGGCACTGGTCAGGCGATTGATAGTTGGCTTGCTCACGCTTTATTCGCCACTGCGCTCTGCAGCGCGTCCACAATGGACTGAATCTCATTGTATTTAGTTTTCATCGCCGCCTTATTCACAATCAGGCGCGAGCTGATATCCGCAATTTCTTCCCGAGCCTCAAGGCCGTTAGCTTTTAAGGTATTACCGGTATCAACAATATCGACGATTTCATGGGCCAAACCAAGGATCGGTGCAATTTCCATGGCGCCATAGAGCTTGATCAGATCTGCCTGGCGACCCTGCTCTGCATAAAACTGGCGAGCCACATTGACATATTTTGTTGCCACGCGCAGACGCCCAGTCTGGGGCTTCGCGCCGACAGGCACAGCAGTCATCAGCTTGCAGCGGGCAATACCCAAATCCAGAGGCTCGTAGTAGCCGTCTCCCTGATGCTCCAGAAGACCATCCTTGCCAGCAACACCTATATCAGCCGCACCAAATTGCACATAGGTAGGGACATCGGAGCCGCGCAAAATCAGCAGGCGCAAACCTTCCTGATTGGTCGCAAATACCAGTTTGCGGCTGGTGGCTATATCTTCCGCAGGCACTATTCCCGCAGCCCCAAGCAGCGGTAGAGTTTCTTTTAATATGCGACCCTTAGTCAGGGCTAGGGTAATCTCTGTCATAACAATTATCTGGTCTCTCAGGCTGAGCTTTAATTCGCCGGCTTAACCGGGTACTCGCTTAATTTTGCAGCCCAGTTGCTGCAACTTCTCTTCAATACATTCGTAGCCTCGATCAATATGATAGATGCGATCGACAATGGTTTCACCCTCAGCAACCATAGCGGCAATCACCAGCGCCGCTGAGGCGCGCAAATCAGAGGCCATCACTGGCGCACCTTTCAGTCTTTCCACCCCTGTCACTATGGCAGTGTTGCCCTCGACAATAATGCTCGCACCCATGCGATTAAGCTCCTGAACCTGCATCAGGCGATTCTCAAAAATAGTCTCGGTAATCATGCCGGTGCCTTCCGCCACCGCATTAACCGCCGTTAACTGAGCCTGCATATCTGTGGGAAAGGCCGGATAGGGGGCGGTCTTAAGGTTAATCGCCTTGGGCCGCTTGCCCTGCATATCCAACTCAATCCAGTCTTCGCCCTGGGTAATTACTGCGCCGGTTTCCTCAAGCTTCAGCAACACAGCCTCCAGAGTTGCGGGATCAGTCTGGGTGGTTTTGACTTTACCCCCAGTGGCAGCCGCAGCCGCCAGATAGGTACCTGTCTCAATGCGATCCGGCATGACCTTATAAAAGCCCCCAGCCAACTTTTCAACACCATTAATCGTTAACGTATTAGAGCCAGCACCCTGTACATCAGCGCCCCAGGCATTCATACAGGCAGCCAGATCAACAATCTCTGGTTCTCGGGCAGCGTTATCAATAACAGTAGTGCCCTCTGCCAGTACCGCAGCCATCATTAAATTTTCAGTGGCACCCACTGACACCATATCCATTAGAATGTGGGCTCCTTTCAGGCGACCATCAGACCGGGCGCGGATATAACCCTCATCAATCTCAATAGTGGCGCCCATGGCTTCCAGTCCGCGCAGATGTAAATCCACAGGCCGACTGCCAATAGCACAGCCCCCAGGGAAGGATACATTTGCCTCACCATAGCGGGCCAGCATAGGGCCAAGCACCAGAATTGAGGCGCGCATGGTTTTCACCAGTTCATAGGGTGCGGTCAGGCTATTGAGGGTCGAGGTATCGACTTCGAGACGCATTTTCTCATCGATACTGACAGTCACTCCCAGGGCGCCAAGCAACTCGATAGTAGTGGTAACATCCTGCAGATGGGGCAAATTGGCAATGGTTACAATGCCCTCAGACAGCAGCGCAGCAGAGAGTATCGGCAGTGCCGCATTCTTGGAACCAGAAATCCAGACCTCTCCACGGAGAACTGCACCCCCTTGAATAATCAGTTTATCCATCGGATAACCTCAGAACTTAATAGTAGAGCCGCAGAGGAATTAGCTGCGATCATTCCACTCCTGATGAGTGAATGTTTTCATATTGACTGCGTGAATCGCGCCAGAAGAGATCTGTTCATTGAGGGCAGCATAAATCTGTTGCTGACGCTGCACCGGGCGCTTGCCCTCAAATAGATCACCAATAGCAACAATATTGAAATGGCCACCATCGGTCTCCACCTCAAATTGGCAATCGGGCAGAGCATTCTCTAGCAGCACTTTTACATCATCTGGATTCATTTATAGGTTAACTCTTTTCTTCAGTTACAAATTATTCAGCTGACCAGTCAGCAATTACCACATCAATATCGCCACCGGCTCTCTGCACAGCATTGGCAAACTGACTGCGGAAAATATTGCGCATATTAATGCCATTGATCACAACATTAATGGCCTTCCACTGCCCGGTTTTTTTGCTTAGGGCCATAGAGTATTCCATTGGGTACACCGCGCCTTCAGCTTGAATTTCCTGCTTTACCGACACCATTCTCTGGCCCGGTTTCAACGGTGCTTTGTTAAGCAGCACAATCTTCTCGTCGCCATAGCCGATAAGCCCGCGACCGTAGGTCTCAATCAGGCCATTGCGGAATTTGGTGGCGAACTCAATTCGCTGCTCACCAGTCGCGCTCTTTGCCGAGCGGCCCATCACGGATTTAGCGATATAGTTGAAATCAATATGCTGCTCCAGCAGAGTATTCAGCGCCTGAAAATATTGCGGCTCATTCTCTGGAAAGCCCTCGGCATGGTCAGCAATCACCAACAACAACTCAGCGGTGACCTGCTCAATCTTCTCAAAAGGACCACTCTCAATGGCTGGGTCGCTCTCAGCAAAAACTACCGCTGATATTGACATCAGCAACCCGACCACACCACTCAGCAAACCTGTTCTTATTAATCGCATATTATGTTTCTCGTTTAAATTCTCTTCCTTTGACAGCGGATTCAAAAATCTAGTTCTTCAGAGCTGACAATAGTGGCTGCGCACTATACCATTCCCTCACTATTGAATAAACACAGCCGGAGACTATATGTCCGCTATCTATCTACCCATGCTGGCCCTTGTGACGGGCATCTTAGGCCTGCTTTGGGGAGCCGACAGGTTTGTTGCCGGCAGTGCGGGTGCAGCGCGCAACTTTGGCATTTCACCCATGATTATTGGCCTGACTGTGGTCTCTGTGGGGACCTCTGCGCCAGAGGTTATTGTCTCCATCAATGCCGCCATGAGAAATGCTGCCCAACTGGCCGTCGGCAATGCTCTGGGTTCAAATTTAGCCAATATTGGTCTGGTACTGGGTATTACAGCGCTGGTAGCCCCTATTCCAGTGCAAAAACATTTACTGCGGGAAGAGACCCCGATTCTTTTACTGATCACAGCGCTGGCTGGATTATGTCTCTATGATGGATTTCTCGGTCGTGGCGAGAGCATCAGTCTGGGCTTGCTAATTGTTCCGCTGCTGATATTAGTGGTCAAATACAAAAAGAATCACCCCAACCCGGAAGTGATCGGAGAGGCCGAAGAGCTTCCAGAACTTCCCATTGGCAGTGCGCTACTGTGGTTTGCCGTGGGCCTGGGAGTGCTGCTGGTCAGTGCCGAGATTACCGTGTGGGGGGCAAAATCCATTGCCGCCTATGCAGGCATCAGCGAACTGGTCATAGGTCTTACCGTAGTCGCCATCGGCACCAGCCTGCCTGAACTGGCCGCTTCGGTGATGAGTGCCATTCGCGGCCATCATGATATAGCTCTAGGTAATATTCTGGGTTCCAACCTTTTTAATCTTATGCTGGTAATGACCTCTGCTGGCGCTATAGCTCCGGTAGCTCTGAGCCCCGATGTCTTTGCCCGTGACTATGCCGCTATGGCAGTAATGACAGTACTAATGGTCGTTATGGCTGCACTTGCACTGCGCAGCAGCTCAGGACGCATATCCAAAACCATGGGCGTGATTTTACTGGCAGGCTACGGCTTTTATTATGTACTGCTATGGCCCGCAATCTCGGCAGGCCAAGCCTGAATACGCCCGACCTGTTTTGCTCTATAATACTGAACTTAAACACAGATGAACCCTGAATATGGCAACAAGCGACTTTATTAATTCTGGCCTGCGCACCGTAGAGATGGAATCTCTGGCCGTAGGACAGCTGGCACCCTGCATCAACAGCGATTTCGAGCGTGCCTGCGAGACAATACTGGCATGCGAAGGTCGTGTGGTTGTCACCGGTATGGGCAAGTCCGGGCACATAGGCAATAAAATTGCCGCAACATTAGCCAGCACAGGCACACCAGCCTTTTTCGTTCACCCAGGCGAAGCCAGTCACGGGGATCTGGGCATGATCACCAAAAATGATGTGGTGATCGCCATTTCAAACTCAGGCAGTACCGCAGAAGTAGTTACCATATTGCCGTTGATCAAACGCCTGGGCATTCCCCTGATAAGCATGACCGGGGACCCTGAATCAATATTGTCCCAGTCCGCCTGTGCCAATCTTGATGTCAGCGTCACCAGCGAAGCCTGCCCATTAAATTTAGCCCCCACCACCAGCACCACAGTGACATTGGTGATGGGCGATGCACTGGCCATTGCACTGCTTGAATCTCGCGGCTTCAGCGCCGAAGACTTTGCCTTCTCCCACCCCGGCGGCGCTCTGGGCCGCAAACTGCTATTGCGGGTCGGCGATATTATGCATGGGGAAACAGAGGTTCCCAGAGTCAGCGCCAATCAGCTATTACAGGACGCACTGCTGGAGATGACCGAGAAGGGCTTTGGTATGACCACAGTGGTCGACAGCAACAACAAGCTTATGGGCGTGTTTACCGATGGCGATCTGCGCCGTGTTATTGATCAGAATATTGATATTGGCACCGCAACCATGGAACAGGTTATGTCAGCTAACCCAAAAACTATCAGCGACGCCATACTCGCCGCCGAAGCATTGACGATTATGGAGAGCGCCAGTATCACGGCACTGATTGTCGAAGATCACAGTCAACATCCAATTGGCGTTTTGCATATGCATGATATTTTGCGCGCAGGAGTTGTTTAATGGGCGACAGCGTTCCCGCCGCTGTAATTACCGCGGCAAAGAAAATCAAACTGCTACTGCTGGATGTAGATGGTGTGCTGACCGATGGTCGCCTCTACTATGGCAACAGCGGCGAAGAGATGAAGGCCTTTAATATACAGGATGGGCTGGGCATTAAATTATTGCAGCAGGGAGGCGTGCAGGTGGGCATTATTACCGGCCGCGTATCCGCACTGCTCCAGCGCCGTGCTGACGAGCTTGGAATAGACCCGGTTGTTCAGGGGCGCGAAGATAAACTAACCGCCCTTAACGAACTGCTGCAAACCATGGATATCAGCATGGATGAAATCGCCTTTATGGGCGACGACCTGCCTGATCTGGCGGTTATTCGACGGGTTGGACTAGGCATCACCCCGGCCAATGGCAGCACCACCAACGCTAGCCAGGCCCTTTGGCAGACGGCTAAAAGTGGCGGCCATGGCGCCGTTCGCGAAGTAGCTGAAACAATCCTTGAGGCCCAGGGAAAACTGCAGACAATACTGGCCAGCTATCAATGATCAGACAGGCGCTGCTTATCTCTGCACTGATATTTTTTGTCGGTGGCTTTTTATTGATCTGGGATAGCCCACCGGAGTCCTTTATGCGCAAGCAAACTGGCCAGGTGGAAGAAGTCCCTGTCGCCGATAGTTATATGACCGATGTCAGCAGCCTGAAGTTTTCGTCCTCTGGAAGCCAGCAGTTTTTACTCACCTCAACCAGAGCCGAGTTTTTTAACAAAAAATCAGAACTGACACTCAAACAGCCTAATATAGTGACCATTGAAGAGCCAGCTAAAAGCGATCAGCTGAGTATCAAGGCCAAACATGGCACACTTTCAAACAACGGCAACAAAGTGTTTCTGCAGGATGATGTGGTGGCAATCAGTACAGCGGATGAAGGGCAGACCATCTTGACCAGTGATGATATGACCTATCTGCCCAACAGCAACAGTGCCACTAATAAAGGCCCCTTTAAACTGAAATCGCCACAGGTTAAACTTTCTGGATCCGGGCTAAATGCCAATTTCACTAACGAGGTATTTATTATCAAATCGCAGGTCCGGGCTATTCATGAGCCAATTTAGAAGATTAGTCGCCATGGTTTTTCTCGCTGCCGCAACCGCTGGCTACGGGCTGCCCGACGATGGCGACCAGCCCATTACCATTGAATCCGACTTCGCTGAAAGCAATCAGACCACTGGGCTCACAGAATACAGCGGCAATGTGATCATGCGTCAGGGATCAGTCTCCATTGAGGCTGAAAAAGTGACCATTTTCTATAAAGATAGCAAGGTCAATCGCATACTGTCTCTGGGCGAACCTGCAACCTACAGGCACCAGCCAAATATCAATGAGGGCATTGTTGTTGCCCATGGCGAAATTATTGAGTACCTGCTCGGCGAGGATAAAATTAACCTGCAAAAAAATGCCTCACTGGCCCGCAATGGCACATTGGTTAAGGGAGATTTGATTGTCTACGACATCAATAAAGGGACCTGGAAAGCCAACGGTAATAACCGCAGCAACCAAAAACGTATCCAATTGGTGATACCACCCTCAAATCTGGACAACTCAACAACGGAACAGCAGGAGAGTCCGGAGTAATGGCAATTTTAGAAGCACAGAATCTGGCCAAATCCTATGCCAAGCGCCCAGTGGTAAAAGATGTCTCGCTGTCAGTTAAACAGGGTGAAATTGTCGGCTTGCTGGGCCCTAACGGCGCAGGTAAAACCACCTGCTTCTACATGATTATCGGCCTTGTGGGTCAGGATGGCGGCACGGTGACCGTCGATAATGTGGATATCACCTCCCTGCCCATGCATGGTCGCGCCCAGCGCGGACTCGGCTATCTCCCCCAGGAACCCTCAATCTTCAGAAAAATGAGTGTCGAAAACAATATACTGGCTATTCTGGAAACCCGTAGCGAACTCAGCCGCCAGCAGCGCAACCACCGCCTCGAGGAGTTAATGCATGAATTCCACATTTCTCACCTGGCGAAAAACATTGGCATGAGCCTCTCAGGGGGAGAGCGACGACGCGTCGAAATTGCTCGGGCACTGGCTGCAGACCCACAGTTTATTTTGCTGGATGAGCCCTTTGCCGGGGTTGACCCCATCTCGGTCAATGACATCAAAGGTATTATCCGCCACCTGCGGGACAAAGGTATTGGTGTGCTGATCACCGACCACAATGTGCGTGAAACATTGGATATCTGCGAGCATGCCTATATTATCGGTGAAGGCCATGTTATTGCCGAAGGCACGACAGAACATATCCTCAGCGACGCAAAAGTGCGCAAAACCTACCTTGGAGAGCACTTTACCCTGTAATAATGGGGTAATTCGCAAATCCAGCATTGCCAGCAGCCATAACTCGGCACTAAAATTGCATCTGGTCTTTTTTGTAGTAATAACAACCTATGCGTCCAGGTCTTCAACTCAAGATCAGCCAACAGCTGACGATGACACCGCAATTGCAGCAGGCCATTCGCCTGTTGCAGCTGTCGACTCTGGAATTGCGTCAGGAAGTTATCGAACAACTCTATAACAATCCGTTGCTGGAAATGGACGAAGACGACGGCCGCACCAATAGCAGCAAAGAAGAGGCACCAACCTCAGACTATATTGACAGCGATGGTGATATCGACTTCAACAGCGATGATCCCAGCGCCCACCAGACCGCTGCCGATGCCACCGAGCAAACCGTTACCGAAGCTGAAGCCGACACTCCCTGGGAACAGGATAGCCATCAGGATCTCCCTGTAGACGCTAACTGGGATGACCATAGTTCATCCAGCAGCTCTTCCAGTAGCACTGGCGCCGAAGTTAATCTGGAGCAAGTTTTTCAAGTCACAGAATCACTGCAAGACCATCTGCACTGGCAACTCAACCTGACACCGTTTTCAGATCGTGACCGCGAAATCGCCGAAGCCTTTATCGACTCTATCGATAACAGCGGCCTGATCAACGAAGATCTGCGCGAGATCACCGCTCATATCCAGCCCCAGGGTTTGGGGAACAGCCCTGAGCCAATAGACAGCCTTGAGACAACAGACGGCCCCGAGCTAACCGATAGTCTTGAGGATGACGAACTCGAAGCCGTATTGCACCGCCTGCAGCAGTTTGACCCACCCGGAATATTTGGTCGCAATATCAAAGAATGCCTGCTTATCCAGCTCAACCAACTAAGTGATGAAACCGCCTACCTGGCTCAGGCCATACGACTGGTCAACGAGTTTCTCGAAGATATCGCCTCAGTTGATATCAATCGCCTGAGCAAAAAAACCGGCTACAGCTGTGATGATCTGCAAGAAGCGCTACTGCTGATCCGCAGCCTTAATCCCCGTCCCGGCGAAGTGCTGGCAGTGAACGAAGCGGAGTATATTGCTCCAGATGTGTATGTAGAGAAAATCGCCGGGCGCTGGCGAGTACAGCTCAATGACAGCAATATGCCCAAGTTGCGTATCAACGACACCTACAGCAACCTGATAAATCGCTCAGATAACAGCGATGAAAAGCAGTTTTTAAAGAACAACCTCGCCGAAGCCCGCTGGTTTTTGCGCAGTCTTGAAAGCCGCAATGAGACATTGATGCGCGTTGCCATTACCATTATCGATCTGCAACAGGGCTTTTTGGATCATGGTCCCATAGCCATGAAGCCCATGGTTCTGTCAGATATTGCCACCAAACTGGATCTCCATGAGTCGACCATTTCCCGGGTCACCACCAGCAAATATCTGGCCACACCCCAGGGAATCTTTGAGCTGAAATATTTCTTTTCCAGCCATGTCGGCACATCTGGCGGAGGGGAGTGTTCATCCACTGCAGTTTGCGCTATCCTAAAAACAATGATTAGTGCAGAACAACCCGCCAAACCCCTGAGTGATAACAAGCTCACCTCTCTTCTTGAGGAGCAGGGAATTCAAGTTGCCCGACGAACTGTCGCCAAATATCGCGAAAGCATGGGAATCCCCTCGTCGAGCCAAAGGAAACGATTCGAAAATGCCAAGTAAAAGGAGAATTGCATGCAAATGACCATCAGTGGACACCATTTAGATATCACCGACCCTATACGTAACTATGTCACCACCAAACTATCCAAACTTGAAAGGCATTACGAGCAGATAACCAGCACCGCCGTTATTCTCACCGTCGAAAAACTGGTACAAAAAGCAGAGGCCACCGTACATGTTGCTGGGGCAGAACTATTTGCCAACGCAGAACATGAAGACATGTATGCAGCAATTGATGCCCTGACCGACAAACTGGATCGCCAGCTTATCAAGCACAAAGAAAAACACCGAGGCCATTAACCCAGTCCATGAAAATAACTGATGTGCTGACGCCGGACATGACACTGTGCAATTTGCCAGGCGCCAGCAAAAAACGAGTATTGGAAAATTTATCGGCGTTTATTACCCAGCAACTGGGTGGTGATACAGAGCAGACCGATCAGTTGTTCCACAGCCTGGTTGCCCGGGAGCGTCTGGGCAGCACAGGCATAGGGGAAGGAGTCGCCATACCCCACTGTCGCGCTTCCGGCTTCAGGCGTATTCACGGCTGCCTGATCAAACTGGAAAAGCCCATCGACTTCGATGCCCAGGACGATAAGCCTGTAGATTTAATTTTTGCTCTGGTCGTTCCAGAGGAGAAAAACGACGAACATCTGGCCACATTGGCCAGAATCGCCGCATTGATGCAGGATGACGACTCTCGCCAATCTCTGCGCCAGTGCAGCAACAATGAAGAACTCTACGCCACAGCAACAAAGCTGGAGCGCTCGAGTTAGCTATGCGCCTGGTTATCATCAGCGGTCGCTCCGGATCCGGCAAAACCTCCGCACTGAATATCCTCGAGGATGTCGGCTTTACCTGCATTGACAATCTTCCAGCGAGCCTATTATCGGAACTGGTCACTCAGCTAAAAGATGAACCAGGGAACAACGAGCTAATGCTTGCAGTGGGTATTGATGCCCGCAATCTGGTGGGTGATTTGAGCAAAATACCCCACATGCTCAATGATATCGAAGATACTGGTGTCGCCGTGGATGTTATTTTTCTGCAGGCACGACGCAATGATCTGCTGCGCCGCTACAGCGAAACAAGGCGCAAACATCCTCTGAGCAGCGAATCAATTAGCCTCAAAGAAGCCATTGAGCTGGAAAAGGAAATGTTGACGCCCATATCGGACATTTCTGATCGCGCCATCGACACCTCAGGGCTATCGTTGCACCAGCTCCGGGATCTAATCAAAAATACCGTGGTGCCAGACAATCGCGAAAGCATGTCGATTTTGTTTGAAAGCTTTGGCTTTAAACGGGGCGTGCCCAGTGACTCAGACTTTGTTTTTGATGTTCGCTGCCTGCCCAACCCATACTGGAAGCTGGAGTTGCGCACCCAGACAGGCAATGACCCCGAAGTAATTGAATTCCTGGAATCCCAGGTGGATGTCGCCTCAATGCTGGCCGATATAATCGGCTTCCTGACACGCTGGATCCCCAAATTCCAAACCAATAATCGCAGCTATATGACCGTCTCCATTGGCTGTACTGGCGGCCAGCATCGCTCCGTGTATCTGGCCAACAGACTCTATGAGCATTTTTCTCAGCAGCAGCCCTTTGTAAAAGTCGTCCACAAAGAGTTGAGCGCCTGATGCAGAGGCATAGACAGTCATGATTCGCTGCCAACTACCGGTAATCAATAAGCTGGGACTGCATGCCCGCGCCGCCACCAAACTGGCCGCAGCCGCAGGCCATTATGCCTGTGCCATTCGTATCGGCAAACAGGAGCCATTGGTGGATGCCAAAAGTATTATGTCGCTGATGTTACTGGCAGCCAGCCAGGGTACAGAGCTGACCTTCGAGTTCGACGGCGCCGACGAACAGGCCGCCTGTGATGAAATCACCCAGCTGCTGGCAGATTATTTTGGTGAAGGGGAATAAATTCAGCCATAACCGGCTAAGTTTCAGTTAATCCTATCCGTAAGCACCATAGCCCGCTAAAATGTCCCCGTAACCGCGCAACGCAGGTTTAGCTAGGGAACAGACCATGACCGAAACCAAAGACAACAACCTACTGGCTAAGCTGGGCACTGCCATTGATGCAGTCACGTTGAATCAGGTTCGTCATATTCTCAATAATCTGTCACCCCCGGATGTCGCCCACCAGCTTGAAACCGCACCGCCAAAGTTCCGCCATATTCTCTGGGAGCTGGTTGATCCAGAGATATCCGGTGAAGTACTGCAAGAGCTATCCGATGAAATCCAGCTCGAATTCCTCAATGAAATGGACGGCGCGGAAGTCGCGTCCCTGACCGAGGGACTGGATGTCGATGATATTGTCGATATTCTCCAGCAACTGCCTGATCAGATGATTCCCGAAGTCCTGCAGGCTATGTCCGTGCAGGATCGGCAGCGTGTAGAGTCAGTGCTTACTTACGATGAAGAAACCGCCGGTGGTCTAATGGACACCGAGATCATCACCGTGCGACCAGATATCACGGTGGATGTAGTGCTACGCTACCTACGCCGCTTTGATGAAATCCCCGACCTGACTGACAACCTGTTTGTGGTCAGCCGCAATGATTTATTTCTCGGCAATCTGGCACTGGGCAAGCTGCTCACCTCGAGCCCCACCACCACAGTGCGAGAAGTAATGAATACCGAAGTCCAGGCCATACATGTCAACCTCATCGACTCGGACGTAGCCCAGCTGTTCCAGCGTCAGGATCTGGTCTCCGCGCCAGTGATCGATGACAACAATCATCTTCTCGGGCGCATCACCATTGATGACGTGGTTGACGTTATTGTTGAAGATGCCGACCATTCATTATTGGCCATGGCTGGTTTGAGCGACACCGAGGACACCTTTTCATCCATCAGCCGCACCGCGCCCCGGCGCGCAGTCTGGCTTGGCGTTAACCTGATCACCGCAATAATCGCCTCCACCGCCATCAGCCTGTTTGAAGGCACCCTGGATAAAGTGGTCGCACTGGCCATTCTGATGCCCATCGTTGCCAGCATGGGAGGTGTGGCCGGCAGTCAGACATTGACTGTCGTTATTCGCGGCATGGCTCTGGGTCAGGTTGAACGCAGCAACCTATCGTGGCTGCTGAGCAAAGAATTTACCGTCGGTGCTCTCAACGGCATGCTCTACGCGATGGTCGCTGGTACCGTGGTATCTCTGTGGTTCCAGGATTCCACCATGGCACTTATTATTGGAGCAGCCATGGCTATTAACCTGACCGCCGCGGCCATTACCGGCACATTACTCCCAGTGCTGTTGCGCTCGATCAATATAGATCCAGCACTGGCCGGCACAGTGATTCTGACCACAGTCACTGATATTGTCGGGTTTGTCTCTTTTCTCGGTCTAGCAACAGTGTTTTTGTCATGATAGATACAGAAATTGATCCACCAGAATGGGACGGTCCAAGCAAATCCCAACTTAAACGGGACAGTCAGGCACTGCAGGATATGGGTGCCCAACTGGTGGATATGCCCGAAGGTAAACTGCAGAAGTTTGATCTGCCGGAAAACCTCAAAGAAGCTATCTATGAAGCGCGCAGACTCAAGAGCCGAGAGGCCAAGCGCCGTCACCTGCAATATATTGGCAAGCTTATGCGCACCGCCGATACTGAGTTTATTACCCACACCCTAGAAAAAATGGATCACCAATCCCAGACCTATCGTCAGCATTTTGCACAGCTGGAAAACTGGCGGGACCGTTTAATTGCCCAGGGCAGCCCAGTAATAGAAGAATTTGTTCAACAGCATCCCGAGGCCGACCGGCAGCAGCTGCGTAATCTGCAGCGCCAAGCCAATCGCGAGAGAGAATCAAAAAAACCACCGGCGGCGGCGCGAAAACTATTTGCCTACCTGCGCGAGATTACTGAGTAGCCAATTACAGCCCATAATTAGAGGCGGCGGTGTTCGGCAACAGGCATCTCAGCCCTGAGCTGCTCGATCTTGCCCAGATCGATCTCGGCAATCACCGCACCCACCTCGTCTTCCATGGACGCAAGTACCTTGCCCCAGGGGTCAATAATGCAGCTACCACCCCACAGACCTCGGCGCTTATGCTCCCGGTCCACCAGATTGGCACCAATCACAAAGCATTGATTTTCAATCGCCCGGGCACGCAACAGCACCTGCCAATGATCTTTGCCCGTAGCCGCGGTAAAGGCTGCCGGCACGGTAATAATCTGTGCCTCAGCATCGGCCAGTTTACGGTACAGTTCAGCAAATCTGAGGTCATAGCAAACGGTCAAACCAAGTATCGCCAGATCGGTGCGCACCGCCGTCACCCGCTTGCCAGCACTGTAATCGTCAGATTCACGGTAACTTCGGTTGTGACCATCAACGGTCACATCGACATCAAACAGATGAATCTTGTCGTAATGATCAACAACCTCACCTTTTGGACTGAGCAAAAAGCACCGGGCACTGGGCCGTGGGCTGGGCCCGGCCACAGGGACAGTCCCAGCCACCAGCCACATATCATGCCGTACAGCCTGCTCAGCCAGAAACTGGCGCACCGGGCCCTGCTCATCAGACTCAGCTCGGCCAGCCTGTAATAAATCCGCCTGACCATAATAGGCAAAGTTTTCCGGCAGCACCGCTAACTGGCAGCCAGCCTCCGCCGCCTGCTGAAGAAAATTCTCAGCACAGTGCAAATTGGCATCCACAGATGCCTGGGGTTTAAATTGAATCGCAGCAACAGCAATGCTCATAAGAGGTCCCTATTTCTACTGATCTGGAGTTTGTTCGCTAACCGCCCTGTCCTTTTCAGGCTGCCCGCTTTCAGATGTCCCTTTTAGCTCTGCGGCAAAGATCTTATCCACCGAGACCTTTACATCATCCCAGGGCCCAGTGACTTCATAGCTAATACTGGACAGTCGATCAACCTGCTTCTCAACCAGCTTACTGGTGACATAGACACCGGCAGCCGCGGGTAGGCCGCCCATCATAGCCACCACCCAGGGCAGGTTAGTCGCCACCGGCAATGTTGCCACCAGACGGGTATCCACAGTTTCATTGACCAGATCAAAATCACCCGCCATGCTCATGCGGCCAGAAGGCATATTCATTTTTAACGGATCGCGGAGGCTGGCCACACCATTTTCAAAATGGAGCTTGCCCTTGAGCCTGTTGTACTCAAGGTTTTGCCCCACCACATCGGAGAAATCCAACTGCAAACGGCGCAGCCAATTAGCAAAATTAAACAGGCTGACCAGCTTCAGGGCACCACCAGCGCCACCGGCAGATTTATAAAAACTACCATCGGTTAATTTAATATCAAAATCACCAGTGATATTTTCTCTGCTGAGGCCCCAGGGCTTCTCCTGCCAGGCAAGGTCAAAGGTTAATTTACCAGACTCGCTATCAACCACTTTATCAATATCAAAGCTGACAAACATATCACCAATATTATCCACCGCAACAGGGCCTATCAGCCTACTGCTGTGGGTTTCACCATCAAAGCTCCAGAAAAACTCGGTGGGCGGCTCCGCATCAGATAAACCCGGGCGCAGGCCTAGCAGATTGCCGCTGATATTATTAAATGCTGCGCCAGACACCTCAGGACGTAACTTTAGAGCAATGGAGCCCCAGTCTTTATCGCCAACTCTGAGCTGATCAACCGACAGGTCCACCGCAAAAAATGTACGGGGATCTACAGTCTGTTGACCAATTTTCTCTTCCAGCAAAGCACTGGGTAAATGCAAGCGGGAAAGACTCAGCCGGGGAACCTGCTGCTCGTCTGTAGCCAGCTCCAACAGGCCATCAGCGAGATCACTGCTAAAGGCAATCTGGGTAACCCGGTCGCTGGCACTGATTCTCGCCTCAATCTGATTGAGTTCAAATGTGGCCAGCTCCAGACGATCAAAATTCAAATCAAACACTGGCTCCCAGCTGGAGAGCCTTGGTTCCGCGGACTTGGGGGAAAATAGCTCAACAACAGGCATCCATATCTGTAGATCTGTAGTCGGCATATAGGCAGCGACTAGCAACTCCCCAGGCTGCGAACTAACATCTGCGCGGTCATAGAGCACCAAACCCTGAGTGAGGGCACCCTCAGAGAAATACATCTCAGCAGTCAGCTCTTCCCCCAGACTGGTTTCAATACGCGCCAACTCCGGGGTGAAAAATATTGTCATATTCATCGATCGCTGATCTGCAGCGGACAGCGCCAGAGGCTCTGGCAAGCGTATCTCAGTGCCCTGCAACTGACTGCTCAGCGCCAGATTAACCCCGCCTTCGGCGGAAGCAGGGGGAATACTCAACAACCCATCAATAGCAACATTTCCCACCAGCACCTCAGGCCAGGGAAATTTAACCAGCTGCCCGATACTCTCCGGCTTAACCTCGGTCTGTATGGCAATTTTCTGTTCGGATCCGGTTTTATATAGTTTGGCGGTTAAAGGTTCCTGCCAGAATGTGGCAGTAATATTGTCAGACTGCAGTCCATCCGCAGCAGAGAATTTAATATCGCCATTGACCTCAGTCATCGCAATTGGCGAATCTGGTATGGCGAGTCGCGCATCAGCCAGTTGGGTGCTAACCGTATATTCAGCCTTGGCCAGAGTATTTTTAGATTTTATGCCCAATGGAATTCGCAGCTGCATCCGGGAATCAGCCTTACCAGCAAGGTCCCAACTGGCCAGAGGCCCAAGGTTTTTCTTTACCGGAGACTGAGCCAGAAAATCGACGCCATGGGCCAGAGAACCAGTCACAGTGCCATCGACAATTAAAATACGCTGCTCTGGGGGCATGGCACTGTCATACTCAGCAGTGGCCGCAACAATAGTATTATCCCCCACCAGCCCGGAACTGATACTGGACTGCACATAGCCATCATCAACCAGCACCTCAGTATCCAAATCACGCAGCCCGGGCCAATCCGGATGGTAATCTATTGTAGTGTCTTCAGCGCGGAACAGCATCTGACTGGTTCTTGAACCGACGTCATTTCGCGGTGCTCCGGCTCTGTAGGCCAGAGCAAAGTCTTTAACATTGCCGCCGACAATTGCGGTTTTGAGCCATTTTCTCAGAGTCTCGGGCATCTTGTAGGGCAGATATTGTTTGCTATAACTGGCATCAATATCGCGACCACCAATAACCAGATTAACCTCAGGGGGCAGTCCTTCGCTGTGGAACTGCTGCTCAACCGAAAACATAATATGGCTGGTACCAGCATCGACCACTGTCTTTACCGGCTCGCTCTCTACCTTCAGTGTTTTTTGTTCAGACTGCCAATCAAGATATATCGTACCCTCGGCACTGTCCACATGGAGATAGTCGCGGTAGACCTTGGTAAACCAAACATCAAAGCCATCGCTATCCGCAATATGAAAAAGGCCACCCTGCCCATGGACTTCCAGATAACCATCAACACCTTTAAGAGCCGGAGCACCTTTGTAATTCTGCATATTGATGGACTGCAGATTGGCCGAGGCGTAATAGCCCTTTTCATTCTGCCCCAATGTGAGGGCCCTGAGGCTGCCCTCCGGGCGCACCTGATCAATAATGTTTAGCAGCCTGTCAGCAGGCAGCCTGGTCTGGCGCAGTAGATCAGTTAAAACATTCAGATCAAGGCGATTCACCGACACATCAAAGTCACGCCAGCGGGAACCAAGGCGCTGGGTAAATACCATATCCAGCGGTTTAATATCACTGTCAGACCAGGCAAAATCAAAACCCTGCAATCTGAGCCCCCAATCCGAACCCGGGGTAAACCAGCCCGTTATCCCTGTATAAATATTTTCCAGAGGCGGCACTTCGGCCAGCCAGTCCAGAGGCACCTCGGAAACCGCCAGCTCACCCTCAAAATCCAGCCCGCCACCAGGATGAATATCAAACCACAGCTCACCGCTGGTCCTGGCCTCAAACTCCTTCAAATTTGCAAACAGCTGGGGCAGCAATGACCTGGTCAACTCCACCACCGGCTGGGATATATTGAAGCCATTGAGCTGTAAATAACCATCGGCATGGAAAGATTCGAGATCTGAGGGATCACCAACCCCCTCCAACAGCAAATAAGCAGGAGTCTCCTGATCGGACAGGCGCAGGGATAATTCAGCGCGGTGAAAGTCCGAGTCATTTTCTAGCCGCACTTCATCACTGCGCATCTGCAGCTGCTTACCAGAAAAGAACTCCAGATTTACAATCACCAGCTTCATACGAATCAGGCGACTGTAAAACAGCGGATCAAGAATAAGCTTTAAATCAGTTTTGGATTCACCATCGAGGCCATTGATATTCCAGCGGCCCTGCCTATCTTCGCGCACATTCAACACCAGCCGATCAACGGTCAACTCGCGCCAGATCGGCGATCCGTATTTAAGGCTGTTTAAAACATCCAGGTTGGCACGACCATGGTCCAGAGAAATAGCCACCTCCCCATTGTCAGCAATAACCTCAACCGCCTCCACATCCAAAATAGGCACCAGCCTCGGCCATTCCCCCTGCAGTCTGCCCAGATTAACCTGCAAACCAGAGCTGTCAGTGATAATGCTCTGCAACGTCGGGCGCAGCTGATCAATACTGCCAATGGTTTGACGCCCAATAACCAGCAAAATAACAGTGCCAATAATCAACAGTGCAGCAAATCGCCAGAACCACAGGCTGGCAAGCTTTGTTATTTTGACAAGTGAATGGTTCATGGCTTAGACCGGAATAATATCGAACTGGTCGCGGATAAAAAGGCTCTCCGCACGAAACTGAATGGTACAGCCAATAAAGGCCTCCAGATCGGCCACCTGTGCAGAATCCTCATCCAGCAGGCGCTCAATGACAGCATGACAGGCCAACACCCGCAACTGGTCGCATTCATAGGCGCGGGCAACTCGCAATATCTCCCGCAGCACCTCATAGCCCACGGTCTCCGCCGACTTGATCGACCCGCGGCCATCACAGGTTGGGCAGCCTTCGCAGAGCACCTGACCCAGACTTTCACTGGTGCGCTTGCGAGTCACCTGCACCAGACCCAGCTCGGTAACACCTGAAATTGCGGTCTTGGCGCGGTCGCGACCCAGGGCTTTTTCAAAGCTGCGCAACACCTGGCGACGGTGTTCAGCGCTCTGCATATCGATAAAATCAACAATAATAATGCCACCCAGATTGCGCATGCGCAGCTGTCGCGCCACGGCCACTGCGGCTTCCAGATTGGTTTTGTAAATGGTTTCCTCAAGATTGCGATGACCGACAAAGGCCCCGGTATTAACATCCACCGTGGTCATAGCCTCGGTCTGATCGATCACCAGATGGCCGCCAGACTTTAAGGGCACAGACCGGTGCAATGCCTTGGCAATCTCATCCTCAATACCATGGAGATAAAACAGTGGCCGCTCACCGGGATAATGCTCAATCAGATTGGCAATTTCCGGACTGAATTTATTGGCAAAAGACGTGAGCTTGTCCAACACCTCGCGGGAATCCACCAGTATCTTTTCCACCTCATCGCTGGCCATATCCCGCAGTGCGCGCTTGTACAGAGGCAGCTCTTCATGGATACAGCAGGGCGCTTTGGCCTCAGATTTAGAGGACTCAATATGCAGCCATAGCCTGTGTAGGTAGCGCATATCCGATTGCAGCGCACTGGCCTCAACAGCATCTGCAGCAGTGCGCACAATAAAGCCACCGCCCTCACCCAGTCCGCTCTCTGTCGCCGTTGTTTCAATAATTTCCTTTAGACGCTCGCGCTCCTGCTCATCTTCAATGCGCTGGGACAGCCCAATATGGTCATTGCCATTCATATACACCAGATAGCGGGAAGCCAGAGAGAGTTGTGCGGTCAGACGCGCGCCTTTGCTGCTGATAGGATCCTTGATCACCTGCACGAGAATCTGCTGACCCGTGCGCAGCAGTTGCTGAATATCCGCCTTTTGTCCTGACTCTGCATCCGGATGGTGTAGATCATCCACATGCAAAAATGCCGTGCGCTCTTCACCTATATCCAAAAAAGCCGCCTGCATACCGGGCAGCACACGCACCACTATAGCTTTGTAGATATTGCCTACCAGACCGCGCTTTTGATTGCGCTCAATAGAAATTTCTTGCGGCACGCCGTTTTCCACCAAGGCTACGCGGGTTTCCATCGGCGTAATATTGATAAGAATTTCTCGGCTCATACTATTTTCCGCAAAAGATAAACGAATAACTGATTTTTATAATTATGGCACGCAGCCAGCAATACTCTGCCAAACTGGAACAGCAAACCGCTGCAGCAAGGTTGCAGTCTCGGCAATCGGCAACCCCACCACCCCAGTGTAGCTACCTTCAAGATGAGCAACAAAAACTGCACCCAGCCCCTGAATAGCATAGCCACCGGCTTTACCCAATGGTTCTCCGGTCTGCCAGTACCTAAAACATTCATCCGCAGAGATATTGCGAAATGTCACTCTGGTTTCAGACAACAGAACCTGCCTGTCAGTGCCATTATCCAACGCCACAGCCGACATTACAGTATGGGTTTTGCCCGCCAGCGCCAACAGCATAGCCTGAGCATGGGCGCGATCCGTTGGTTTACCAAAAACCTGGCCATCACAAACCACCCCAGTGTCAGCCCCCAGAACAGGCAAACCCGACTGCTGGCCGGTACAACCAGCAGCGGCTTTTTCGACAGCCATGCGGGTTACATAATCAACGGGCGACTCTGCTTCCCGTTGACTCTCATCAATATCTGCCGGAGCCACCACAAATTTGACCCCCATCTGGGTCAATAGCTCAGCCCGGCGGGGTGATGCTGAGGCAAGGATAAGATTCTGGTCTGACAAAATAATTCCTTTGCAGGCTGTTTAATCACGATCTATACATAAAGTTAAGACTGGCGATCGACTTGTCCACCAGCAACCAGACTATCGCACTGACAAAACCCAAAACAGGCACATGCTGCAAACCCATGGGTACATCCCAGATTGAGAACAACAATGCCTGCAGCAACTCAGAAAAAATCACCAACAGGAAAATCAAAACAGCCCGATGGAAATATGAAAAATAGGTGAGCCAGCGGCTCAACAAATAGGCCACAGCACCACAGAGCGCAAACACCAGCACATAATGCCCAAGGGCCGTGCGAAACAATGTGTCGGCCAAGAGGCCCACCAGCGCCGCAAAACCAATACCAAAGCGACTGGGCTGATAGAGTACCCAGGCGATCATCACTAACATAAGAAAATTGGGACGCCACAGAATCCAGTCACCGGACACAGGTATCAGCTGCAAAATAACCGCGATAATCAGTGAAAAAGTCACGGGCCCTGTCAAGCTGACCGGTTTCAACGGCCATTCCTGTCAGGGGAGCCATCTTTAGAAGTAAACGCCAAAAGCAAGTGGCGGCTGCGGTCGAGCTGCGCTGATGGGTCCACTTCAACGTCCACAAATGTGTCCCCAGGCTTCTGACTGATACTAGCCACAGTGCCCACCGGGTAACCAACCGGGAAGCGCCCACCCAGACCGGAACTCACTAGCTGGTCGCCCTCAACAATATCTGAGGTTGGCGATACAAATCTCAGGGTCATACGATTGTAATCAGAGGTACCCTCAGCAATCGAGCGCACCCCATTGCGCAATACCTGCACCGGCAGAGCATGGGTGCTATCGGTGATCAGAAGCGCCACACTGTGGCCACCATAGACAGAAATAATCTGCCCCATAAGCCCCTCTGCATCGAGAATAGGCTGACCCACATAGACGCCATCGTCGCTACCCCGATCCACAGTAACCGTATGGCTCTGGGGACTTGGGGACACACCAATCACCTCAGTAACCAGTACACTGTCCACCAACAACTCAGTGGCATTGAGCAACTGGCGCAGACGCAGGTTTTCCGCCGCCAGCTCCGCCATACGCTGCAGCTGACCCAGATGAATAAGGCTCTCTTGTTTGAGGCGCACGTTTTCCTGTTCGATGACAGTGCGAGACGTGACATTGACCTCGCCCCATTCCTGAACACGGGCGGGGATATTGGTAATCCAGTAGAGGGGGCGAACTACGCTATCTGCGACCCGGTAAAGGGGAGACAGCCAAGAGGTGCTGTTATCCAGAGTCATTAATCCGAAGGCAACGAGGCTAACAAGAAATATCTTGCGCAGAGGAGAGGACGACTTGGCAAACACATTTTTCATAAGCCCAATCCAGAAAACTAACTATTCAAGCTGGAACTGCCCTGTTTCTAGTGGGTCAGTGTATCCAGCCCTCTATTATCCATCATCTCAAGCGCTTCACCGCCACCGCGGGCCACACAGGTCAATGGCTCTTCAGCCAGAATTACCGGCAGGCCAGTTTCATGAGTCAGCAGACGATCCAGATCTCGCAGCAACGCACCGCCGCCAGTCAAAACCACGCCAGTCTCAGCAATATCCGATGCCAGCTCCGGAGGAGACTGCTCAAGCACACGCTTAACCGCCTGCACAATACCAGCCAGGGGCTCCTGTAGTGCTTCCAGAATCTCATCGCTGGTCAAGGTAAAGCTTTTGGGAACACCCTCAGCCAGATTGCGGCCGCGCACATCGATCTCGCGCACCTCTTTAGCTAAATAGGCAGCACCAATTTCCATCTTAATGCGCTCTGCAGTGGTATCACCGATCACACTGCCGTACTTGCGCCGCACAAAATTAACAATAGCTTCATCGAAGCGGTCACCGCCGATGCGCACAGAATCACTGAACACCACACCATTGAGGGACAGAATGGCGATTTCAGTAGTACCACCACCAATATCAACCACCATGGAACCCACCGCCTCTTCAACCGGCAGCCCGGCACCAATAGCCGCAGCCATAGGCTCTTCAATCAAAAACACTTCCCGGGCACCAGCACTGTAGGCCGACTCTTTAATCGCACGCTTCTCCACCTCAGTGGCCATACAGGGCACACAGATCAAAACGCGGGGGCTGGGGGGAACAAGGCTTTTTGCATGCACCTTCTTGATAAAGTGCTGGAGCATTTTCTCAGTCACCTGAAAATCGGCAATAACACCATCCTTCAGAGGTCGAATAGCAGTGATATTGCCCGGGGTACGACCCAGCATGCGCTTGGCATCCACGCCCACGGCTTCAACAATTTTTTGACCCAGATGCTGGCGAATAGCAACCACCGAAGGCTCATTCAGAACAATACCTTTCTCGCGCACGTAGATCAGAGTGTTGGCAGTACCCAAATCAATCGAGAGATCGCTGGAGAAAAAGCCACGCAGTTTTTTAAATAACATCGATTTTTAACCCTCAACAACTGCCCGTGATGTACCTGCACAAACAGCTTAAAATTAGCTTTAGAAAATAATCGTCACCAAACAGTTAATCGGCCAGTCAAAGCACGGCTTTAGTAACATCGGAGCGAATTCTAGCTGATCTTGGACAAAACTTCCTACTACTCTTTTAATTATCGGGGAAAACAATCCAAAAACAACCAAAAACACCGAAATTAGCGTATTTTAGCGCTTCAAACCCCTGACCTGAGCCACCTAATTGTTGTAATATTCGATCCGCCGGAAACTTCCGGATTTCAGCCAACCCAGAGACCTAAAAATGAGCATAGAACGGCATGAAATTGAAAAGCTGGCGACCTTGGCACGCATTGCCATCGACGACAGCACCATCAATGAAGTGAGCGAGCGCCTCGGCAGCGTATTAGAGCTGGTCGACCAGCTTCAAGCCGCCGATACCAGCGGTGTAGACCCTATGTCACATCCCATGCAAGCCACCCAGCGCCTGCGCGAAGATGAAGTCAAAGAGCTCAATCAGCGGGAAGCACTGCAAGCCACAGCACCAGACACCGAAGATGGCCTGTTTCTAGTGCCTAAAGTCATCGAATAAAAGCGACCCAACAATATGCATAACCTCACCATTGCCGAGCTTATCCGTGGGCTGCAAAGCAAAGAATTTTCCAGTGTTGAGCTAACTCAGCACTTTTTGACGCGGATTGCCGAACTCGACCCCAGCTACAACGCCGTGATCACAGTGACCGCCGATCAGGCCCTCAAAGCCGCTGCCGCTGCAGATCAGCGTCTGGCCGCCGGCAATGCGCCCGCCCTCTGCGGTATACCCATACTGCACAAAGATATTTTCTGCACCAATGGGGTGCGTACCAGCTGTGGCTCCAAAATGCTCGACAACTTTGTGCCACCCTACAACGCCACAGTGGTGGAAAACTTCGAACAGGCCGGAGCCGTGGTGCTGGGCAAAACCAATATGGACGAGTTCGCCATGGGTTCCTCCAATGAAACCAGTTTTTATGGCCCGGTTAAAAATCCCTGGGCCACCGACTGCGTGCCCGGCGGCTCATCCGGCGGCTCCGCAGCCGCAGTAGCAGCGCGATTGGCCCCAGGCGCAACAGCTACAGATACCGGCGGCTCCATTCGGCAGCCAGCAGCCCTGTGCGGCATTACCGGATTAAAGCCAACCTATGGCCGCGTATCCCGCTGGGGCATGATCGCCTTCGCCTCAAGTCTGGACCAGGGCGGCCCCATGGCCCGCACCGCCGAAGATTGCGCCATCATGCTCAACTGCATGGCCAGCTTTGATGACAAAGACTCCACCTGCATAGAGCGGGACGTGCCAGACTACAGCGCAACTATAGGCAACAGCATCAAAGGCCTGCGCATCGGCGTCCCCAGTGAATACTTTTCCAAAGGCCTGAACCCAGGCACCGAGCAAGCAGTGCGTGCCGCATTGGCAGAACTTGAAGTCCAGGGCGCAGAGCTGGTGGATATCAGCCTGCCCAACACAGGCCTGTCCGTGCCCGCCTACTATGTTATCGCCCCAGCGGAAGCCTCGGCCAACCTGTCCCGCTTTGACGGCGTTAAATACGGCTATCGCTGTGAAGACCCAACCGACTTGCAAGACCTGTACACCAGAACCAGAGCCGAAGGCTTTGGTGAAGAAGTACAGCGCCGTATCCTGATTGGCACCTACTGTCTGTCTGCAGGCTACTATGACGCCTACTATGGCAAAGCCCAGCAAGTGCGCCAGCTGATCCAGCAGGATTTTGCCAAAGCCTTCGAAAAAGTGGACGTAATTATGGGTCCCACCTGCCCATCCCCAGCCTTTAAGTTTGGATCCAAAGGCGACGACCCCGTGGCCATGTATCTTGAAGACATCTACACCATCGCCACCAATCTGGCGGGTCTGCCCGGCATGTCGTTACCCTGTGGTATGGTCGACGACAAACCAGTGGGTCTGCAAATTATCGGCAACTACTTTGACGAAGCGCGCATGCTCAATGTCGCCCACGAGTACCAGCAGGCCACCGACTGGCACAGAGCAGCTCCGGAGGGCCTTCTATAATGGACAGCATGAGTGATTGGGATACAGTAATCGGCCTCGAAGTACATGTGCAGCTGGCCACCCAAACCAAAATATTCTCCGGCGCCAGCACCGCCTTTGGTGCCGAGCCAAATACGCAGGCCTGCGCCATTGATTTAGCTATGCCCGGAACTCTGCCTGTTCTCAATAAACAGGCAGTCCACTACGCTGTGATGTTTGGTCTGGCCATAGATGCTGAAATCGGCAAAGAATCGGCTTTCGAACGCAAAAACTACTTCTACCCAGACCTGCCCAAAGGCTACCAGACCACCCAACTGGAAAAGCCTATTGTCGGCCGCGGCAATGTTGAAATTGAACTGGCCGACGGCAGCACAAAAAATGTGCGCATTCACCATGCCCATCTGGAAGAAGATGCCGGCAAGTCACTCCATGAAGGTAACTTCCGCCACGGCGTGTCCGGCATAGACTTAAACCGCGCAGGTACACCACTGATCGAAATTGTCTCAGAACCCGATATGAGCAGTGCCGAAGAGGCAATCGCCTTCGCCAAAAAGCTCCATAGTATTGTTACCTCCATTGGTATCTGCGATGGCGAGATGTCCCAGGGCAGTATGCGCTTTGATGTCAATGTTTCGGTCAAACCAAGAGGCAGCGACACCCTAGGCACCAGAACTGAAACCAAAAACCTCAACTCATTTAAGTTTATGGAAGAGGCCATCACCAAAGAAGTCGAGCGCCAGATAGACCTGATCGAAGATGGCGGCACCGTGATCCAGGAAACCCGCCTGTACAACGGCGACACCAAAGTCGCCCGCTCCATGCGCAGTAAAGAAGAAGCCAACGACTACCGCTACTTCCCCTGCCCGGATCTGCTGCCCGTGATTGTCAGCGATGAAACCATAGAAGAACTGCGCCGCAACCTACCAGAACTGCCAGATGCCCGCCGCGCCAGATTTGCCGATCAGTACAGCCTGTCCGATTACGACGCCGGCGTCCTGAGCAGCGATGCTGCAATGGCAGCCTATTTTGAGACGGCCACCAAAACCTCCGGCAATGCCAAACTGGCCGCCAACTGGTCCATGGGCGAACTCAGCGCCAGACTCAACAATGAAGATCTGTCCATCGCCAAAAGCCCGGTCAGTGCAGAACAGCTAGGCGGATTGATCGCCCGAATTGCCGACAACAGTATTAGCGGCAAAATGGCCAAAGAAGTATTCGAAGGAATATGGGCCGGCGAAGGAGACGCAGACCAGATTATTGAAGCCCGCGGCTTAAAGCAGGTGTCCGACAGCGGCGCTCTGGAGCAGCTGGTCGCCGACGTGCTGGCCGCCAACCAGGCTATGGTAGAAGACTATATCAACACCGACGAAGCCAAGCGCAAGAAAAAACTCGGCGGCTTTATGGGGCAGATTATGAAAGCCTCCAAAGGCCAGGCCAACCCGCAACAGGTCAACCAAATACTGGCGCAAAAACTTAACGAACTACTGTAAACCGTTTAAGGAAAAACATGTCACTGAAAAAAGATAAGCAAAAAGTTCTCGGCGAAGTCTTCGACGACGAGCGCGTTAGAAGCTTTCTGAACTACCAGCCACCGGCTGGTGTGGATGGCGATTTTCATCTGCTGGAAAAAGCCTACCGCGGCATGAACCTGGATAACTTTGCAACTTTTCTGCAGTTCTTTAAACAGGCTGGGCACAATCTTGATGCCACCAATCCTGAGGGAAAGACACTGGTG
>JABJOY010000069.1 GCA_018664075.1 Porticoccaceae bacterium | reverse complement strand
TGAGGTTAATTTCCTTACTCCGGAGCAGGTCAAAGAAGCCTGGCCCATGTCAAATATTGAAGGCATTATCGGCGCTATCCAGCACCCAGATGATGGCTATATTCAGCCCGCAGACCTGACCCAGGCACTGGCCAAAGGTGCCCGCGCTCGCGGCGCAACTATCTATCGTAATACAGCGGTGCTGGAGCTTGAGCGGCAAGCTGACGACAGCTGGATTGTTAAGACCGACAAAGGCGACATTCACTGTGAACATGTGGTCTCCTGCACCGGCAACTTCGCCCGTAAAACCGGCGAGATGGTTGGGCTGGATATCCCGGTTATCCCGGTGGAGCACCAGTATATTGTTACTGACCCCCATCCCGATGTACTGGCGCGCAAAGCCGAAGGACTGCCGGAGCAGGCGGTACTGCGTGAGTCCGACGCCGGATACTATCTGCGGGAAGAGGCCGGTGGCTTTATTCTTGGTCCCTATGAAGAGGGCGCACCCTGTTGCTACGTGGATGGCCCCAGCGACCAGTCCGAGTATGAATTATTTAATGGCGATCTGGATCGCCTGATGCCCCATATTGAAGCCTGCATGCACAGGGTTCCGGCTTTTGCAGAAGTGGGGGTAAAGACGGTCTACAATGGCGCTATTGCTTACACGCCAGATGGCAACCCGATTGTCGGCCCGGCCTGGGGACTGAAAAACTTCTGGCTCAATGAGGGCCACAGCTTTGGAATCACTGCCGCCGGTGGTGCAGGCTGGCAGTTGGCGGAATGGATTGTCGATGGTGAGCCCACAGTGGATATGATGGGTGTAGACCCCCGCCGCTTTGGCCCCTACGCGTCCCGTGGCTACCTGCGCAGCAAAAACGAAGAAGCCTATGACCATGTGTTTAAAAACCACTACCCGGATGAAGAGCGCGGCGCGGCCAGACCCTTAAAAACCTCTCCATGCTACGACCGCATGAAAGATCTGGGTGCTGTATTTGGCACTGTCTACGGGTGGGAGCGACCCAACTGGTTTGCGCCCGAAGGGTACGCTCTGTCAGCAGAAGACTTGGATAAGTCGGACACCTTATGGAATAAAAACCACAGCAAAGCCCTCGACGATGGCCGCATTGTTGAGAAGAATTCCTTCCGTCGCTCCAACTATTTTGATTTTGTTGGCCAGGAAGCACGCCATGTCCATAGCAAGGTCGGTGTGCTGGATATGTCAGCTTTCTCAAAAGCAACGGTGACTGGGCCCGGCTCAGAAGCATGGCTTAACAGTATTGTTGCCAACAATGTGCCCAAGGCCGTGGGCCGAATTGGTCTCTGCCATATGCTGTCACAGAATGGTGGTGTGCGCGCCGAATTTACTATCTACAAGCGCGCCAAAAATAGCTATTACCTGGTGTTTGCCGGTGCTCAGGAGCGCCATGACTGGGACTATCTAACCAAGCTGGCTCCCCGGGATGGCTCGGTAAATCTACAGAAAATCACTACCCAGATGGGTGTGCTGGTGCTGGCCGGGCCAAAATCTCGGGATGTACTGCAAAAGCTAACAGATACCGACCTGTCCAACGACAGCTTCAAGTGGTTGACCGGTAAATCGATTAATCTGGGCTATGCCCAGGCTGAAGCCCTGAGGGTTAACTTTGTCGGTGAGCTGGGCTGGGAGCTGCATCACCCCATTGAAATGCAAAACTATATTTTTGATGAGTTGATGAAGGCCGGTGCCGAGTTTGATATCAAACCCTTTGGTATCCGCGCCATGGAAAGCATGCGCCTGGAAAAATCCTATCGCCTGATTCCCCGGGAGATGTCCATTGAATATTCCGCGCTGGAGTCCGGTTTACATCGCTTTGTAAAGCTGGATAAAGACTGTGACTTTGTCGGCAAACAAGCGCTGCTGGCCTGGCAGGAAAAGGGCTTTGCCAACTGCTTCGCCACACTGGAAGTGCACGGCGTGACTGATGCAGATGCCCGCGGTTCAGAGGGGCTGTACAAAGATGGCCAGCTAGTAGGTCGGGCAACGTCTGGAGGCTTCGGCTTCCGCACCAATAAGTCTCTGGCACTGGGGTTGGTACAGACAGAATTTAGTGCCATAGGCACAGAGCTGGAGATTGAAATTCTCGGTGAGCGCTACCGCGCCATAGTGATCGAGGAGTCGCCTTTTGATGCCGACAATGAGTGCCTGAGAGCTTAGTTTTCAGGGCCGTCGTAGACGGGTAATCCTCGGTCGTAGAACCATATGCGACCGGAGTTAAACAGGCACAGACTGCGGGCGATTAAAGAGCAACTAACGGAGAGTCCTAGACTCTGCACTGGAAGTAATACTATGACTGAACGAACTGGGCGAAGAAGAGCGGGGCGGGAAGCTGGTGGCCGAGAAGGGCGCCGGGAAGCACGGGCCAATGCAGTGGCAAAAACACAGCCATTTATCGAGCGCAAAATTCCCTATATTGAGTATCTAACCGAAGAGAATCTGCAGCTGATTGAAGACAATGCAGATATTTTGCTGGAAGAGATTGGTATTGATTTTCTCGATGATCCTGAAGCTCTGGAAATGTGGAAAGAGGCCGGGGCAGATGTCCAGGGCACCAGAGTGCATTTCCCCAAAGGCATGTGCCGCTCGATTATCCAGGCCACGGCGCCCCAAGAGTATACCCAGCATGCGCGCAACCCTGAGCGCAATGTGATTATTGGCGGCAAGCGCACTGTGCTGGTGCCCGCCTATGGCTCACCCTTTGTCCATGATATTGACCAGGGCCGACGCTACGCGACCATCGACGACTTCAATAATTTTGTCAAACTGGCTTATATGGCCCCAGGTATCCATCATTCTGGCGGCACCATCTGTGAGCCAGTAGACCTGCCGGTGAACAAGCGTCACTTTGATATGGTTTACAGCCACTTCAAATACAGCGACAAGCCATTGATGGGTTCAGTAACTCACCATGAGCGCGCTCAAGACACAGTGGATATGGCCAAGCTGGTATTTGGCGACGAATTTGTCGACCAGAACTGCGTATTAACCAGTCTGATTAATGTGAATTCACCCATGACCTTCGATGGCACCATGCTCGGTTCTCTCAAGGTCTATGCGCGCAATAATCAGGCCACAGTGATTTCACCCTTTATTCTTGCCGGTGCTATGTCGCCGGTAACCACAGCGGGTACGGTGACTCAGATTCTGGCCGAAGCCATGGCGGGTATTGCCTTTACCCAGCTCTGTCGCCCCGGGGCACCAGTGATTTTTGGCACCTTTGCCGCGGCCGTCTCCATGGCCACGGGCGCGCCAACCTTTGGCACCCCAGAGCCCAGCCAGGTGATTTATGCAGCCGCAGCACTGGCTCGCCGCCTTGGCGTGCCCTTCAGAAGCGGTGGTGGCCTTACCGGCTCCAAGCTGCCAGATGCCCAGGCAGCCTATGAAGCGGCCAACACATTGCAGACATCAGCGCTAGCTGGGGTCAACTTTATGTTGCACACCGCAGGCTGGCTCGAAGGTGGTCTGGCCATGGGCTATGAGAAATTTATTATGGATGCCGACCAGGCCAGCATGATCTCAGTGCTGTTGGGCGGTATGGATATGTCCGAGAACGGGCAGGCCCTGGATGCGGTTCGTGAAGTGGGCCCGGGCAAACATTATCTGGGCTCAGCCCACACCCTGAAAAACTTTGAAACGGCTTTCTACCGTTCAACCGTTGCCGATAACAACAGCTATGAGCAGTGGCAGGTGGAT
>JABJOY010000068.1 GCA_018664075.1 Porticoccaceae bacterium | reverse complement strand
CTGGGGTTTAAGCAGCTAGTGCGTAGTTGTCGTCGTTGGCAACTAATAGTTTGCGACTTTGGATTAACGAGATTGGTCACCATCTCGGCATGCACCGGAGGTTTTGTAACCGTCGTCGAATCCAAAACGCCCCCAGAGGACCGCGATTCTAACATAGTCCGGGCAAAGTAATACCGACTTAAAATAAAACATTGCGCTTCATTATGTGAGACGCTTAGGTGGTAGACTGAAAAAAATAAATATAAAGAGGGGCTCTAAAATGAATCGTTTAAAAGGCAAGGTGGCAATTATCACTGGTGCGGCCAGAGGACTGGGTGAGGCTGATGCACGCCTGTTTGTCGCTGAGGGCGCGCTGGTAACAATCACAGATATTGATCAGGCGCTGGGGTCGGCCCTGGCCGCAGAACTGGGTTGCCACTTTATCCAGCAGGATGTGAGCGATGAAGCACGCTGGTCTGAGGTGATTGAGCAAACCTTGGAGCGTTTTGGCAGGCTGGATATTCTGGTCAATAACGCAGGGATGGTTAAGGCGGGCAATCCAGAGAATCAAACCACGGAGGAATATCGACTGACCATGGCGGTGCATGCAGATGGTGTGTTTTTTGGCTGCAGGGCAGGGATACCAGCGATGGCCGCTAGCGGCGGCGGTTCGATTATTAATATGTGTTCACTGGCGGCGATTCAGGGTGAGAGCTATGTGGCGGCCTATTGTATGGCTAAAGGTGGTATTGATGCCTATACCAGAGCTGTTGCGGTGCACTGCGCGCAAAACAAAAACGGCGTGCGCTGCAATTCTATTCACCCCTCAGGCATAGATACGCCAATGGTGGCTGAGTTTGGTGACCAGATGGCGAACAAATACGGCGAAGAAGTTTTGGCCGCCATGGCTGCCGGTGCCAGCGCATCTGGTGAGCCACTGGATATTGCCAATGCGGCGCTTTACCTTGCCTCCGACGAATCCAAGTTTGTTAATGGCACTCGCATTGTGGTGGATAACAGTATGTCGGTGACGTCTGGATTTGTGGCTGGCTAGATCGCTGAATATTTAGCCATCGAATTTACTGGGAGAATAACCTAGAATCGGCGGCTGGAAAAAATAATAACAGGAATACAGTAATGCAAAGAGGTGAGTTTTCTTCGCGGCTGGCGTTTATCTTTGCCGCCTCTGGTTCGGCCGTTGGGCTGGGCAATATCTGGGGCTTCCCCACCAATGCCGCTGAAAATGGCGGTGCTGCATTCCTGGTAATGTATCTGATTTTGGCCTTTTTGCTGGCCTACCCGGCTATGATGGCGGAGTTGATTATTGGTCGCCACACCCGGGCTAATATGGTCAATGCTCTGCAATCTATATCTCCCGGGCAAACAGCCAAGACTGTAGGCAAGTTGACCGGTATTGGCGGCATGGTCACGGCGGGGCTGATTCTGAGTTTTTACAGCATTGTTGCGGGCTGGTTTATCGCTTTTATGCTTGAACCTGTGACCGCTGTGCTCGGCCTGGAGTCAATGGGTACTTGGCTGACAGAGTTTAGCCTAGTGCGCAATATTGGTTTTGCGGGGTTCTTTATACTATTAACAGTGCTGATTATCAGTGCCGGTGTAGTGCAGGGTATTGAGAAATGGTCCAGTCGCCTGATGCCGTCCTTATTTGTATTGATGGCCGCGCTAATTATCTATGTGCTGACCCAAGAGGGTGCCATGGAGGGGCTCAAGCATTATCTGGTGCCAGACTTTTCTCAGATCACCAATCCTAAGTTAATTGTCAGCGCCATGGGCCAGGCATTTTTCTCTATGTCTCTGGGTGTGGGAACCATGCTGGTCTATGGCTCCTATATTCGCGCTGATGAAAATTTGCCCACTGTCGGCGCTCTGGTGACCTTGACTGACACTTCTGTTGCATTTTTGGCGGGTCTGCTGGTGCTGCCGGCTATTTTTGTGGCGCAGAATCTGGGTGTGACTATTTATGCCGAGAGCGGCAATTTAATTGCCGGGCCGGATCTGATTTTTCAGGTGTTGCCGGCTCTATTTGATGGCATGGGTGCCACCGGGTTGCTGGTAGGTCTGGCTTTCTTTCTGTTGATGTCTATTGCGGCGGTCACTTCGTCTATCTCTATGCTTGAGGTGCCGGTGTCCTATGCGGTGGAAGCCCATAAGGTCAACCGTCACAGGGCAACCTGGCTGGTGGGTTTAGCAGTCTTTGCTTTTAGCGCCATCATTTGCCTGAACTTTGAGTCGCTATTTGGCTTTGTGATCACCTTGACTACTGAGCGGGCCCAGCCACTGCTAAGTATGATGCTATGTATCTTTGCGGGCTGGGTGTTCTATCGCAATAGTATTCTTGAGGAACTCAAGAGTGGCAGCCCGAATATGGAACAGGGATTGTTTTGGAAGGTTTGGCCGCTGTATGTGAAGTTCTTTTGTCCGGCGTTGATTCTACTGACCTTTGCCCAGGGGTTTTCCTAAAGCAACCGGCTGTTCTTAGAAAACTGGCTGCGCAAAAACTCCATCTGGTCTCCCCGAATACGGCGACTATTAAGCAGCGCTAAATACTCTGCATTGTTAGGCTTAAATGGCAGTGCCACCAGCTCCATACCCGCCTCTTCCGGCGTCCGGTTAGCTTTGTGCTGGTTGCAGCGGCGGCAGGCGGCCACGACATTTTCCCAGCGGTCGGCACCTGCTCTTGAGACTGGTTGAATATGATCTCTGGTCAGCTGGATACTGGCAAACTCTCTGGCGCAATACATGCAGATATGGCCATCGCGGGCAAACAATGTGGGGTTATTTAGGGGGTAATTTGAGCGCGGTCTGGCCAACTGTTCGCCACCACAGGCGATAATGCTGGGCAGTTCTACCACTGACCTGTTGCCGGTCCGGCGGCAAATACCTCCATGTACCTTGCGCACTGTATCGCCCAATGTCCAGACCACCAGGTCACGGGCATAGATACAAACGGCCTCTTCCCAGTTAAGCCAGTCAATGGGTTGCCCTGCTAGATTAAGTCGCAATATTCTGGTTTGCACTGGGTTTTAGCTCCTCTGAAAACAAAAAACCCCATCGCCAGAGGCGACAGGGTTATGGACGTTCATAACTGGGGCTACTGCCACTCGCCGAGCCTCTGGGGCCCTGCGCAGCTTTGACAGTAGGGTAACTCTATTATGCTGAACTCTGAAGACTAACTCCTCCTGAACCCTTCATACTAAAACTTTACATCTGAGAGGTTATTTTGAACAGGCTGTAGCGACCTGTCAATCCGCCTTATGCAATCTGTTAATGTTATTAATAAGACGGTTGTCAGGGCCAAACACACAATTTATATGTGCTGTGGCAATTGACCAATATACCTATGTTGGTTAGGGTGCTGTTCCAGTATTACCATCTTTTAACAGTGAGTTTTTATTGTGGCAACAGAAAAGAAAGCAGTGGATTTTGAGCAGCAACTCGGCAGCCTTGAGGCTCTGGTCGAGTCCCTTGAAAGCGGCGACCTAAGCCTTGAAGACTCGCTCAAATCCTTTGAGCAAGGTATCAAAGTGGCCCGTGAATGCCAGACAGCGCTCAAACAGGCTGAGCAAAAGGTTGAGCTGCTGATGCGTCAGGGCGATGAGCTGGTTAGTCAGCCATTTGAGCCGGACGAATAACGCTTTTTATGGCCCGCCCTCTGAAAGATCTCCTTGTCGACTACAGCAATCAGGTTGATGCTCAGCTCGAGCAATTATTGCCCCAGGCCATTGGCCCTGCGGAGGCTCTTTTTGCGGCCATGCGCTATTCAGTATTTAACGGTGGCAAACGCCTGCGTCCGGCACTGTGCTTTGCGGCGGCCAATGCTATTGGTGGTGGCAATACCACTGAAAATACTGCCAAAGTTGCGGCGGCGGTGGAAGCAATTCATGCCTATTCGCTGATCCATGATGACCTCCCGGCCATGGATGATGATGACCTGCGCCGCGGCAAGCCCACCTGCCATATTCAATTTGGTGAGGCCACTGCTATTTTAGCTGGCGATGCCTTGCAGTCTCTGGCATTTCAGCAGTTGACCGAGCTCTCTGACCTGCCAGCTGAGACCCGGCTTGAGCTGGTGTCCATGCTGTCCAGATATGCGGGCTGCGCCGGCATGGTTACCGGGCAGGCTATTGATCTGGCAGCCACGGGTCAGGCACTGCAGCTTGAACAGTTAAAAACCATGCATGGCTATAAAACTGGTGCCTTAATAGAGGCATCAGTGCTTATGGGAGCCATTGCAACCGGTGCGGCCAACCAACAGCAGCTGGATGCCTTAAAGCAGTTTGCCAGTGCTATCGGCCTGGCCTTCCAGATTCAGGATGATATTCTCGATGAGGAGAGTTCAACCGAGCACCTCGGCAAGCAGCAGGGTTCCGATGCCGCTAATAACAAATCAACCTACACCTCGGTTCTGGGGCTTGAGCAGGCCCGGGAGCAGGCCGCTGAACTCTATCAACAGAGCATGTCCAGCCTCGAGTTGTTTGCCGAAAGGGCCGAGCCTCTGCGGCAACTCGCCAGCTTTATTGTCAATCGGGCTTATTAACCGGCCTGTTTGGTGTAAGATTCACCTTCGCTACCAGATATAACAACTATGGCAAAAACATTTACGGATATTCCACTCAGCCGACCAGATACGCCTCTGCTAGACCGTATCAGCGCGCCTGTGGACCTGCGTCAACTGACTGACGCGCAGCTGCTGCAAGTAACAGATGAGCTGCGGGCTTTTATGCTTTACTGTGTGGGCAAAACCGGCGGTCACTTTGGTGCTGGTCTGGGTGTCGCCGAGCTGACGGTGGCTCTGCACTATGTATTTGACACCCCCAATGATCGCCTGGTCTGGGATGTGGGTCATCAAACCTATCCCCACAAGATTCTTACCGGTCGTCGCGAGCAGATGTTGAGCATGCGTCAGAAAGACGGCCTGTCTGGCTTCCCCAAGCGCTCGGAAAGTGAATACGATACCTTTGGTGTTGGCCATTCCAGCACCTCTATCAGCGCAGCACTTGGCATGGCTATGGCCTCAAACCAGCTGGGTGAAGAGCGTCGGACTGTGGCTGTTATGGGTGATGGCGCCATGACTGCCGGCATGGCTTTTGAGGCTATTAACCATGCTGCCCATGTGGACAAAAAACTGCTGGTGGTGCTCAACGATAACCAGATGTCTATCTCTCACAACTCCGGCGGTCTATCTACCTATTTTGCCAAGCTGTGGTCGAGCAAGTTTTACACTAACCTTCGTGAGAGCGGCAAAAAAGCGCTGCGCTCCCTGCCTCAGGCCAAGAATTTTGTCCGTCGCACGGAAGAATATATGAAGAGTATGGTGTCTCCGGCGACCATTTTTGAAGAGCTGGGCTTTTATTATATTGGCCTGATTGACGGCCATGACCTTCCCATGCTGGTGGAGATTCTGGAGAAGCTGAAAGATATTGACGGGCCTGTGCTGCTGCATATTATTACCCAAAAGGGCAAAGGCTTTGAGCCGGCACAAAATGACCCGGTTGGCTATCATGCGCTGAACAAAATCGAACCCAAACCAGCTGTGCAGACCGCTGTGGCGCAAGCTGCTAAGGTGTCATCGGCCAAACCAAAATATCAAAAGGTGTTTGGCGACTGGCTGTGCGATATGGCGGAAAAAGATCAGCGCCTGGTGGGCATCACCCCGGCTATGTGTGAGGGCTCGGGCATGAATGATTTTGCCGAGCGCTTCCCGGATCGCTACGAAGATGTCGCCATTGCCGAGCAGCATGCGGTCACTCTGGCCGCGGGCATGGCCTGTGAAGGAGCCAAGCCTGTTGTGGCGATTTACTCGACATTTTTGCAGCGCGGCTACGACCAGTTAATCCACGATGTAGCACTGCAAAATCTGGATGTGCTATTTGCTATGGATCGCGCCGGGTTAGTCGGTGAGGACGGGGCCACCCATGCAGGGGCCTATGATATTAGCTATCTGCGCTGTATCCCCAATATGCTGGTGATGGCACCGTCAGATGAAAATGAAACCAGACAGTTGCTGTATACCGGGTTTATTCATCAGGGCCCTGCTGCGGTGCGATACCCCCGCGGCACTGGCCCCGGCGCGCAGATTGAACAGGCCATGACGGCTGTGCCCATCGGCAAAGGTACTATGCGCCGCACTGGCGCTCAGGTGGCAATTCTTAACTTTGGCACTACTCTGGCATCTGCCATAGAGGCCGCTGAGCACCTTAATGCTTCGGTCGCTGATATGCGCTTTGTAAAACCCATTGATGAAGCTCTGATACGCCAGCTGGCTGCCGACCATCAGCTGTTGGTGACCGTGGAAGAGAATAGTGTTGCCGGTGGTGCCGGTGCGGCGGTGAGTGAATTTCTGGCTGCCCAAGGTATTGTTATGCCTGTGTTGCATATTGGCCTGCCGGATAAATTTATCGACCACGGCAAACATCATGAGCAGCTCGGGGCGGTCGGGCTGGACTGTGCTGGCATTGTGCACAGCATTGAACAACGTCTCAGTGTTCTGCAACTGCCGAAACAGGCTATCCATTAAAAATAATCAGAGGCAATAAGATGAAATTCTACGATTGCACCACAGCCCCAAGCCCCCGACGAGTGCGAATATTCCTGGCTGAAAAAGGTATTGAAATTGAAACTGTGCAGGTGGACCTGTCCACTGGCGAGCATTTTTCCGAGGCCTTTAAGGCGATTAACCCGCTGATGGAAGTGCCATTGCTGGCGTTGGATGATGGCACCAGCATTAATCAGGTCGGCGCTATCTGTCGCTACCTTGAGGAAGTGTATCCGGATAATCCTCTCCACGGCCGCACGCCAGTTGAGCGGGCGATGGTGGATGCCTCTAATCACCAACTGCAAATGAATGGATTTACGGCTGGTGCTGAAGCATTCCGCAACAGTACTCCCGGCTTTAAAAATAGAGCTCTGCCCGGCCCCCATAACTATAGTCAGATTCCAGAATTGGCTGACCGGGGCCTACAGCGATTGGATAACTTATTTGCCGATCTGGATGCTCATTTGGCTAATAGTGAGTTTTTTGTCGGCGACTATTATTCTATCGCGGATATCACCGCCCTATGCGTTATCGATTTTGCTAAATGGGTTAAAAAGCGTATCCCTGAAGATTGCAGCAATCTTCAGCGCTGGTACGACCAGGTTAATAGCCGCTCCAGCGCTAAGGCTTGATCGACTTGGCTAATGCCAATTTGCTCACCCAACAAGCGGGGAAAATATTTATTTTTGGTGGCGGATATCTTTACCCTTAACTACAAAAACAATCTGCTCACAGAGGTTTTTGGCATGGTCACCAATGCGCTCCAGGGAGCGGAGAACCCATAGAACATTGATAACACGGCTAATACTGCGGGGGTCTTCCATCATGTAGGTGACAAGTTCACGCAGAGCTGTTTTGTAATCCAGATCAATTTGCTTGTCTTCTTCCAGAGTGCGCATAGCTGCATCAACATCAAAGCGCGCGAAGGCATCCAGCGCATTTGCTAGCATACGAGACACCGACTGACCCAGATGACGAACCTCTGTATAGCCCTCTGACGAGTCACCCTGCTCAGCCAGAATAACCGCATGATTGGCGATTTTCTTGGCTTCATCACCAATACGTTCAAGATCATTGACCGCTTTGGTCACCATCATAACCAGGCGCAAATCACTGGCGGCTGGCTGGCGCCTGGCGATGATCAAAATGCAGGCTTCATCTATATCAACTTCCATTTCGTCGACATGCTGCTCTTCGGCAATCACATCTTCCGCCAGTTTGCTATCAGCATCACTGATGGCTCGAATGGAGTTTTGCAGTTGCTGTTCTACCTTGCCACCCATTTCCATCAAGCGCGTGCGAATCTCTTCCAGTTCTTCATCAAACTGCTTCATGATATGGTTTTCAAATGACATCTTGGCCATAATAATTCTCCGTTTAACCAAATCGCCCGGTAATATAAGCTTCAGTCAGCTTATGTTCCGGCATGGTAAATACTTTCTCCGTGGGGTTAACCTCAACCAGCTTGCCCAGGTGGAAATAGGCTGTGCGATCAGAGACACGTGCCGCCTGCTGCATACTATGGGTCACAATTGCAATAGTAAAATTCTGGCTTAGCTCTTCAATCAACTCTTCAATCTTGGCTGTGGCAATGGGGTCCAGTGCCGAGCAGGGCTCATCCATCAGAATAACTTCCGGGCTAACCGCAATTGCTCTTGCGATACAGAGTCTCTGCTGCTGGCCACCGGACAGGCCTGTGCCAGGCTGATGCAATCGCTCTTTGACTTCTTCCCAGAGACTGGCTTTCTTTAGGCTGTTTTCAACGATCTCATCCAGGTCAACTCTAGTATCTGCCAGACCATGAATCTTTGGGCCATAGGCCACATTTTCATAAATAGACTTGGGGAATGGGTTGGGCTTTTGAAATACCATGCCCACTCTGGCGCGCAATTCCACAACATCCAGCTTTGGTGAATACAGGTTTTCACCATCCATACATATCTCACCTTCGACGCGACAGCCATCGACGGTATCGTTCATACGATTGAGAGTGCGCAAAAATGTCGACTTGCCACAGCCAGATGGACCAATCATGGCAATCACTTCATTTTGCGCGATATCGATACTCACATCATGGATAGCCTGCTTGTCGCTGTAAAAAACATTGATATTGCGCATGGTCATCTTGGGCTTATCGGTAAAGCTTTGACCAACAGTAGTCTCCCCTGCTGAGATCTGCAGGTCCTGATCTGCGGCCTTGGTTTTGGCCGCTGAGGCTTTCTTTGGCTTTTTAGCAACTGTAGCTGCTTTTGTCATAATCTGGTCCTTTCTACCTTTCTACCAACGGCGCTCTAAACGCTTTCGCAGCCAAACG
>JABJOY010000014.1 GCA_018664075.1 Porticoccaceae bacterium | reverse complement strand
GGGTTAGGTTGAATAATCCGGATAAACATAATGCTTTTGATGATCAGATGATCGGGCAGCTTACAGAGGCATTTGTTGCGATCGCCGACAATTCTAATGTTCGGGTTATGGTGCTGGGTTCTGAGGGCAAGAGTTTTTCGGCTGGTGCTGATCTGGAATGGATGAAGCGCATGGCCAGCTATTCCTATGAAGAAAACCTTCGAGATGCCAGCGCGCTTGCGCTGATGCTCAAGACGCTAAATGAGATTCCTCAACCCACTATCGCTAGAGTCCAGGGGGCAGCTTTTGGTGGCGCTGTGGGGCTGGTCAGTTGCTGTGATATGGCGGTGGCTGCCAGTGCGGCGAGTTTTAGTCTGAGTGAAGTCAAAATTGGCTTGGTTCCCGCGACTATAAGCCCCTATGTGATTGCGGCAATTGGGCAGCGCGCAGTGCGGCGCTACTTTGTGACTGCTGAACGCTTTGATGCCCACAGGGCTATGGAAATAGGGTTAGTTAATGAAGTGGTGGATGCCGAGCAGCTTGATCAAGAGATAGATCGTTTGATTGATGCGCTGCTGGCCAATGGGCCTGAGGCAATTTTAGCGGCCAAGCGGCTAGTGTTTGATATTGCGGGCAAGCCTATTGATCAACAGCTAATCGATTCTACCTGCGAGACCATTGCCGCTATACGGGTGAGTGAGCAGGGTCAGGAAGGTTTGCAGGCCTTTTTAGAGAAACGTAAACCCCATTGGTTAAAATGATTAGGACTGGTTATGTTTAACAAGATTTTAATTGCCAATCGCGGCGAGATTGCCTGTCGTATTATCAATACTGCGCGGGCTATGGGCGTTGCCACTGTGGCTGTATATTCAGAGGCTGACCGCAATGCACTGCATGTGCAAATGGCCGATGAAGCTATCCATATAGGTCCTGCAGCTTCCAGTGAATCCTATCTGGTGGGCAGTAACATTATTCAGGCAGCATTGGATACCGGTGCTGAGGCGATTCATCCCGGCTATGGTTTTCTCTCTGAAAATGCTCACTTCTGTGGTCAATGTGAAGCCCATAATTTGATCTTTATCGGTCCGCCCATTGAGGCCATTGTGGCCATGGGTTCCAAGTCTGCCGCCAAAAAACTTATGGCCGATGCCGGAGTGCCATTGGTGCCCGGTTATCACGGTGATGATCAATCTCCTGCGCTGATTAAGCAGGCCGCCAATAAAATGGGTTACCCGGTATTGCTTAAGGCGGCAGCTGGCGGTGGCGGCAAAGGTATGCGTGCGGTGCATGCTGAAGCGGAGTTCGATGAGGCTCTGGATGCGGCCAAGCGAGAGGCCCTTAACAGCTTTAATGACGACATTATGCTGGTGGAAAAATATCTGTTGCACCCCCGGCATGTGGAAATACAGGTGTTCTGTGACAGCTATGGCAATGCAGTCTATCTGTTTGAGCGGGACTGCTCTGTCCAGCGTCGCCATCAGAAAGTAATTGAAGAGGCGCCAGCGCCTGGGATGCCTGATACATTGCGTAAGCAAATGGGCGAGGCGGCAATTAAGGCGGCTGAGGCAATCAATTATCAGGGTGCTGGCACAGTGGAATTCCTGCTCGATAGCCGAGGCGACTTTTTCTTTATGGAGATGAACACTCGTCTTCAGGTTGAGCACCCGGTCACCGAAATGATCAGTGGTCAAGATCTGGTGGAATGGCAGCTGCGAGTGGCCTGTGGCGAACCACTGCCCTGCTCCCAGGAACAGTTACAAATCAATGGGCATGCCTTTGAGGCACGAATTTATGCTGAGGACCCGGAGCATGATTTCCTGCCAGCGACAGGTCGCCTGAAGATACTGCAGCCGCCATTGGAAAGCGCCAATGTGCGGGTAGACACCGGTGTAACCGAGGGGGATGAAGTCAGTATTTATTATGACCCTATGATTGCCAAGCTGGTGGTCTGGGATATTGATCGTGATCGCGCCCTGCAGCGGCTAACCCAGGCTCTCAGTGAATATCGTATTGCTGGACTGACCACTAATATTGGCTTTCTCTATAATCTCGCCACTAGCCAGGCTTTTAAAGATGGCGATGTAGATACTGGATATATTGACAACCATCAACAAGAGATATTCCGTCAGCGGGATGCAGATATTAACTATGCAGCGCCACTGGCAGGGGCAGCCATTTTAACATTGCGGCGACAGCGGGCTCTGGCATCAGCCAATCATTCCAGCGAACCCAATTCGCCCTGGCATCTCACCAATAGTTGGGGATTACCTGAAACAAAAATTGGCATCAAACTACAGACCAAGGAAATCAATCTGGCAGCTGAGGCTCTGCCTGACTTGAGTAATATCAGTATTGTGGAAACCCAGTCTGGTTTTGATTTATTTACCCCCAAAGGATTTTTTCACTGCGCGGAAACACAGCCGGATCTGGGCCTGGCCAATGACAAAATAAGCGGTGGCAGTCTGCGCGCGCCAATGCATGGCACTGTTGTGACCTTGCAAGTTGAGGCTGGGGTACAGGTTAAAAAAGGCGACAGTCTGCTAGTGATGGAGGCAATGAAAATGGAGCACTGTATTGAAGCCCCCAGCGATGGACTGGTGACTGAATTTTATTTTCAGCCTGGCGATCTTGTGGATGGCGGCGCTGAACTTTTAGCCTTTGAGGGCAGTACAGAATGACTTACCCGCTTTCGGTAAAAATTGTTGAGGTGGGCCCTCGGGATGGTTTGCAAAATGAAAAAACCAGCCTGGATACAGATACCAGGGTTGAGCTGATTACCCAGCTGGCCAACGCAGGCCTGAGTTATATTGAGGCGGGCAGTTTTGTCAGTCCCAAATGGGTACCTCAGATGGCGGGTAGCGATGAGGTTTTTTGCCGGCTGCCAGTGACAACAGCAACAACCTATGCGGCCCTCACCCCCAATATGCAGGGACTCGAAAGAGCTCTGGAGTGCGGGGTGAAAGAAGTGGCAGTTTTTGCTGCGGCTTCAGAGAGCTTTAGTCAGAATAATATTAACTGCAGTATTGCCGATAGCATCGATCGTTTTGTTCCGGTAATGGAAAAAGCCTATAACTCTGGCATAGCAGTGCGTGGCTATATCTCCTGTGTGCTGGGCTGCCCCTATGAGGGCAATATCAGGCCGGATCAAGTCGCCGAGGTGGCCGATAAACTGCTCAGTCTGGGCTGCTATGAGGTCTCTTTGGGTGACACCATAGGTGTGGGCACCCCCGGATCTACGGCGGCACTGCTAAGTACATTATTAACCCAGCTGCCGGCAGATAAGCTGGCGGTTCATATGCACGATACCTATGGTCAGGCACTGGCCAATATCCTTGTTGCACTGCAACAGGGTATCGCTGTGGTCGACAGTTCAGTGGCCGGGCTCGGTGGTTGCCCCTATGCCCAGGGAGCCTCTGGCAATGTGGCCACTGAAGATCTTGTCTACATGCTTAATGGTCTGGGTATTGAACATGGGGTCGACCTGAAAAAGCTGATTGCCGCGGGCAATACGATCTGTGCCAAGCTGGACAGAGCCAATGGCTCTAAAGTCGCCACAGCCTTTCAATAATTCCCTGCCGTTACGCTATACTAGAGCTATCAACATTATTACTGGAGCCATAGCTTTGACCGTTTTTCGTCCATGTATCGACTTACATCAGGGTCAGGTCAAACAGATCGTCGGCGGCAGCCTCACGGACGCAGGTGCAAATACCAACTTTGTCAGTACCCAGTCCGCTGCCTATTATGCTGACCTCTATCGTCAAAAACAGCTTTCCGGTGGCCATGTAATTGCTCTGGGGCCCAATAACCAGCAGCAGGTTCTTGAGGCACTGGCAGCCTATCCCCAGGGCATGCAGTTTGGCGGCGGTGTCAACCTAGACAATGCCGCGGACTATTTAGAGGCTGGTGCCTCCCATATTATTGTGACTTCCTATCTTTTTGAAAATGGTCAGTTTTCCTGGCCTCGCCTGCAAGGGATCAAAGCAGCAGTTGGTGCCGAGCATCTGGTGCTGGATCTGAGTTGCCGCAAAACCAAGAATGGCTGGATGATAGCCACTGATCGCTGGCAGACTATTACCAACACGGCTATCAATGCGGATACTATCGCTGAGCTGGAAGCCCATTGCGCCGAGTTTCTGGTCCATGCTGCGGATGTCGAAGGTTTGCAGGCCGGTATAGATCAGGATCTGGTCAAACTACTGGGTCAATGCTGCACAGTTCCCTGCACCTATGCTGGCGGTGCAAGATCCCTGGAAGATCTCAAACTGGTGCAATCCCTGTCAAATGGCGCGGTGGATCTGACCATTGGCAGTGCCCTTGATATCTTTGGCGGCAAAGGTGTCACACTGGATGAATGCATCCAGTGGAACCAACGCACGGCCTAGCGATGTAGTTTCTTGCGTATTCTCAGGGTAAGAAAAACCGCACCCAAAAACACCACTGGTGTGATTCCAGCGAGAGCCATGCCCTGAGAGATTGGAAGGTAGTTTTCCATCACCACCGGCTTAAGCAACAGCTCAATTAAGCTCATGCTGTAATAGGTCATGGCAATCACCGACAGACCTTCCACTGTCTGCTGCAAGCGCAGCTGTATCTCACTACGCTTATCCATCGAGGCCAACAGTTCCTGGTTCTGTGTTTCCAGTGACAGCTGTAATCTAAGGTGCAGCAGTTCACTGGTGCGGCTGATACGCTTGGATAAATTTTCCTTGCGCTTAACCACTGACATACAGGTATTAAAAGCGGGAATAAAACGCCGCGCATGAAATTGTTTAAGGGTACGAATTGTCGGTATCTTCTGCTCACGCAGCATATCCAGACGGCTCTCGGTCAGATTGAAATAGGCCTCTGTGGCCGAAAAGCGAAAGTTGTGGTCCGCTACCAGTTTCTCCAACTGAGTTGCTTCTGCAATCAGCTCATTCATCAATGCCTGCTCATCTTCCAGACTCACAAGCTGGTTAAGTTTGTCATTGGTCTCCACCAGACGCTGCTCAAGGTGGCGGACTTCAGGCATTAGCAGACGAGCAGTTGGCAGTGCCAGCAACGTCATGGAACGGTAGGCGGCAATTTCCAAAAGATTTCGAATAACTCTGCCTGCCTGGGATGAATCCAATCCTTCATCAACAATCAACGTGCGGATAAAGCCGTCGTCATCAGACTGCACTGAGGTCCAGATGGTCGCTAGACCATCATAAATCTTGCCCCCTACCAGACGCTGGGCATTAAATTTTTTGGCAAATTCTTGCTCTGATTTTGGTGCCAGAGCTGCGGGGCGCAGGTCAATATGATTGGCGGCAATCACCTGACCCTGAAGATTTTCCACCCAGTCGCTGGGCATAAAAGAAAATACATCGGTAAACAATTCCCGCTCGGGTTCACCGTGCCGGATCACTGTGTAGGTAGAGAATTCATTGTGAAATTCCCAGCGCAAATCAAACTCTTTAAAGCTCTGGTAGTAACAGTCGGCGTTGGCGTTGGGAGCGCTGGCACCTTGGGATTGCGCAAGTGATATCAGTTGATCGAGCTCGGCCTCACGATTGCCATTGTGCAGAAAAACCAGACTGGAAACCTGGGCAGGCATATCCACCACGGGAAAGGGGCGATTGTGCAACTCATCTATTAACGCATCTTTAAGCGGGTGAAGATCCATAAAGCGCAACCCCTTGGCTGGTAATTATTATCTGTTGTGGTTTTCTATGTACTGTTTCCTTTAAAGTGCTTCCTTTTAAAATCCGCCGTTCTCAGCCCCCTACTTACGTGTAACCCGGGGGCTTTGGTTTACTTTGTCCGCCAGCTACCAGGTTAACTCAACGCCAACCCGCACTGCTCGGGGCATACCGGGAAAGTAGCGCTCCTGGCTAAAGCCGGTATAGTCTGCGCGCTCAGCATAATGCCGGTCACTGAGATTGCTGACATTAGCATAGACAT
>JABJOY010000067.1 GCA_018664075.1 Porticoccaceae bacterium | reverse complement strand
ACTGGAGTGAAATCCGCAAGCTCTGGGGTGTGACCAACGATATTAACAAGGGCAAAATTGAGAAAAACAAAAAAGATATCTCATTTTTGGCCAGCAAGCGGAGTGACCTGGAAACCAGGATCGCCAGAGACAGCAAGAGCCTTAGTGCTCTAAGCGCCAACTATCTGGGCGTCAGCGCGGATGTGGATGCGGTCAATGAAAGTCTGGGCAACCAGGCCGATGGTCTCAACCGCCTGCAGGCATCACTGCAGCGTATGGACCGCGAGCTGCAAAACAATGTTGAAGCAGTAAAATCAATGGAGGCATTCCGCCGCCAGATCAACCAAAAAATCTATGCTCTGGAGCAACAGCAGACTGCTCCGGCCAACCTACCAGGATCGAGTCAATAATGACTGTTATTCGCCAACAAGATGTTATTCAAAGTGTTGCAGATGCCCTGCAATATATTTCCTATTATCATCCCGCTGATTTTATCAAAGCGGTTAAAGAAGCTTATGATCGCGAAGAATCCAAGTCTGCCAAAGATGCAATGGCACAGATTCTAATTAACTCGCGCATGTGCGCTATGGGCCATCGACCCATCTGTCAGGATACCGGCATTGTCACTGTGTTTGTCAAAGTGGGGATGCAGGTGCAGTGGGATGCCGAAATGAGCCTGACCGATATGGTCAATGAAGGGGTGCGTCAGGCCTATACCCATCCGGACAATATTCTCCGTGCCTCAATTCTGGCCGACCCGGATGGTGCGCGCACCAATACCGGCGACAATACCCCGGCGGTCATTCACTATGAGATTGTCCCCGGCGACAGGGTTGAGATTGATGTGGCGGCCAAAGGAGGAGGTTCAGAAGCCAAGTCCAAATTTGCCATGCTCAACCCCTCAGATTCCGTAGTCGACTGGGTGTTAAATGTGGTTCCCACCATGGGCGCTGGCTGGTGCCCACCAGGGATTCTGGGCATCGGCTTGGGCGGCACCGCCGAGAAAGCCATGCTGATGGCCAAAGAGTCATTGTTGGAACATATTGATATTCAAGAGCTGCAGGCCAAGGGCGCGGCAAACCGCAATGAAGAGTTGCGTCTCGAGCTGTTTGATAAGGTTAACGCGCTGGGCATAGGCGCTCAGGGTTTGGGTGGTCTGACTACAGTGTTGGACATCAAAATCAAAGATTATCCCTCCCACGCCGCGAACAAGGCAGTGGCGATTATTCCCAACTGTGCTGCCACCCGCCATGCCCACTTTGTTCTGGATGGCTCCGGACCGGCGCAGCTGGATCCACCAAACCTGGACGACTGGCCGGATATTACCTGGGAGACTGATGAATCAGTGCGACGGATTAATCTGGATACTGTCACTCAGCAGGATATTGAACAGTGGAAACCAGGTGACACCTTATTGCTATCGGGTAAGATGCTTACCGGCCGTGATGCGGCACATAAGAAAATGACCGATATTCTGGCCCGTGGTGAAGAGCTGCCGGTGGACTTAACTGGACGGTTTATCTATTACGTTGGCCCGGTCGACCCCATTGGCGAAGAAGCGGTGGGCCCAGCCGGACCCACCACAGCCACCCGTATGGACAAGTTTACTCGCACCATGCTCGAAGAGACTGGGTTGATGGGTATGATTGGTAAAGCTGAACGGGGTCAGACTGGCATTGACGCGATTAAGGATAATCAGGCGGTCTATCTGATCGCTGTGGGCGGTGCCGCCTATCTGGTTTCCAAAGCTATTACCCATGCCGAGGTTATTGCCTTCCCGGAACTGGGTATGGAAGCGATCTATGAATTTGAAGTTAACGATATGCCGGTCACTGTGGCCGTGGATACCGCTGGCGAGTCCGTGCATCGCATTGGCCCGGAAATTTGGCAGGCAAAAATTGAAGAGAAAGCCTTAAAGCTATCCTGATAGCTTCTACTGTATAATCGCAGAATATTTTTAGAGCTTGGTCTAGACTCAAACTAGGTTCTAATGTCAGAGAAATCTGAATATAAATGTTGAGCTAACCTGGCCCCAAAGGCCTTATATTTTTTTAAAGGACAATATTATGAAAGCGTTTCACTCGGTGCTCGGAGCACTGGTTATTTTAGCCTCAGGCACTGCATCGGCATCTGATAGCTGGTATATGGGAGCCACAGTTTCCAATTACAATTTAGATAACGAGAGAGCTGTTGTTGATGGTATCGACGGCAATCAGATAGGCCTGCAAATCGGTAAGTACCTCGACGAAAGCCTGTCGGTTGAACTCGGCTATGGGGCTAACACAGGCGGGGATGATTTTGATGTGCTGTCCTTGAACGGTGTTCTCTGGTTGAATGATCAGGCCGCAAAATGGCGCCCTTATGTTCTGTTGGGTATCAATCAATATGATTTCAACGACGCAAGCAATCTGGTAGCCGGTCATGACGATAGAAGTAAACAACTGCTGCTTGGCGTGGGTGTAGGCACCATGGTCAATGATCATTATCAGTTCCGTGCTGATGTTCGCGGCATGAGTAGTTTAGATGAAGACGGTGAAGATGTTGGTGTCCAGCTGTCTATCAATCGCGCCTTCGGCGGCACTGCTGCACCAGCACCTGCTCCCGAGCCTGTTGCGGCTCCGGTTGTAGCTCAAGAGCCAGAGATCAGAACTATCACCATTCGTCTGAATGTAGAGTTTGAATTTAATAAAGATACAGTACTGGCAGTCTATGGCGACCAGCTGGAAGCCATTGCCGCGGCAATGAGCGTTCATGAAGATATTGAGTTAGTGCTTGAAGGCCACACTGACAGCCGTGGTTCTGACGAGTACAACAATGACCTGTCAGCCCGACGCGCTGCAGCTGTTAAGCAGAAGCTTTCAGCTGACTATGACATTGCCGCAGATCGAATCAGCTCTGTTGGCTATGGTGAGAGCCGTCCAATTGCCAGCAATGAAACTGATCAGGGACGTGCACGCAACCGTCGCGTTGTCGGTGAGATGTCTTTCTCTGAGGTCGTCGTAGATTAAGAGCGGACGGCTTGCTAAATGATTGACAAAACGGCGCCTCCAGGGCGCCGTTTTTGTCTCTGATAAAGGATTGAGTATTAAGGACTGAGCATGAGCAAAACATTTTATTGGCATGATTACGAAACCTTTGGTGTCGATCCCTCCGTCGATCGGCCATCACAGTTCGCTGGTCTGCGCACTGATGAAAACCTCAACCCCATTGGCGAGCCTCTGGTGATTTATTGCCAGCCGCAAAAAGATATTTTGCCAGCGCCCATGGCCTGCCTGGTTACAGGTATCACTCCCCAGCATGCCCTGGAGCATGGTCTGCCCGAGCCAGAGTTTATCGCTCAGATTCACCAACAGCTGGCGGTGCCTGGAACCTGTGGTGTAGGCTATAACTCGGTGCGCTTTGATGACGAAGTGACCCGCTATACCCTGTATCGCAACTTTTATGACCCCTATGAGCGGGAGTGGAAAAGCGGTAATTCGCGCTGGGATATTATTGATATGCTGCGCCTGTGCCGAGCACTGCGCCCCGAGGGTATTGAATGGCCAGACCATGAATCTGGCCGCCCAAGCTTTAAACTGGAAGACCTGACCAGAGCCAATGGTATTGCCCATGAAGCAGCCCACGATGCCCTCAGCGATGTGACAGCCACCATTGCCATGGCCAAACTGGTCAAGGATAAGCAGCCAAAATTATTTGATTATGTGGTCAACAACCGCAGCAAAAAAGCCCTGGCTGAAATGCTCAATGTTCAGCAGCGCAAACCGTTTTTTCATATATCCGGCATGCTTGCAAGGGAACATATGTACGGTGCCCTTATGATGCCCCTGGCCATGCACCCCAGCAATAGCAATGGGGTGATCTGCATGGATCTGTCGGCAGATCCCGAAGCCTTAATCAGTCTGGATATTGAAGAGATTCAGGATCGGGTGTTTACCAGCAAAGACGACCTGCCTGAAGATATTGACCGTATTCCCTTAAAACTGGTGCATCTCAACAAAGTGCCAGTGGTAACCACACCCAAGCTGGTAGATCAGGTTGCGGCCAAGCGTTTAAATATTGATCTGCAACGCTGCGAGGGCAATTGGCAGCGGCTGATGCAAGTGGACTTGCAGGCCAAGCTACAAGAGGTTTTTGCCGGACAGTCTTTTCCGCCAAAAGCAGAGGCCGAGCAGCAGCTCTATGATGGTTTTCTGCCCAATCATGACAAACCGATTCTGGATGAGGTGCGCCGGGCCAGCGCCGAGGACTTTGCCCAGCACAGCTTCTATTTCTCCGATGATCGCTACAACCAGTTATTATTCAGCTATCGCGCCCGCTATTTTGCCGACTCATTGACCGCCCAAGAGCAGAAAACCTGGCAGGACAGCTGCAAATGGCGGCTCACCGATGAAGATTCCGGCTATTTAACCCTGCAACAACAGAGCCATGAAATTAACCAATTATTGGCCGATATCAGCCTGAATGTAGAGAAACGGGCGATTTTAGAGCAACTTCAGGCCTGGGCAAGTAATATTGCCAGTGAATTTGGTCTGACAAGCTAGAGTGAAACGCCTAAACAGGCTAAAATCCGCCAAATCAATTTGCCCTGAGGTTATGGCTTGAATTTCACCGGCGCGCATATACTCTCAATCAACCAATTCCAACGTCAGGATGTCGAGCGGGTTTTCGCTGTGGCTGACGATATGCTGCCCTATGCCATGCGCAAAAAAGTCACCCGCGTTCTGGAAGGGGCTATTCTCGGCAATATGTTTTTTGAAGCCAGCACCAGAACCAGAGTCAGCTTTGGCTCGGCGTTCAATCTGCTGGGTGGTGAAGTGCGCGAGACCGCCGGCTTTGAAAGCTCGGCACTGGTCAAAGGTGAATCCTTGCAAGATACCGCCAGAGTACTGTCCGGGTTTAGCGATGTGATTTGCATGCGCCATCCCCAAGAGGGTTCGGTCGCTGACTTTGCCTCTGCCAGTCGGGTGCCAGTGATGAATGGCGGTGACGGCGCCAATGAACATCCAACCCAGGCACTGCTTGATCTCTACACCATTCGCAAAGAAGTGGCCGACAGAGGCCGCGATATTGATGGCCTTAAAGTTGCCATGATCGGTGATCTGCGCCATGGCCGCACAGTGCATTCATTGAGCAAGCTACTATCGCTGTACCAAGGCATTGAAGTGGTACTGGTGTCGCCAAAAGAGCTGACATTACCTGAAGATATTATTGAGCATATGCGCAGCGCTGGCGCGAAGGTTACAGTGTCCCACGAGCTTACCGGCGGCATAAGCGATGTGGATATTGTCTACTCCACCAGAATCCAGGAGGAGCGTTTTGCCAGCAAGGAAGAGGCCGACCTGTACCGCGGCAAGTTCCGCCTTAATCAGGCCATTTACACCGAGTTCTGCCAGCCTAACACAGTGATTATGCATCCATTACCCAGGGATTCCCGGGCCGATGCCAATGAACTAGATGTGGATCTGGACAGCAATCCCAACCTCGCGATATTTCGCCAGACCGACAATGGCGTGCTGGTGCGCATGGCACTGTTTGCCCTGGTGCTGGATGTGGCTCATCTGGTAGACCAGTACTCTCAGGATGTGCGCTGGTACAACTCCCGTCAGAATTAACAGCCGACAATAATAAAAATGGCCAAGCTATGAGTGAATTCGACGATATCCGTCCCTACAATGATTCTGAGGTTCCTGCAGTGCTGGAGCGGCTGATTGCCGACCATGAATTTCTGCACTTGCTGCTGGCTCGCAAAGCGCCCCGGCTATGCAAATTTTTGCCCTGGATATTCAAGCCCCTAGCCCGACCATTTATACAGCGCAGCCTGCACAGACTTACCGCAGATGTGCATACTGTCGCCGACTTTCAGTCCCATATGACAGTGGCTTTAAAAGACGTTCTGGATCGCACCACAGACGGTTATGGCTTTGGCGGGCTGGATAATATCGAACCGAGCAAAGCCTATCTGTTTATGAGCAACCATCGGGATATTGCCCTGGATCCAGCGATGGTCAATCTGGCGCTGATCATGACGGATTTGAAAACCGTACGCATTGCCATCGGCGATAACCTACTGCGCAAGCCCTATGCCTCAGATCTAATGCGCGTTAACCGCAGCTTTATTGTTAAGCGCTCGGTCACCAACCGTCGCGACAAACTCGAAGCCCTGAAAACACTGTCCCGTTATATTCGCCACAGTATTACCAGTGAACAAACATCCTGCTGGATTGCCCAGGCAGAAGGACGGGCAAAAAGTGGTCGCGACCGCACCGAGACAGCATTACTGAAAATGCTCGCACTGTCCAAAACCAAAGAGCAAAGTTTTACCCAGGCCATAGAAGAGATTAACCTGCTGCCAGTTTCCATTTCCTATGAATATGATCCCTGTGCTGCAGATAAAGCCCGGGCACTCTATGCCGCCCAGCAGGGCATTGACTATGTTAAAGAAGAATTTGAAGATCTGGACACCATAGTCAAAGGGCTGGTGGGCCAAAAAGGTCGCATCCAGGTTAACTTTGGTGACCGGATTGTCGGCGGCTTTGACAATGCGGATGATCTGGCAGCAGAGATAGACCGCCAGATTATTGGTCATTACCAGCTGTTCCCCAGCAATATTATTGCCTGGGAAATGGGGGGCAACAGAGACAGTGAAACAGTGGCGAGTCTGAGAGCACAATGGCCAGATGAAAACTGGTTAGAAGCACAGATACAGTTTGATTCACATATAGGAACAATACCCGGCCTCTACCGACAGATAGCCATTGATAGCTATGCTGCACCAGTGGCCAATCAGTTGGCGCTACTTTCCGATTTACAATTGGCCAATTCACAGCCTAAAACTCAGGGAAGCTAATATTTGTTAGACGCAGACGTCATGGACATTATTCAACAAGGCTACCGACAATTCCTTAAAGCGAGAGAGCTGAGCCCAAGACTAGGGCAAAAGCAGATGATTGGCGCCATAGCCAATGCCCTTAGCGACGATGATGCCGACAAGCGCCTGGCTGTGATTGAAGCGGGCACAGGCACAGGTAAAACCGTCGGCTATCTGATGGCGGCACTGCCCATCGCCAGAGCATTAAAAAAGACCGTAGTGGTAGCCACAGGCACCATCGCCCTGCAAGAACAACTTATTCACAAAGACCTGCCCGAGCTAATGGAAACCTGTGGCTGGGACTTTAGCTGTGCCCTGGTCAAAGGCCGCGGCCGCTATGCCTGCAATCTGCGCATGGAACAGATAATCGACTCGGTAAAATCCAAAGATGCCGGCCTGTTTTTGTTTGAAGACGAACAGCAGTTCAACCCCAATGCAGAGACCGAAGAGCTCTATCGCGAGATGTCATTGGCCCTGGAAGATGGCACCTGGGACGGGGAGCGGGACTCCTGGGAAACCCGTATCAAAGATATAGAATGGCGCGCCCTTACCGTGGATCGTCGCCAATGCACTGGCCGTCGCTGTCGCTTTGTTAACCAATGTCCGTTTTTTAATGCGCGCAATAATCTCGACGAAAGCGAAGTGATTGTGGCCAACCATGATTTGGTTATGGCCGATCTGGCACTGGGTGGCGGTGCCATTCTGCCCGCGCCTGAAGACTGCATCTATATCTTCGACGAAGGCCATCGCCTGGGGGACACTGCCGTGCGTCACTTTGGTGCCGAATGCCGCATCAACAGCACATTGAGCTGGCTGGAGAGACTGCCCAAGCAGATTAAAGGCCAGACTCCTATTTTTGCTCAGGATACTGCACTCGCAGATCAGCTGCCGCGAATTGAAAAAGAAGCCGGAAAAATTACCGAACTGCTATCCATGACCTATCCATTGCTCAAGCAATATGTAGATAAATCTGACCATATCGAAAGCCGCTATCGATTTGCCCATGGTGATGTCGGCGAAGCGATTCGCGACCTGGCCGCGCAAATCACCAAAAGTACCAGCGGCTGGATGGGGCGCCTAGAAGTGTTGGAAGACACATTGAGCGAAGCTCTGAGTGATAAAAACTACCAAGTGCCGCTGCCAGATATTGAGCTGTTTTATCAGCAGGCAGGCAACTGGCTGGGTCGGGCAGAAAAGCTTTTAGCCCTGTGGGACAGGCTGCATAAAGAACTGCAGCAAAATGAAATGCCCATGGCCTGCTGGTTGCGACTGGATGAAGGAGGCGGTGGCAATATGGATATCAGCATCAATGCCAGCCCTATTCAGGCCGCAGAGATACTTCGCCAACAGCTGTGGGGCAGTTGCTATGCCGCCGTGGTGACCTCAGCCACATTGCGCTCCCTGGGCAATTTTAACAGCTTACAGCGGGAGACCGGCATGCCCAACAGCGCCAGCTATCTCTCCGTAGCCGGAGCCTTTAACTATGCCGAAGCGGCCACACTGCGGGTGCCCAGCGATGCAGTTGAAGGCAATAGTGTAGAAGAACACAGTCGCTATATTGTTGATCATTTTGAATCCATGGTCGAAGACAGGGCCGGTACCTTGCTGCTGTTTTCCTCCAAGCGGCAAATGGAACAGGTGTACGACGAGCTGTCGCGGGATTTGCATAAGCTGATCCTGATTCAGGGCCAGTACTCCAATCGTGAAATGGTGCGCCTGCACAAAGAACGCATTGACCAGGGCCGCACTAGTGTCCTGATGGGTCTGGCCAGCTTTGCCGAAGGAGTGGATTTGCCTGGCGACTATTGCAAGCATGTGGTGATTGCCAAGCTGCCCTTTGCCGTGCCCGATGACCCATTGCAAGAAGCATTGGCAGAATGGATTGAAGATAATGGCGGCAACTCCTTTTTTGATATTTCCCTGCCCATTGCCTCCCTGCGGCTGATACAGGCCTGTGGTCGACTGCTGCGCACCGAAAGCGATACAGGCACTGTGTCTATTCTGGATAAACGCCTGATCACCAAACGCTACGGCGGCCAGCTGTTAAATGCACTGCCGCCATTTAGGCGTGAGATAGGTTGATGGCCGCTGAGGTTTATCAGCAACTAGCCAGTCTGCTTGAAACGGTGGATCAGCAGCTGCGACTAATGGGCCTGTGGCAACAGCAGAGCCAAATACCGCAGGCGCTGGACAGCACAGAGCCCTTTGCCGTAGACAAACTGTCGTTTAACCAATGGTTGCAGTTTGTATTTTTGCCGCGCATGCAGCAGATGATTGCAGCAGAATCACCACTGCCCGATAACTGCAGCATTGCACCCATGGCAGAGGAGTTTTTTAAGCAGCAGGCTGCAGATAAGAAACAGAGCGCGGCTATGATTAACTATCTAGCCGCGATTGATCAGTTGATTAGCAAAAACTAGCTTTTCGCTTTTTTGGGCTTCTTGGTATAGGTCTTCTTCTTTTTTAACGGGCCGCTACCATCGACAGGCTTTTTATCCCCAAAGGACTTCTTGCCTTTAAAAGTTCTGCCTTCGCCAGAGTCTTTAGCAAATTTTCCGCCCGCAGGTTTCTTCTTGCCAAAATCTCTTTTCTTGGCTGGCTTTTGTGTATCAGCAGTGCGCTTTTGATCCACATCGCGGCTGATAGTTTTTTTCATTCTGGGCTGTCGTGGTTCTTTCTGTTCAGAGGAACCGCCAGCAGGCGCCGTATTAGGGTTGTAAACGCTTATGCGCATGGGCTTGGCACAGACACGCACTTTCTTTAAATGATTGAGCAATTCATCGGGCATACCTTCCGGCAGGTCGACAGTGCTGTAATCGTCATGCAGTTTGATTGAGCCTATATAACGGCTGCTGATATCCGCTTCATTGGCAATGGCACCAACAATATTGGAAGGGGTGATGCCATCGTTATTACCCACTTCCATGCGGTAAGTGACCATAGCCACATCTTCACCACCCTCATCGCGAACCCGGGGCTCGCGCTTGGGACGCTCTTCCCGGCGGTTGTCTTCACGTCGGTTATCTTTGCGGTCGCGCTTTTCTGCTCGATCACGATTGCGATCACGACCATTGTCGCGGTCACGGTTGTTTTCACGAGGGGCAACAATATTATCCAGCTTGGGGAATAACGGGCGCTCTTTCTGGTTCTCGTAGGTCAGAGCCGCAGCAATATCTGCCATATCCAGCTCATTCTCGGCCGCAAACTTGGTGATCAAATCGCGGAATTTATCCAGACGGGGGGTTTCCAGTGTTTTAACCAGCTGATTGGTAAACTGCATAATACGCTGGTCACTGACCTGCTCATTGCTGGGCATCGTCAGTGGAGAAATGGTCTGGCGAGTCGACTTTTCAATCGAACGCAGCAAGCGAGTTTCCTTGGGAGTAATAAACAAAATCGCCTTACCGTCACGACCAGCGCGACCGGTTCGACCGATACGGTGAACATAGGACTCGTTGTCGTAAGGGATATCAAAGTTGATCACATGGCTGATACGCTCAACATCCAAACCACGGGCAGCAACATCTGTTGCCACAACCACATCGATCTGGCCTTTTTTCAGGCGGTTGATGGTGCGCTCCCGCAGTGCCTGGCTAAGATCACCATTTAGTGCGGCAGAAGAAAAGCCACGAGCTTCCAAGCGCTCGGCAATATCCACAGTAGATGACTTGGTGCGCACAAAAATAATCATGCCATCAAACGACTCAACTTCCAGAACGCGAGTCAGAGCATCCATCTTTTGGTGAGCTTTTACCGTGACATATTGCTGTTCAATACGCTCAACGGTTTTGGTTTTGGCTTCAATATTAACTCGCTCTGCGTCGCCCAGGTACTTCTCGGCAACACGGCGAATAGTCGGCGGCATGGTGGCCGAAAACAGTGCGCGCTGACATTCTGGTGGCGTCTGGGCCAGGATGGTTTCAACATCGTCAATAAAGCCCATACGCAGCATTTCATCGGCTTCATCAAGAATCAGGCCTTTGATTTGGCTAAGGTCCAAGCTGCGACGACGCAAATGATCGAGCATGCGGCCAGGCGTGCCCACCACCACCTGCACACCGCGTTTTAAACTGCGCAGCTGGCCACCAATATCGGCACCACCGTAAATAGGTAAAACATTGAAGCCTTTCATATGTTTGGCATAGCTTTGGAAGGCCTCAGCCACCTGAATGGCCAGCTCACGGGTAGGCGTCAGCACCAGAATCTGCGGCGAACGCTGCTTCTCGTCTATCTTGCTTAAAAACGGCAGTGCAAACGCGGCAGTCTTGCCTGTACCAGTCTGGGCAGTACCCAGTAGGTTTTTGCCCTCCAGCAGAATAGGAATGCTCTGCGCTTGAACAGGAGAGGGTTGCTCGTAACCAAGTTGTTTTACGGCTTTGAGGACGGGGGCGGAAAGACCCAGTGATTCGAAGTCAGCGGATGACATTAATTTACCTGTGGCTTGGGGTGTTTAGACCCCGGATTGAGAGGCCGCGGATTATACGCGTAAGTGGTTAATTTTTATAGGGGTTTTGGGGTTATTTTTGGTGGGGTTCGCGACTGCAGTAATGGGTTCCAAGCAATGATTTCGGTAATAATTTCAGATTTGACAGAATTGGCAATAAAGCACAGTTCGTGAGTTTTATGATGGGTTTGTTGCAGTTGTTGGTAGCAGGATTAAAACGGATAGAAACTATACAGCAGAAAGTGGCGTTACCTTAAGCTCGTGACGGTGTTGTTCCGCTTGCCAAAGATCATATTGAGCTTGTTGATTTACCCAGCTCTCTGATGAGGTGTTAAAGGCAATTGAGAGCCGCACGGCCATCTCGGGGCTGATTCCCGCTTTGCCATTAATAATGCATGACAAGGTTTTTCTGCTGACGCCAAGCGCTTTAGCAGCACTTGTT
>JABJOY010000013.1 GCA_018664075.1 Porticoccaceae bacterium | reverse complement strand
GTGATGCCTGCAGGCGGTTGAGACCATCGGCCTGGTTGCCCAGACTTTCATTGACCGCATCCACATCCGCGCTGACGCCCAGATAGTTGGCGCTTAGAGCACTAAGGCTCTTGCTATCTCTGGCGATCATGGTCTCCAGGTCACTCCGCTTGCTGGCCAAAAATGAGATATCTTTTTTGTTTTTCTCAATTTTGCCCTTGTTAATATCATTGGTCACACCCCAGAGCTTGCGGATTTCACTCCAGTGCTTTTTAAGCTCATCACCCTGCTTACTGATATTTAGCTGCATAGCGGCGCCGGACTGGGTCACGGATTCGTCTGTGCTGCTCAGGCGAGACTCGAGATTATTAAAGCGCTCCTGCAGGCTATTGTGCTTGCCCGCCAGTGCTTGATACTGCAGCCAGCCGAAACCACCAGCACCTGCCAGCCCCAAAAAAGCAATCAGGATCATAGACTTCCACAGTACTGGTATCCCGGCGTCAGCAGCTGAAGAACGACCATTTGAGGACCCACCACCGGAAGCTGGCTTATCACCTCGCGAATCTGGAATGGAGCGGCCAATCATGTCATCGCGCTCGGCGACAATGGGATTTACGCGTTTATTAACCATAATGTCCCTTTTAACCCATTTAGAAGTACTGTTTAGACAAGGCCCAGATTATACGCCTATATTCCCGGAGTTGAAAAAGGCTGTGATAAAAAAGCCAATAAAATAAGGCAAAAAAAAACCAGCGCCATGGCGCTGGTTTTCTTAACAACCGGGTTGGTTTACAGCATATTTAATGCAGCAACCATTACAGCAGTCAGTACCAGGCTTGAACCAATCACGCCATTTACGGTAGTCATTGGGCCCTGTTTGCCTTTCAGACCATTCAACTCGAGAGCCAGCACAATAACCAGCATAACAGTCAAACCAGTGCCTCCTACGTCAGAGCCATACTGGCCATAATGAGGGCCAGCCAGCATGCCGAAGAGCATGGGCGCAGAGAACAGGGTGTTAGTACGCGAGGCCAGCAGTGCTTTGGCAGCGGCAGCAGCTTTGTCGCCACCTTCTTCAATACCCAGAGCAATGCGTTGTGCAGGCCAGATAACCATCCAAACATTGGCAGCCATCAATGTACCCATGGCAGCACCGACAATAATGTAGTTGTTCAGTACATTAGAGATGCTGTGCAACAGGTAGAGACCAGTGATAAAGGTAAACATTGCACCCCAGCGGAACCACCAGAGGGCACTTGGTGCCAACTTGGCTTTTGCATCAGCCAGACCTTCGGCAGAGGCTTGCTTGAAGTAGCCGCCCTGAACAAAATTAAAGTAGTACAGCATACCGATCCAGACGATTCCGAACAGCACATGGCCCCAGCGGAACAGGAAATTAATAAATTCAACAGTCATGACAACTCCTCTTTGTGTTTTTAACCCTTGTGGGTGTGTTCTTATACCGAGCCAATTGTTCTGCAAACCACAGCAAATAGCAACATCCACGGGGCCCACAGAGTCATTTTTTTGTTTTTAAAGGGCAAAAAAAGCCCCGCAACTATTATTGCAGGGCTTTTTCGTACTTCTCAGTGCTTTGAGGAACAGAGCTTACATCATACCGCCCATGCCGCCCATGCCACCCATGCCGCCCATATCTGGCATCGCCGGAGCGCCGCCTTCATCAGCTGCATCAGAAACCATAGCTTCTGTGGTGATCATCAGGCCAGCGATTGAAGCCGCTGCCTGAAGTGCTGTGCGAGTTACTTTGGCTGGATCCAGAATACCCATCTCGATCATATCACCATATTCGCCAGAACCGGCGTTGTAGCCAAAGTTGCCTTTGCCCTGCTTTACCTTGTCCACAACAACTGAACCTTCTTCACCGGCATTTTCAACGATCTGGCGCAGAGGCGCTTCCATAGCACGACGGGCAATGCCCACACCTACAGTCTGATCGTCGTTATCGCCAACAACAGATTCAATAGTCTGCAGCACACGGATCAGAGCAACACCACCCCCGGGTACAACACCTTCTTCAACCGCAGCGCGAGTTGCATGCAGAGCATCTTCAACACGGGCTTTTTTCTCTTTCATTTCGATTTCAGTGGTTGCACCAACCTTTATCACCGCAACACCGCCAGCCAGTTTGGCAACGCGCTCTTGCAGTTTTTCGCGATCGTAATCTGAGCTGGTATCTTCGATCTGGGCGCGAATCTGATTTACTCGAGCTTCGATAGCCGCAGCTTCACCAGCACCATCAACCAGAGTAGTGGCCTCTTTGGTCATGCTCACACGCTTGGCAGTACCCAGATGTTCGATAGTGGCACTTTCCAGATCCAGACCAACCTCTTCACTGATCACAGTGCCGCCAGTCAGGATAGCAATATCTTCCAGCATCGCCTTGCGACGATCGCCAAAGCCAGGCGCTTTACAGGCCGCAACTTTAACAATGCCGCGCAGGTTGTTAACCACCAGAGTAGCCAGCGCTTCGCCTTCAACATCTTCGGCGATAATCAGCAGTGGCTTGCCAGCTTTAGCAACAGCTTCCAGCAGTGGCAGCAACTCGCGGATATTAGAGATTTTCTTGTCCGCCAACAGAATCAATGGGCTCTCTTGATCAGTGCTCATGCTCTCTTGGTTGTTGATGAAGTAGGGAGACAGGTAACCGCGGTCAAACTGCATACCTTCAACGATATCCAGTTCATTTTCCAGGCCAGTGCCTTCTTCTACAGTGATAACGCCTTCTTTGCCGACTTTGCCCATAGCTTCGGCAATAATATCGCCCACATGGGCATCGCTGTTGGCGGAGATAGTACCTACCTGAGCAATCTCTTTGCTGTCGGCACAGGGCTTGGCGATAGCTGCGATTTCAGCAACCGCGGCTTGCACAGCTTTGTCGATACCACGCTTGAGATCCATGGGGTTCATACCAGCGGCAACAGACTTCAAGCCTTCGTTAACAATAGTCTGGGCCAGAACTGTTGCAGTGGTGGTACCATCACCGGCATCGTCAGAGGCTTTTGAAGCCACTTCTTTAACCATCTGTGCACCCATATTTTCGAACTTGTCTTTCAGTTCGATCTCTTTGGCTACGGATACACCATCTTTGGTGACTGTTGGGGCACCAAATGACTTGTCTAGTACTACATTGCGGCCTTTGGGCCCCAGGGTTACTTTTACGGCGTTGGCCAGAACGTTTACGCCTTCCAACATGCCCTGGCGAGCGCTGTCGCCGAATTTAACTTCTTTAGCTGCCATGATTCTTTTCCTTCCTGAATTCAGTTACAAAAATTCACTTAACAATTTATTTACGATTAGGCTTATGCCTCAACTACGGCCTTAATATCGCCTTCGCTGAGAATAATCAGTTCTTCGCCATCGACATCAATTTTGTCATTGCCAGCGTACTGGCCAAATACAACGGTGTCGCCAACTTTTACGTCAATTGGGCGCACATCGCCATTGTCCAAAATACGACCACTACCCACAGCGACCACTTCACCCTGATTAGGCTGTTCCTGTGCAGAACCGGGCAATAAAATCCCACCTGCAGTTTTTTGTTCCTCTTCCTCGCGACGCACAATCACTCGATCATGTAAGGGGCGAATTTTCATAGTTTTTATCTCCAATTAATCAATCTGCAATATTCGACAGTAGTTGCGAGATGCCCTTCGCAACGCTAGAGGGTAGATGGTGACGAACAAATCCTTTTTCAAGGGCAGAGATGAGTTTTTTTATAGTAAATCGTTATTTTTTGCGATCAGGGCGATCAATACCCTCACTGTTGTCCCAGGACTCGCCTTCGATAATATCCCCTGATTCGGCGCCGCTGGCACCGGACCCACGACGATACTGATTGCCATGCAAATCAGTGACT
>JABJOY010000066.1 GCA_018664075.1 Porticoccaceae bacterium | reverse complement strand
GTGCTCTGAAGGGGCGGTCTTGGCAGTATTGTCCCTGAGCTTTTCCTGCCACTGAATGGATGGAGGCGACGTCGAGGGCTTCCAGGTTGCTGAGTGGTGGCAGTAATCCGGGCGGACAGCTGGGTAACAGAGTTTTACCTGTTCCCGGGGGTCCATAGAACAATAAATGATGGCCACCAGCGGCGGCAATCTCCAGTGCGCGCTTGGCATCTTGCTGGCCGATAACATCCTGGAGTTGAGGTGTAGTTTGCTGGGACTCAATGCTGACCCTTTGCCAGGCTGTAATAGTTTCTCGCTGGTGTAAATGGGCGGAGACTTCCAGCAGATGCTTGGCTGGCAGTACGGTTAAGGAGTCTACCAATGCAGCTTCGTCGGCATTGCCTTGGCTGATAATAAGCTGTTTGCCGCTGGCAGCGCAGCTTAGAGCAGAGGGTAGTACGGCTTCGACTGGGCGCAGCTCTGCTGACAATGCTAGTTCGCCGATAAATTCATACTGGTCTAGCAGTTCGCTGGGTATTTGATTGGAGGCGGCGAGTATGCCAATAGCGATGGCTAGGTCAAAGCGGCTGCCTTCTTTGGGTAGTTCGGCTGGTGCCAGGTTGATGGTGATTCGGCGCGGGGGGAATTCAAAGTGGGAGTTGATAATGGCGCTGCGCACGCGGTCTTTGCTTTCTTTGACGGCAGTTTCTGGCAGACCCACTATATGGAAAGAGGGAAGGCCATTTGAGAGATGGGCTTCAACTGAAACTGAGGGAGCCTGTATACCAAGCTTGGCTCGGGTTTGAACAGTTGCCAGTGACATCGCATATTGTCCTTTTTATGCGGGCGATTTTTCCTTGCCACGAACTGGGTGTCTCTCGTGCAGACAGCTGAATCTGTCGCTTATGTTATTTGTTTGAGATTGCGGCCTCTAGCTCGGCTAGTTGCCGCTCTAATATTTCGATTTTCTCCCTTGAGCGCATTAATACTGCACGCTGGGCATCGAATTCTTCTCTGGTGACCAGATCGAGCCGGCTAAAGGTACTCATCATGGCACTGCGAAGATGGTTCTGCACTTCGTCGCCAATAGTTTGCGCGCCAGCAAAGGTCTGGTTGAGTTGTTGCCATACTTGCTTGTGAAAATCTTCTGGGTTCATGGTTGGGCTCTACCTGCAATATTGCTTGTGTCCGCTACTTTAACAAATCTTTTTGCTCCAATCACAGTATGGGTCACATTAGTCCAAATTGGTGCGCACCGGTTTGGGCACTATTAAATTAATGCACCATTTTGGTTCAATTTATCGGTTTTATCTTGGAAATAGCCTCTATTTTTCGGTGATTTAAAGTTGGCACGCTAAATGCATTTCCGATAAGCGAAACATCAAAAAAATAGCCTTGTGCTACTAAATCAACTTTTTATTTTTAACTTTACGTCTTGGGAGATGTACCTATGAAAGCTTTAAAAACTGCAATTTTTGCTGCAACTATGATGTCTGGCGCTAGTGCAATCGCTGCTGAAGTATCTGGCAACGTGACTGTAGCCTCTGATTACTTTTTCCGCGGTCTTGATCAAAGCACTGGCGAAGCATTGTCTGGTGGATTAGATGTTGCTTTTGACAGCGGCCTGTACATCGGCACCTGGGGATCGACTATCGCCTCTTGGGGTGAGGGAATCGAGCTTGATTACTACATCGGCTATGCAGCAGGGTCTTTCGATATCGGTTACCTTTACTATGGCTACCCCAATGAGGCGTCTGGCGATCTGGATTTTGAAGAGGTTTACGGTAGCTACTCATTTGGAGACGCTTCTATTGGTTTTGCCTACTCAGATGATTACTTCGGCGGTTCTGGCGAAATGACTATGATTGCCTTTGATTATGGCTTTGCTCTTAGCGAAGACTACAGCCTGAGCTTCCATATTGCTGATAACTCAATCGAAGATAACGCAACGTTTGGCACTGAAGACTACATCGACTGGTCGCTTTCTCTGAGTACTGAAGCTGCTGGTTTAGAGTTTGGTCTGACTTACACAGATACCGATCTGGATACAGCTGACTGCTTTGGCGGTGACGATAGCTCTTGTAGCTCAAATTTTACCTTCAGCATTACCAAGTCTATGTAATTGACCCCATTATCTTGCAATTAAATCTGGGTGGCTACGGCCACCCCATGGAGACACGTTATGAAATTGATAACTGCAATTGTAAAACCTTTCAAGCTTGATGAAGTGAGAGAGGCTCTTGGTGACCTGGGTGTTGCTGGAGTAACTGTAACTGAAGTTAAAGGCTTTGGTCGTCAGAAAGGCCACACAGAGCTGTATCGCGGCGCTGAATATGTTGTGGATTTTCTGCCCAAGGTTAAGTTAGAAATCGCGCTGGCGGACGAGATGGTAGACAGTGCTGTTGAAGCGATTACCAATGCAGCTCAAACGGGGAAAATCGGTGATGGCAAGATTTTCATTTCCACTCTTGAAGATGTTATTCGCATTCGCACCGGTGAAACCGGCGCTGAAGCGGTATAGGACGAGGATTAAACGATGACTGATATTTTCCAATTACAGTATGCGCTGGACACATTCTATTTCTTGATGTGCGGCGCGCTGGTTATGTGGATGGCAGCTGGTTTTGCCATGCTCGAAGCTGGTTTAGTTCGCGCTAAGAACACCACTGAAATTCTGACCAAAAATATTGCGCTGTTTGCTGTTGCCTGCACCATGTACATGGTTTGTGGTTACGCGGTGATGTACGGTGGCGACATTTTCCTGAGCAGCATTACTGGTGACGGCGCTACTGGGGCTGAAGAACCAGCTACCTATGCTCCATCTGCTGACTTCTACTTTCAGGTTGTATTCGTTGCTACTGCAATGTCTATTGTTTCTGGTGCTGTTGCTGAGCGCATGAAGCTATGGGCTTTCCTGGCCTTTGCTGTCGTTATGACTGGCTTTATCTACCCAATGGAAGGCGCCTGGACTTGGGGTGGAGCTTCTGTATTCGGTATGTACACTCTGGGTGACCTCGGTTTCTCTGACTTTGCTGGTTCCGGTATTGTTCACATGGCTGGCGCTTCTGCTGCTCTTGCTGGTGTGCTGCTGCTTGGCGCTCGTAAAGGCAAGTATGGCCCTAACGGTGAAGTGAATGCGATTCCTGGTGCTAACCTGCCTATGGCTACCCTGGGTACCTTTATCCTGTGGCTGGGTTGGTTCGGCTTTAACGGTGGTTCTGTACTGGCTACAGCTTCCGTTGAAAGTGCTAACGCTGTAGCTGTTGTGTTTATGAACACTAATGCTGCTGCCGCTGGTGGTCTGATTGCTGCTCTGCTGGTTGCCAAGGTACTGTTTGGCAAGGCTGATCTGACTATGACGCTGAATGGCGCTCTGGCTGGTCTGGTTGCTATTACTGCTGAGCCTTCTACTCCAACTGCACTTGAGGCGACTCTGTTTGGTGCTGCTGGTGGTATCCTGGTTGTATTCAGCATCCTGGCTCTGGACAAAATGAAGATTGATGATCCCGTCGGTGCTATCTCTGTCCACGGTGTAGTTGGTCTGCTGGGTCTGCTGTTAGTGCCTCTGACTAACGAAGGTTCTTCTTTCTCTGGCCAGCTGATTGGTGCTGCAACCATCTTTGTATGGGTGTTTGGTGCTAGCCTGGTTGCCTGGGGTATCTTGAAAGCTATTATGGGTCTTCGAGTCTCTGAAGAAGAAGAGTTCGCCGGGGTTGATATCGCAGAATGTGGTATGGAAGCCTATCCTGAGTTTGTTAGCTCTAAGGCTTAATACCTCTTCGACAATATAAAATCTTTTCGCAGTAAGTATAGCGGGGCCCTCTGGGCCCCGTTTTTTTTGCTTTTAAAACCCTGTGACCAGGATTTTAATCTGCGGTTTGTCGGGACAGATGCAATTTTAGATAGAAACAGGTATCTTTATGGGCAACACTTTAACTACGTAGCCACTAAGAAGATTGAGAATTATGAAACTGATTACTGCTGTTATTAAACCGTTTAAACTTGACGATGTGCGTGAAGCTCTTGCTGATATTGGTGTGCAGGGTATAACTGTTACCGAAGTGAAGGGTTTTGGTCGCCAGAAGGGCCATACTGAGCTCTACCGAGGCGCAGAATATGTTGTGGATTTTCTGCCTAAAATTAAGCTTGAGATCGCTGTTTCCCAGGATATGGTTGATAACGTGGTCGAGGCTGTTACCAAGTCTGCCGCAACCGGCAAGATTGGCGACGGCAAAATATTTATATCCTCTCTTGATGAGGTTATTCGCATTCGCACCGGCGAGACTGGCGAAGAAGCGGTCTAGCGATGTCTTGGCGCAGAGCAGTCGACAGGCTGCTCTGATGCTGTCGCCACTTTGCCGGCATTGGAACCACCTTCATTCAAAATACTCCAATCCTTTAATTAATTTTCTCAGGACCTTTATTGTGTTGATCAAAAAAGCTGTTGTTAATGTTATTGCTGCTGTGGGCGTTATTTTCTCTTTGGCCCTGCCAGCAGTTGCCGCAGTGCCAGCTGCAGTGAATGATTTGATTGTGGCCCAACTAAAGTCGGCACGGGATGATCTGGATTACAAAGTAGTGGCTGAGAGCCATTTGGCGGGGTTTTATGAGGTGCAGGTACAGGGTGGGCCTTTGCTCTATGTCTCTGCCGATGGCAAACATTTCTTTGACGGCAACCTGTATATGGTCGAGCCGGGACAATTTGTCAGTATCCGCGATATACGTTTAAGCGAAGAGCGAAAGACAATTTTCGCCACCAGGACAACTGAAGATATGATTATCTTCAAGCCTCAGGGTGCGACCAAAGCGATTATGAATGTATTTACCGATGTGGACTGTGGCTATTGCCGCAAGCTGCATCAAGAGGTTCCCCAGTTAAATGCCATGGGCATTGAAGTTCGTTATCTGGCTTATCCGAGAGCTGGTATTCCATCAGAGTCCTATAGCAAGATCGCCACTGCCTGGTGTGCTAAAGATCAGCAGGAAACTCTGACCAGAATTAAAAATCGTGAAGCTGTTGCCAATAAGGTCTGTGCTGACAATCCTGTGGCTGAACATTTCGCCCTGGGTCAGCGTATCGGCGTGACTGGCACCCCTGCCATTGTTCTGATGGATGGTACATTAGTACCTGGATATCAGCCTGCAGCGTCCTTTGCCCAAATGCTGGGGCTGACTGAATCTGGCAACTAATCAATAGAGTTAAAAATAACCCTGAATATTTTCTGCAATAGTATAAAATTGCAGGATTGACAGGGTCTGTGCAGTGAATACACTGTGGCTCTTCAACATTGGGCGGTGCCTGAGTGCACCGCCTCAATCTTTAATCAGCTCGAGGAAATTAGGTGCGATCGGTAAATATCGGCATCTGCGGATTAGGCACAGTTGGTGCCGGCGTCTATAACGTCTTAAACCGCAATTCAAAACAGATTAACTCAAGGGCCAATTGCGATATTGTGATTTCGCAGGTTGGTGCCCGCCGCGATAATCCCAACTGTGATACTGCTGACACAGACGTCAGTAGGGATATTTTCGATGTGGCAAGAAATCCCGATATCGATATTGTTGTCGAGCTTATTGGTGGTACGGATGTCGCTTTTGAGCTGGTTATGCTGGCACTGGAAAATGGCAAACATGTGGTAACGGCAAACAAAGCCTTGATTGCCATGCATGGTATGGAGATTTTTGCGGCTGCCGAGTCCCGCGGTCTGATAGTGGCCTATGAAGCTGCTGTGGCTGGTGGTATTCCAATTATCAAGGCGCTGCGTGAAGGTCTGGCTGCGAACCGGATTAACTGGCTGGCCGGTATTATCAATGGTACTACCAACTTTATTCTTTCGGAGATGGACAGCAAGGGCCGGGAATTTGCCGATGTGCTGACCGAAGCTCAGGAAAAAGGCTATGCCGAAGCCGATCCTACTTTTGATGTGGAAGGTATAGATGCTGCCCACAAGTTGGTGATTATGGCATCTCTGGCGTTTGCTATGCCCTTGAATCTGGATGGTATTTTTACTGATGGCATTACCAAGCTGGAGCCTCAGGATGTGGGTTATGCCCGTGAACTGGGCTACGCCATCAAGCATCTGGGTATTACTAGGCAAACTGAAAACGGTGTGGAGTTGCGAGTGCATCCCACATTGGTGCCTGAGAGCTGCCTGATTGCCGGTGTTAATGATGTATCCAATGCGGTGATGGTCAATGCCGATGCTGTTGGTACTACACTTTATTATGGTCCTGGAGCCGGTTCCGAGCCTACGGCATCCTCTGTGATCGCCGATATTGTCGATGTGGCCCGAACTATGGGTTCAGCTGCCGACAGCTGGGTGCCTGCACTGGGCTGCAACAGTGCGTCCCTGCAGCAGCAGACAATTATGGCGATTGAAGACATTGATACCAGTTTTTATATCCGCTTTGCGGCATTGGATAAACCTGGGGTGCTGTCTGATATCACCAAGATAATGGCCGACGCTGGTATCAGTATTGAGGCGATTATCCAGCGAGAGCAGCCTGCAGGTGAGGACTATGTCAATGTGATTATCCTCACTAATGTCACCAGAGAAAAATTGCTGGATGCTGCGGTTGAGAATATTGAACAACTTGAAACAGTGCGCGGTAATGTGAGCTTTATCCGTGTCGAACATTTGGATCAGTAAATGAGATTTGTGAGTACCCGCGGCGGAGTAGAGCCGAAAAGTTTTGAAGACGTTATTCTCACCGGGCTGGCGCCTGATGGTGGACTGTTTGTTCCCGAGCAGATACCGCAGTTTACTCAGCAGGAGATCGCCTCTTGGGCTGGCCTGTCTTATCAGGATTTGGCATTGAAGGTGATGACACCATTTGTCGCTGATGCCATGCCTGAGAAGGATCTTAAAAAGCTGATTGATGATTCCTATTCTACATTCCGCCACAGTGGCATTGCTCCTCTGGTACAGACTGGTCACAACGAATGGATAATGGAGTTGTTCCATGGTCCGACCTTGGCGTTTAAGGATTTTGCCCTGCAATTTTTGGGTAACCTGCTGGATTACACGCTGGAAAAACGTAACCAGAAAGTTGTGATTATGGGTGCGACCTCTGGTGATACCGGCTCTGCGGCTATTGAAGGCTGCCGCCGCTGCAGCAATATAGATATTTTTATTCTTCATCCCCACAATCGAGTGTCTGATGTTCAGCGTCGGCAGATGACGACGGTGATGGCGGACAATATTCATAATATTGCATTGCATGGCAATTTTGATGATTGTCAGAATATGGTCAAAGCGAGTTTTGCTGATCAGTCCTTTTTGCCCGATGGCCGCCAGCTGGTGGCAGTGAACTCCATTAACTGGGCGCGAATTATGGCTCAGATTGTGTATTATTTTTGGGCGGCCCTGTCTTTGGGTGGCCCGGCGCGCAAGGTTTCTTTCTCGGTGCCTACGGGCAACTTTGGCGATATTTTTGCTGGCTATCTGGCCCATAAAATGGGTCTGCCAATTGAGCAGCTGGTGATTGCCACCAACCAGAATGATATTTTGCATCGCTGTATTAGCGACAATGATCACAGCACTCGTCCCTTGGAGCAGAGTCTGGCACCCAGCATGGATATTATGATCTCAAGCAATTTTGAGCGCTTGCTGTTTGATCTCTATGATCGCGATGGTACTGCTATTGCAGGTTTAATGGCTGATGCCAAAGCCGGTCATATGGATCTGAGTGACAGTGCCTTAACTCAGGCCCGGGAGCTATTTTCCAGCTATCGCTGTGACGACGAGGGCATGGTTGGGATTATTCGCGATACCTATGCCGACTGTGATTATCTGCTAGATCCGCATACGGCTATTGGCTTGGAAGCTGCCCGCCAGTGCCGCAGCAATGTGGAAACCCCTATGATTACCTTGGCCACAGCCCATCCGGCTAAATTCCCGGATGCCGTGAAGCAGGCTGGTTATCCCCAGGATCCAGAGTTACCGCCCCATATGGCTAATCTGTTTGAGCGTGAAGAGCAGTTTACTGTACTAGATAATGATCAGGACGCTGTGCAGCAGTTTATTGCGGAGCATGTTACAGCCTGAGTTAGAGATCCTTCACTTCGTTTAGCATGCCCCGTGTAGGGTTTTGGTTGCAGGATGACTTGACTGTGAAAATCTGGTGTTTTCACCAGGCACAAAAAAACCGGCAAAAGCCGGTTTTTTTACACCTAGACTGTTACTAAGACAATTCTCACGAGGAGGCCTTAGGCAGCCAGAGCTTTAACTTTAGTATTCAAACGGCTCTTGTGACGAGCAGCTTTATTCTTGTGAATAATGCCTTTGTCCGCCATGCGGTCGATAACTGGAACGGCTGCATCATATGCTGCTTGAGATGCGGCGTGATCGCCTGACTCAAGTGCTGCGTCCACTTTCTTTAAATAAGTGCGAACCATAGAGCGCAGGCTGGCATTATGCTGACGGCGTTTCTCGTTTTGGCGTGCGCGTTTCTTTGCTTGTACTGTATTGGCCACCTGAAATTTCTCCTTTCAAAGGGTCCCACTGAAGGCGCGGAAATATACAGGGTTATTTAAGGATATTCAACCCAATTTTAGCCCTAATTAACAGTCATTTGCACAGGCTTGGTAAACTGATCATTCCTTGCTCTGGGGCCTATCATCTATAGATTCCCGGTTTAGCTTGGCCAAGTTGCCAGCGATGGTTAAACTGCAGCATTGTAACCTCTAATTAAGGCCCTATTGGTGACTCAGGATTCTGCGGCAAAACAGCAAAAGACCAAAGATAGTGGACTGCTGCGCTCCAGTGGCGTGGTTAGCTTCTTTACTATGCTGTCGCGGTTTATGGGCCTGGCGCGGGATATTATCTTTGCACGGGTAATTGGCGCAGAAGCGCTGGCTGATGTGTTCTTTGTCGCCTTCAAAATCCCCAATTTTTTTCGTCGGCTGTTTGCTGAGGGGGCATTTGCCCAGGCCTTTGTGCCTATTCTTGGGGAGTATCGGGAAAAGGGCAGTCAGGCTGCGGTAAAGGCGCTGATTGACCGCGTTACTGGCACATTGGGGGTTAGTCTGTTGGCGCTGACTCTGATTATTGTGCTGGCTTCGCCGATGATGGCGGCGATCTTTGCGCCCAAGTGGTTTTTTGATGACCCGGCCAAGTTTGCGGCGACTGCAGATATGCTGCGCATTACCTTTCCCTATCTGCTGTTTATTTCAATGACTGGTGTGGCTGGCGGTATTCTCAATAGCTACGACCGTTTTGCAGTGCCTGCTTTTACCCCATTGTTGCTCAATGCCACATTGATTGCTGCGGCGCTGATTGCTGCGCCGCTGTTTGATGAGCCGGCCTATGCTTTGGCCTGGGGTGTATTTATGGCCGGTGTGGTGCAGTTGATTTTCCAGCTGCCATTTTTGCATCGCATTCATATGCTGCCAAAGCCAGTAGTGGACTGGCAAGACCCTGGGGTGCGCAAGATTCTGGCGCTCATGGCTCCGGCGATCTTTGGTGTTTCGGTCAGTCAGATCAATCTATTGCTGGATACTATGTTGGCAACCTTCCTGCCCACTGGCAGTGTGTCCTGGCTGTATTATTCCGATCGGCTTTCGGAGTTGCCCCTGGGGGTCTTTGCTGTGGCCATTGCCACTGTGATTCTGCCTAACCTGTCCCGGCACCATGCTGCTGACTCCAAGCAGGCCTATTCTGAGACCTTGGATTGGGCATTGAAGATGGTATTGATTATTGCCGTGCCCGCTGCTGCTGCACTGGTGTTGCTGGCGGAGCCAATATTGGTGACGCTGTTTTACTATGGCGATGTGATGACGGCGCGGGATATGTCCATGGCGACCCTGAGTTTGCGCGCCTATGCTGTGGGTCTGGTGGCCTTTATGTTGATTAAGGTGTTGGCGCCGGGCTTTTTTGCCCGTCAGGATATGCGTACGCCGGTGCGTATTGGCATTATCGCTATGGTGTCAAATATGGGGCTGAATCTGCTGTTTGTAGTGCCGCTGCATTACTACTGGCAGATTGGTCATATGGGGCTGGCGGCAGCCACCTCTGTTTCGGCCTTTCTCAATGCTTTGCTGTTGTTTGTCTATTTGCGCAAGAAGGATATCTATGCCCCCTCTGCCCATTGGTGGCGCTTCTTTGCAGGTTTGCTACTGTCCGTTGCCCTAATGGTCGTGATACTGCTGTTGGTGGCGGGCCAGCTGGATGTGCTCAATTCGGCTCTGTGGCAGCAACTGGCTTGGTGGCAGCGCAGCGGTAAGATTGCAGTCCTCTGTGGGGCTGGATTTATGGCTTATATTGGCTGTTTGTTTGTCACTGGATTTCGGCTGGCAGACTTGCGCGGGCCTGCCAAGGCTACTTCATCCAGGCACTAGATTCCCGGGCCCATAAAAGCGACTTAATTTGTCACTACCAATCTGCTCCTATCCCTTACCTTTAGGCGCTTTGCTAGGTATACTCAGGGCTTCGGGCGGAGACTGATAACGTTGGCTTTAGAACCTAGCAAAATGACCTTTATTCGCGATGTGCAGAGCCTGCAGTCGTTCGATAAGCGATCGGTGGTCACCATTGGTTCATTCGATGGCGTGCACCTGGGTCATCAGGCTATTCTCAAGCAGGTTAAAGATCGGGCAGCTGAGTTTGGTTTGCCCGCCGTGGCCATGACTTTTGAGCCCCAGCCCCAGGAGTTTTTTTCCGGGGAGAAGGCGCCAGCGAGATTGATGCGATTGCGAGATAAGGTCGAGGCGCTGTTGGAATTTGGTTTGGACCATGTGATCTGCTTGCACTTTAACCCTGCGCTGAGCAAGTTGACCGCCACTGAGTTTGTGAAGTTGGTGTTAGTTGATGGGCTTGGCACTCGGCATCTGATTGTTGGCGATGATTTCCGTTTCGGCTGTGATCGCAGTGGTGATTTCAATATGCTCTCAGAGATGGGCGCAGGCTGTGGTTTCACTGTGCAGGACACTGAGACATTAGAGGTTGAGGGTGAGCGGGTCAGCAGCACGTTGCTGCGACAGGTCTTGCAACAGGCAGATTTTGCTCGGGCCAGCCAGTTATTAGGCCGGCCTTTTTCCATTAAGGGACGTGTGGTTTACGGTCAGCAGCTGGGTCGAGAGCTTGGCTTCCCCACGGCGAATGTGCAGCTTAACCGCTACAGTGCGCCATTGTCTGGTGTCTACGCTGTTATGGTGGATATTGATGGCCGCACCTATAGAGGCGCTGCCAATGTGGGTGTACGACCGACCGTGGGTGATCTGGTTAAGCCTGTACTGGAAGTGCATCTGCTGGACTTTACTGGCGACCTTTACGGTAAGCGGATCGATGTTGAGTTTGTTGCCAAGATTCGCGACGAAGAAAAATTTACTACGCTGGATAAACTTGTCGAAGGTATCCAGCGAGATGTTAAACAGATTAGAGCCTGGTTTGCAGGTTCGCAAGAGAGTATAAGTAAAGGCTGATATGAGCGACCCAATTGATTACAAGGCAACATTAAACTTGCCCAAAACTGATTTCCCGATGCGCGCTAATCTGGCTCAGCGGGAACCGGGAATTCTCAAAAAATGGCAGGAGAATAATCTCTATCACCAGATCAGAGAGGCTCGCGCCGGATGTGAAAAATATATTCTTCATGATGGCCCTCCCTATGCCAATGGTGATATTCATCTGGGTCATGCGGTCAATAAAACATTAAAAGATATTGTCATTAAGTCGCGCACGATCAGTGGTTTTGATGCGCCCTATATTCCCGGATGGGACTGTCATGGTCTGCCCATTGAACACAATGTGGAAAAGAAAGTGGGCAAGGCAGGGGTCAAGGTTGATTATTCAACTTTCCGCCAGAAGTGCCGCGACTACGCTATGCGGCAGGTGGAAGGCCAGTGCAAGGATTTTGTTCGCATTGGTATCCTGGGTGATTGGGAGCGGCCTTATCTGACTATGAACTTTGGTGTTGAGGCGGATATTATTCGCGCTCTGGGCAAGATTGCCGAGAATGGCCATTTGGTTAAAGGCTACAAGCCAGTTTACTGGAGTGTGGTCGGTGGCTCTGCTCTGGCGGAAGCGGAAGTGGAGTATCAGGATAAAACCTCATTCTCCATTGATGTTGCCTATCCGGTAACAGAAGCTGCTCAGCTCAACAAAGTCACCGCAGCATTTACAGGTCTTCCCGGCGAAGGGACAGTCAATGTTCTTATCTGGACCACAACGCCCTGGACTATCCCAAGCAGTCAGGCTATCTCCATGGGCGCAGATCTGGAATACAGTTTGGTGCAATGTGCTACTGAGGCAGGGCCTGTACGTTTGATCTTTGCTCAGTCACTGCTTGAATCTGTGATGGAGCGCCTGGAGATTGAAGATTACCAGGTGCTGGCTAGCTGTCAGGGTGCGGCACTGGAAAATCTGGTTGCTGACCACCCTTTCTACAGGCGCGATATTCCTGTGTTGCTGGGTGATCATGTCACCACTGATGCTGGTACTGGCTGCGTGCATACAGCACCAGACCACGGCATGGACGACTTTACAGTGGCCAAAGGCTACGGCATTGGCACCCTTAACTATGTGATGGATAACGGCCTGTTCCGCGATGATGTGGAGCTGTTTGCCGGTGAGCATGTGTACAAGGTTGAGGATCATATTATTGAGGTGCTGCGGGAGCAGGGCAGGTTGATGGCCTGCGGCAAAATTACCCATAGCTATGCCCATTGCTGGCGCACCAAGACGCCATTAATTTATCGCGCCACACCCCAGTGGTTTATCTCTATGGATAAAAATGGCCTGCTGGAAAAGGCCAAAGCGGCGGTTAAAGATGTGGCCTGGCATCCGGAATGGGGTGAGGCGCGCATTGAAGGTATGCTGGATGGCAGCCCGGATTGGTGTGTTTCTCGTCAGCGTACCTGGGGTGTACCTATTGCATTGTTTGTCCATCGTCAGACCGGTGAGATTCATCCGGATACGCCTGCGCTAATCGAAAAGGTTGCGCTGCGGGTGGAAGATGCTGGCATTGATGCCTGGTATGATGTTGACCCAGCTGAATTGCTTGGCGCCGATGCCGAGAACTATCAAAAAGTCACTGATACATTGGATGTGTGGTTTGACTCCGGTGTGACCCATGCCTCTGTGATTGGCGCTCGTGAAGAGCTGCAATATCCGGCCGATCTGTATCTCGAGGGTTCTGATCAGCATCGTGGCTGGTTCCAGTCATCCCTGAAGACAGCCATCGCTATCAATGGCACCGCCCCTTACAAGGCAGTACTGACCCATGGATTTACCGTTGATGAGAATGGCCGTAAGATGTCCAAGTCTATCGGCAATGTGATTCCGCCACAGAAGGTAATCAATGAGCTGGGTGCTGATGTTTTGCGTCTGTGGATTGCCAGTGCAGATTTTAGTGCCGAGATGACTGTATCGGATGAAATTCTCAAGCGCGCCGGTGAGTCCTATCGCAGGATTCGCAATACCGCCCGCTACTTCCTTTCCAATATCGATGGTTTTGATCCCTCGCAACATGCAGTTGATCATGGCGATTTACTGGCTCTAGACCGCTGGGCGATTGACTGTGCAGCGCAGCTTCAGGACGATATTATCGAGGACTATAATAACTTCCAGTTCCACCAGATTTACCAGAAGTTACACAATTTCTGTGTCCGCGACATGGGTGGCTTTTATCTGGATATTATCAAGGACCGTATCTACACCTGTGCTGAAGACAGCCTGCCAAGGCGCTCGGCTCAGACAGCATTGCACCAGATTGCCGAGGCCTTTGTGCGTTGGGTTGCACCTATTTTGAGTTTTACCGCCGACGAGATCTGGGGCTTTATGCCCGGGGATCGCGGCAGTTCGGTGTTTGTCGCCCAATGGTATCCCCTCAAGCGTTTAACTGATGATGAAGTCATCAGTAAGCAGGATTGGGCGGTTATTCTGCAGGCCAAAGAAGCGATCAACAAGGTGATTGAAGATCAGCGTAATCAGGGCAATGTTAAAGGCTCTCTGGAAGCGGATATTCAAGTCTACGCTGATGGCAGTCTGCGCGAGTCTCTGGCCAAGCTGGGTGATGAGTTGCGCTTTGTCACCATTACCTCCAAAGCAACGCTGGGTAGTCTCAATCAGGCCAATGGCGCTGAAGATTCATTGATGGAAGGGCTAAAGGTTTCTCTACAGCGCTCCAGCGCGGAGAAATGTGTGCGCTGTTGGCACTTTATTGGCGATGTGGGCAGCGACGAGCAGCATCCGCAGGTTTGTGGCCGCTGTGTCAGCAATATCAGTGGTGCTGGTGAGGCCCGCCACTATGCTTAGACTGCGTGGGCAGACTCTGGTCTGGTTTGCTATTGCAGCGGCAGTTCTGTTGCTGGATCAATGGTCCAAGCTGTGGATTGTTGAGCGTTATGCCTATGGTGACACCGAGTTTTTTAGTAGTTTCTTTAATCTAGTGCGCGCCCACAATTATGGCGCGGCCTTTAGTTTCTTGAGTGATGCCGGTGGCTGGCAGCGCTGGGGCTTTAGCCTGCTGGCTACTGTGATCAGTGGAGTGATTATTGTATGGATCGCACGCCTGCCGGTGCAGCGTAAGCTGGAAGGGTTAGCATTGGCACTTATTCTGGGAGGGGCGCTTGGTAACCTCTATGACCGCCTAACCCTCGGCTATGTGGTGGATTTTTTAGATTTTCACTGGTCTGGCAAACATTTCCCTGCATTTAATGTTGCTGATGCCGGTATTTCTGTGGGAGCTGCCATACTCATATTCGATACCCTGATTAACGGCCCTGATGCAGAAAGCAAAGAGTAACCCTGATTATGCCTCTCTCAATTGATACCGGAACTAGCGTGACATTGCATTTTTCACTGGCCCTCGAAGATGGCCATGTGGTGGATTCCAATTTTGATACTCAGCCAGCTACATTTGTGGTTGGCGATGGCAACCTGTTGCCTGGCTTTGAAGAGCCGCTGATTGGTTTGGTCGATGGCGATGAGCGCGAGTTTTCTATTGCGCCGGAGAATGCTTTTGGCCAACACAACCCACAGAATGTGCAGGGGGTTGAGCGCGGCAACTTTGAGAAGGATGAGCTGGAGCTCGGGGCTATGTATTCATTTCAAAATGGGGATGGCGAGTTGCCCGGAGTTATTATTGAAGTGGGTGATGATGAGGTGATGATTGATTTTAATCATCCCCTTGCCGGTCAGGTGATTACTTTTCGGGTGAAAATTATCAGCGTCTCACCCCAGCGAGTGCATTGATGGATATTAAACTGGCGAACCCGCGGGGTTTCTGTGCCGGTGTAGACCGGGCTATTGATATTGTCGACCGTGCGCTGGATGTGTTTGGTGCGCCTGTCTATGTGCGCCACGAGGTTGTGCACAATAAATTTGTGGTGGATGGTTTGCGCAATCGCGGTGCCGTGTTTGTCGATGAGCTGGACGAAATTCCCGATGATGTGATTGTGATTTTTAGTGCTCACGGGGTTTCTCAGGCGGTGCAGGATGAGGCAGCCCGGCGCAACCTTAAAGTCTTTGACGCCACCTGTCCCCTGGTAACTAAGGTTCATATCGAGGTGACCAAGTATGCTCAAGAGGGCATGGAATGTGTGCTGATTGGCCATCAGGGACATCCTGAGGTTGAGGGCACCATGGGTCAGTATGACCTCTCGACGGGCGGCGTGATCTATTTGGTTGAGAATGAGCAGGATGTTTTAGCTCTGGAGGTCAATGATCCGTCCAAGCTGGCTTTTGTTACTCAGACGACTCTGTCCATGGATGACACTGCGGTGGTTATTGATGCCCTGAGACTGAAATTCCCTCTTATTAGGGGGCCTCGCAAAGATGATATTTGTTATGCCACCCAGAATCGTCAGGATGCGGTGAAGCAGTTGGCCATAGAGACTGATTTGGTGCTGGTGGTAGGCTCTGTGGCAAGCTCAAATTCCAATCGCCTGCGCGAGCTGGCTGAGCGCTGTGGCTGTCAGGCCTATCTGATCGACGGGCCCCAGGATATCCAGTCAGACTGGTTGCACAGTGCCGGCGCCATCGGCGTCACCGCTGGTGCTTCAGCACCAGAGGTATTGGTAAAAGATGTGATTAGCCGGCTGGTCGAGCTGGGTGCCACCGCCCCACAGGAGCTGGACGGTGTGGTGGAAAATATCAGCTTCTCCCTGCCCAGGGAATTGCGCCTTTAGTTGCTCTTGGCAATATGCCTAAAGAGTGCTTTGGTGGACGGGTCAAACTCCGCAGTTTCTGCATTGTCTCCCAATAGCTCATTGGCCATTTTCTTGCCTAACTCCACACCCCATTGATCGAACGAATTAATGTTCCAGATACTGCCCTGCACAAATACCTTGTGCTCGTAGAGAGCAATCAATGCGCCGAAGTTTTTCGGCGACAGGCGATTGAGTATCAAGGTATTGGAGGGCTTGTTGCCCGGATAATATCTGTATTGCTGCCCCTCTGGTGCCGCCTGCCCGGTCATTAGTGCAGAGGACTGAGCGAGCATATTGCCCAGCAGCACCCGGTGGTGATTGTCATTGCTGAGATTGTCTTTAGCGGCGGCAATAAAGTCGATGGGCACTGTTCTGGTGCCCTGATGCAGCAGCTGGAAAAAGGCATGCTGACCATTGGTGCCAGTCTGGCCCCAGAGAATGGCGCCTGTGTCGTAATCTACTGGCTCGCCATTTAATGTTGTTGCTTTGCCGTTACTCTCCATATCCAGTTGTTGCAGGTATGAGGGTAGCAGTAGCAGGCGTTCACAATAGGGAATTACTGCAGTGGACTCGGCTTTGAGGAAATTGCTGTACCAGATTCCCAGCAGGGCCATGATCACCGGCATATTCCTGTCCAGCGGGGCATTTTGAAAGTGCAGGTCCATTTCCCGGGCACCGGCCAGCATTTGCTCAAACTGTTCAAAACCAATGCTGATGGCAATAGAGAGTCCGATGCTCGACCAGAGTGAATAGCGGCCACCGACCCATTCAGCAAATTCAAGAATTTGATCTTCAGGTATGCCATAGGCAATGGCATTGGCTGGGTTGGCGGTCAGGCCGACAAAGTGGCTGCTGCTCTGGGCATTTTCTAGACCCAGAGTCTGCTGAAACCATTCAATGGCGGTCTGAGCATTTAACAGGGTTTCCTGAGTGGTGAAGGTCTTGCTGGCCAGGGCGACTAGAGTGGTTTCCGGGTCGAGTTTTTTAAGCAGTGTTAAAATCTCTGCACCATCGACATTGGAAATAAAGTAGACATTGATATCCGGGTGGGCAAATTCCTCCAGCGCAGCGCAGGCCAGCTTGGGGCCCAGATCGGAGCCGCCAATACCAATATTAACCAGATTTTTAATCCCTTTGCCTGTGCTGCCGAGCCAATCGCCGCGACGAATCTTGTCGCTGGTTTGCCTGACTGCCTCCAATTGGCCTTTAACCTGAGCTATTCGCGCTAGCTCCAAATCAGTGCCTGCGTCCTGTGACTCGGCGCGCAGCGCGGCATGGAGCACTGCGCGGTTCTCGGTGCTGTTAATAGGATCGCCAGCAAACATGGCGGCGCGATGTGATTGCAGCTGTGACTGCTCGGCCAGAGCCAGCAGTTCTGTCCAAATAGAATCACTCAACAGATTTTTGGAAAAATCCAGATATAACTCACCACTGCTTGTTGAATATTGCTCAGCTCGCTGTGGATTGGCCGTAAGTAGTTCGGCAATATTGAGCTCGGCGGCACTGTTGGCTGCTTGTTGCAGGTTTGACCAGGCCGGAGTGGATGTGGGTGAGTAGGATGTATCGTTCATCTGTAGCTCATTTCCTGTATAAGACTGGTTGTTTAAGGCGTAAACTTGATTGTATTGCTTAGTACCTATCATTAAAACTAAATGTAATTAAATTACGATATTTAATCATAAGTTGCATTATTTATGGTCAATTTATGTAATTTTGTTACAATTGCGCAACTATTGTTTTGGAGCCATTATGGGCAAGATTAATCCCCAAGTTGCCGCGGTAACGCAGCGCATTATAGAGCGCAGCGCTACATTGCGTGACGATTATTTACGACAGATCGCTGAGGACCACAACAATCGCCCGGAAAGGGGTAAATTAAGCTGTGGCAACCTTGCCCACGGCTTTGCCGCCTGCGGTGAAGAGGACAAAAACAGTCTGCGCATGATGGAAGCGGGCAATATGGCAATTGTCACTGCCTACAACGACATGCTCTCGGCCCATCAGCCCTACGCCACTTACCCGGACAAGCTCAAGCAGGCCATGCGTGAAATTGGCTGCACGGCTCAGGTTGCCGGCGGTGTTCCCGCGATGTGTGATGGTGTGACCCAGGGGCAGGACGGTATGGAATTGAGCCTGTTAAGCCGCGACTTGATCGCCCAGTGCACGGCGCTATCGCTGTCTCACCAGATGTTTGACGGTGTATTGGCTCTGGGTATCTGCGACAAAATTGTTCCCGGTTTGGTGATGGGGGTGCTGAGCTTTGGTTATCTGCCAGCGCTGTTTGTGCCCGCCGGACCTATGGAGACTGGCCTGCCCAACAAAGAAAAGCAGCGTATCCGCCAGCTCTATGCCCAGGGTCAGATTGGCCGCGATGAATTATTGCAGGCGGAGTCGGATTCCTATCACAGTGCCGGTACCTGTACTTTTTACGGCACGGCTAACAGCAATCAGATGGTTCTGGAAGCCATGGGTCTGCAAATGCCCGGCAGTTCATTTGTTAACCCGGAAAACCCCCTGCGTGACAAATTAACCTCGGAAGCTGCTTACCAGCTAGCGCGCATTACTGCGCTGGGTAATGATTACCGCCCGGTGGGTGAGGTTGTTGATGCCCGTGCTGTCGTTAACGGCACCGTGGCTCTGTTGGCTTCCGGAGGCTCGACCAATCATACAATGCATCTTGTGGCCATGGCCCGCTCTGCGGGGATTGTCCTTAACTGGGACGATATTTCTGACTTAAGTGCTGCGGTTCCCCTGCTGGCCCGGGTCTACCCTAATGGTCAGGCGGATGTAAATCATTTCCATGCGGCTGGTGGTACCAGCTGTATGTTCCGTCAGTTGCTGGATGCCGGCTTTATGCACGGCGATGCTAAAACCTCTTGGGGCACGGACTTTTCTGACTTTACCCAGGAACCAAAACTGGATGCTGACAACAAGATTGTGTGGAGTGAGTCTCCCCAGACGCCTCTGGATACTGAGGTTTTAACCACAGTTGATAAGCCATTTTCTGCCGAGGGCGGTCTGCGGCTGATGAGGGGTAATCTGGGTCGCGGTGTGATGAAAATCTCTGCGGTGGCACCGGAAAATCAAGTGGTTGAAGCACCAGCCGTAGTGATCGATGCACAGGACGATCTGGAGCCATTGTTTAAATCAGGCTCTCTGGATAGAGACTGCGTGGTGGTTGTGCGTTACCAGGGCCCCAAAGCACTGGGCATGCCGGAGCTGCACAAACTAATGCCGTTTCTGGGTACATTGCAGGACAAGGGGTTCAAGGTGGCGCTGGTCACCGATGGCCGTATGTCTGGTGCTTCAGGCAAGGTTCCAGCTGCTATTCATCTGGTACCAGAGGCCGCTTGCGGTGGTCTGCTGGCCAAGGTGCAAGATGGTGATATGTTGCGCGTCGATGGTATGACCGGTGAGCTGTTGTTTGTTGGCGATGTTGCAGAGTTCGAGGCCCGCGATGACGCGCCCCAGCCCAATGCTGGCCAGCGCGGCTGTGGTCGAGAATTATTTACCATGAACCGCGCCAATATCAGCAGTGCAGAGCAGGGTGCTTCCTATCTGTTTGGTGGGGAATAAGCTATGTCTGCAAATTGGAATCTGGTCGCTGATATTGGTGGTACCAATGCGAGGTTTTCTGCGCTGTTGGATGATGGCAGTCTGGAAAGTGAGTTTGAGTTTCATCATTCCGTTGAAGAGTATCCGCAGTTTGCCGATCTGATTGATGGCCTGCTGGCTGAGATTGCCACAGCCACGGGCTGGGATAATGCGCCAGCTAATGTTTGTTTTGCGGTGGCCTGCCCCGCAGACGATGAAGAGATATCTTTTACCAATAGTCACTGGCAGTTTACCAAGACCCACCTCAAGCAGTTGCTCGGCTGTGAAAATCTATCGGTGATTAATGATTTTGAAGCTGTGGCCCATGGTATTACCGAACTGGATGACAGTGACCTGGTTAAAGTGGGTGGCGGTGATGCGGTCAGTACCAAGCCGATTGGTATTCTTGGTGCAGGGACTGGTCTGGGTGTTGCCGGGTTGGTTCCGCGGGTCGATAGCTATGATGTGATTGATACCGAAGGTGGTCATGCAGACTACCCGCCAATTGATGATATGCAGAGCAAGGTGGTCAACTCGCTGCGCGAGCGCTATGGCCGAGTGTCTTTGGAGCGCCTGTTATCAGGCAAAGGTATTCTTAATATTTATATTGCTCTGTGCTCTATTGAAGCTGTTGAGGTTGAATTTGAAACCCCGGCTGAAGTGGTAGCTGCTGCTCTGGATAAGTCGGATAGCAAGGCTCTGCAGACGCTAAATATGTTTTGTGAAGGCATGGGCTCTGCCGCTGGCAATCTGGCTCTTACCTTTGGTGCCAAGGGCGGTATTTATATTGCGGGTGGTGTTATTCCCCGCTTCCAGGAGTTTTTTATCAATAGTGGTTTCCGCAGCAAGTTTGAAGACAAAGGTCGCTTTGTTAGCTACTTGCAGCCAATACCAGTTTTTATAGTTGTACGCAGCAATCTCGGCCTTTTGGGTGCGGCGAAGAAGCTACAGCAAATCTAAGGAGTTGTAAGTGAGAAATATTTTAGCTGGTCATTCTGTGATTCCAGTCATTACATTAGACCGAGTGGAAGATGCAGTTCCACTGGCACAGGCATTGGTTGCCGGGGGGCTTAAGGTATTGGAAGTGACCCTGAGAACCGAGGCCGCCGTTGAAGGCATTCGTGAAATTGTAAAACATGTACCTGATGCCATCGTAGGCACTGGCACTGTATGCAATGAACAACAGATAAAGCTATCTGAAGATCTGGGCTGTCAGTTTATGATTTCCCCTGGCGCGACAGATAAATTACTGGAAGCCGGGGCGCAATCTTCAGTGCCATTTTTACCTGGTGTTGCTTCGGTCAGTGAGTTGATGCGCGGTATGGAATACGGCCATCGGGATTTTAAATTCTTCCCGGCGGAAGCTGCTGGCGGTACCTCTGTATTAAAAGCATTTGCCGGCCCCTTTGGTGATGTAAGGTTCTGTCCAACTGGGGGCATTGGCTTACATAACGTCGTGGAATATTTGGCCCTACCAAATGTATTATGTGTTGGCGGGTCCTGGATTGCGCAGACAAATTTGATTCGCCAGCAAGCCTGGTCTGAAATTGAGACACTGGCGCGAGAAGCAGTTGAGCTTGCGGGCTAGTCTTTAAGCGGTTTTAGTTTGGAATAGAAAGTTTGTACATGGTACAAAACTACTGAGGTTTACAATGAGCAGCAATATTGATCTGGTTATTTTTGGCGCCCGCGGCGACCTGTCCAAGCGCAAGCTATTTCCCGCACTTTATCATTTAGATAAAGCCGGTCTGCTGGCTGACAGTGTGCGAATTGCCGGTGTGGCACGGGAGGATATTGACAGTGTTATCTTTATTGAGCAGACCCGCTTGATATTAGAGGCTGCTATTGGTGAGTCAGAATGGGATGAAACCCTGTGGAAAAGGTTTAGCCATCGACTGCAGTATATTCGCATTGATTTTTCTCAGAAAAAACAATTTGCCGCGCTTAAAGAGTGGTCGATTGATAAGCGTACCATGGTCTATTATATGGCCACGCCGCCAAGTATTTTTGGCTCTATCTGCAAGCACCTCGATGAGGCAGGCTGTGTGGGTAAGACTTCACGTATTGTTCTCGAGAAACCTATTGGCCATGATCTGGAAAGCTCTCAGGAAGTAAACGATACTGTTGGCCGTTACTTTCCTGAACGCAATATCTATCGCATTGACCATTATCTGGGTAAAGAGACAGTACAGAATCTGTTGGCCCTGCGTTTTGCCAACCGCATGATTAACTCCCAGTGGGATAATAGCTGTATTGATCATGTGCAGATAACTGCCGCGGAAACTGTAGGTATTGAGGGTCGCTGGTCCTATTACGATAAAGTGGGACAGCTGCGCGACATGGTTCAGAATCACTTGCTGCAACTGCTGTGCATGGTTGCCATGGAACCGCCAAACTCCCTAGAGGCGGATGAAATTCGCGCCGAAAAAGTCAAACTGCTCAGAGCCCTCAGTCCCATCGATCGCGACAATGTGCTCGATCAGGCTGTGCGCGGTCAGTACGCTGCCGGCTGGGTTGCTGGCGAGCCTGTGGTTGGCTACATGGAAGAAGAGGGTTGCTCTGGTGACAGCAGCAATAATGAAACCTATGTGGCACTGAAGGTTCATGTGGATAACTGGCGTTGGACTGGTGTGCCATTCTATCTGCGCACAGGAAAGCGCATGAAAGACAAGGTGACCCAGGTGGTGATTACTTACAAAGATAATCCTCATTCCCTGTTCCCTGAGACCAATAATGAAGCCAATAATCGATTGATTATAAATCTGCAGCCCAATGAAGGTATTCAGCTAGAGATGGTGTCCAAAAAGCAGAGCCTTAAAGAGCGCATGGGTGTTGAAAAGCGCACCCTGAATCTGGATTTCTTTGATTCTGCTGGTGACTCAAGAATTGCTGATGCCTATGAGCGACTGCTGCTCGAAGTTATTAAAGGCGATCAATGGCTATTTGTCAGCCGCGATGAGATTGAAGCATCCTGGCGCTGGTGCGACACATTATTGGAGGCCTGGTCCGATAAGAAAATGGGTACTAAATCCTATAGCGCTGGATCCTGGGGGCCTTCGAAGGCCGAGATCCTGATTGAGAGTGACAATCGCAGTTGGCATGAGGACTAAGCATGGAAATGCTCGAATTTGAAAACACGTCGGCGCTGGATATTGCCCTGGCAGAAAAAGTGGTTGCCATGTTGGCTGCTGATATAGAGTCTTCAGGCACAGGGTCTCTGGTGGTCTCCGGTGGCCGGACTCCTGTGGGGTTTTTTCACTTGCTGTCTCAACAGCAGCTTGATTGGAGTGCCGTGACCATTACTCTTGCCGACGAACGCTGGGTTGATAATCAGCATAAGGACAGCAATGAGAAGCTGGTGCGCGAGAACCTGCTGATCAATGAAGCTCACCGGGCTAACTTTATTGCATTAAAGAACTCAGCTGCAGATGCTGCAAATGGCGAGTCCGATCTTGAGCAAGCGCTGGCCTCTGCTGGACAGTTTACCGTGGTGATTTTGGGTATGGGTGATGATGGTCATACGGCTTCTTTATTTCCCGGCGCCGAGGCCCTGGCATTGGGGCTGGATATGAGCTCTGGACGCACCGCTATTGCAGTAACACCCACAGAAGCGCCCCATCAGCGTATCAGTATGACATTGCCACGCCTGCTCGATAGCAAGCAGGTAATTATTCATATTAGTGGTGCTAGTAAGCAGGCGGTTTTGCAGGCCGCTCAAGCTGGTGAGGATATTGCTGAATTGCCGATTCGAGCGGTTTTGAATCAGCAGGCTGCGCCGCTATCTATCTACTGGGCTAAGTAAGAAATGCTGGGTTATTTCTAAGTCGGCCATCCATGGCCTGGGAAGAGACGGTTTTTCAAGCTAGCGAATAACGTCGCCCACTCGAACAATTTTTAAAGTATTGGTGCCGCCGTGCACATTGACGAAGTCTCCCTTGGTGATCAGTACCAGATCGCCATGGGTTACTGCGCCATATTCGCGTAATTTCTCTACGGCGAGATGGTTCACTTCTGAGGGATCTAGCTGTGAGGTGTCGAAAGGTACCGGCACCACACCTTTATAAAGTGCAGTAATTTCGCAGGTGCCGAGCTTTTCCGCCATGGCGTAAATAGGCAGCGACGAGGTGATACGTGACATCAGCAATGGTGTAAAACCAGTCTCAGTCATGCAGATAACTGCCTTCACGCCTTGCAGATGGTTGGCTACATACATTGCAGAAAGAGCCAGTGATTCATCGATGCGCTGGAAAGTTTCATCCAGTCTGTGCTTGGAGCGCTGAGCCAATGGGTGTTTTTCTGCGCCTTCAATAACCCGTGCCATAGCTTTTACCGTTTCTACCGGGTATTTGCCCACAGCGGTTTCTGCTGACAGCATTACTGCATCTGTGCCATCAAGTACTGCGTTGGCCACATCGAATACTTCGGCGCGGGTCGGGGTCGGCGCGCTGATCATTGACTCCATCATCTGAGTCGCAGTGATAACAACTTTGTTAGCTGCGCTGGCGGCTTCAATCAATTGCTTTTGCACTGCGACCAGATTGGCGTCGCCAATTTCAACACCTAAATCACCGCGGGCAACCATAACGCCATCGGCACTTTCAATAATGCCGGGTAAAAACTCTGGTGTAATAGCCTCGGCCCGTTCGACTTTAGCGATAATATGGGCACTGCTGCCGGCTGCGGTGAGAAGCTGTCGGGTTTCTTCCACATCCTCACTGGACTGCACAAATGAAATGGCCAGATAGTCTGTATTAAGCGCAGCTGCAGTTTTAATATCAGCTTTATCTTTTTCCGTCAGGGCTTTGGCGGATAGACCGCCACCAAATTTATTCACCCCTTTTTTGCTTGAGAGGATGCCGCCTTGAATAACAACACAGTTAACAGCATGGGCTGTTTTAGCTCTAACTTGCAGGGTCAGACGTCCATCATCAAGAAGCAGTGTATCGTTCTGCTCAATATCTTCGAGAAGCTCTGCCGCGATAAACACGGCATTTTCATCGCCCATTTCCGGGTCCATCTCGCTGTCCAGGGTAAATGAGCCCCCTTCGACGAGATCGACTTTTTTATCATCGGTAAAGCTGCCAATACGAATCTTTGGTCCCTGCATGTCGCACAGAATACCCACAGGGGTTTTGAGTGCCTGACTGATGCTGCGAATGGTTTGCGCGCGCTGCGTATGCTCTTCGGCACTACCGTGGGAAAAATTCAGTCGAAATACATTAACACCGGCGACAATAAGCTCTCTTATGCCTTCGTCGTGGCTGCTGCCAGGCCCCAAGGTAGCAAGAATTTTGGTTCTTCTTGGCATGCGGCTAGGACTCCGCTGACAACAGAGCGACACTGTTGTCGAGCATGCGATTTGAGAAGCCCCATTCGTTGTCGTACCAGGCCATGACTTTAACTAATGATCCATTAACTCTGGTCTGCAGAGAGTCAAAGTTGCTGGAGTAGGGGATATGGTTGTAGTCGGCGGACACCAGTGGCTGGTCACAGTAGCTCAGTACTTCGCTGAGATCAGTTTCTGCTGCCTGTTTGAGAATCTGGTTAACTTCTTCCGCTGTTGTTTCGCGACCGGCATTAAAGGTCAGGTCAACCAGTGATACGTTAATAGTAGGTACTCGCACGGCCAGGCCGTCGAGCTTGCCTGCCAGTTCCGGCAGCACATCAGCAATGGCTGCGGCAGCGCCAGTTTTGGTTGGGATCATTGATTGGGTCGCCGAGCGCGCGCGATAGACATCGGAATGGTAAACGTCGCTGAGCTGTTGATCGTTGGTGTAGGCGTGAACTGTTGTCATATAACCGGACAGTATGCCCATGGCTTCGTGCAGGGGTTTAACCAGTGGCGCAAGGCAGTTGGTTGTGCAAGAGGCATTGGAAACAATCTGGTGACCCTGGGTCAGGATATTGTCGTTGATACCGTAAACCACTGTGGCATCGACATTGGATCCGGGCGCTGAGATCAACACTTTTTTGGCGCCGCCAGCAATGTGCAATGCTGCTTTGTCGCGGCTGGTAAATACGCCAGTACATTCGCAAACCAAATCGACACCCAGGTCACCCCAGGGGATATTGGCCGGGTCGCGCTCGCAGAACCATTGAATCTTGTCGCCATTGATAGTCAATGAGTTATCACCCACTTCCACTTGCTGGTTGAAGCGGCCATGAACTGTGTCGAACTGCAGCAGGTGAGCGCTGATGTTGACATCGCCTAAATCGTTGATGGCAACTATCTGAATTTTATCTTGTAGGTCGGGTCGCTCGTAAAGTGCTCGTACTATATTGCGCCCGATGCGGCCAAAGCCATTTATCGCTATCTTGTACATAAGCTTTCGCCCTTATATATGTAGTAAACTTACGTAAATTATATGTTTAATACGGTTTTTAAGCAAAGATAATAGGTTTATATTACGTAAAATTACATAATTAGTTGATGTTTCGGTACTTTATGACAGGCTGATGAAATGTTTTTACAAAATTGCACTTTTTGGGTATTTTTTGCCCCGAAAACTGCAGAATGATCTACAATTTGTTCAGAATTACGTAAGTTAGTTTCATAAAGAGGGTATGTAGTTGATGCACAGCCAAAATCTGATCAATGTGATTACCGATGCGTTGCCGAGCTTGAATAAATCTGAGACTAAAGTGGCTCAGGTGATTCTCTCGGATCCCGATGCTGCGACCCAGTCCAGTATTGCCACATTGGCAAAAAAAGCCCAGGTCAGTGAGCCCAGCGTTAACCGCTTCTGTAAACGCTTTAATGCGGCAGGGTTTCCTGATTTTAAGCTTAAGCTGGCCAAGTCCCTCGCCAGTGGTATTCGCTTTGTAAATCGCAATGTGGATCCCGATGATGATGTGACTAGCTACACTCCGAAAATTATTGATAGCACGATCAATACCCTTGCTATGGTGCGGGATAAAATCAGTCATGCACGGGTTAATCAGGTTGTCGACAAGCTTATACAAGCCAAGAGAATTTACTTTTTTGGATTAGGCGCTTCGGGCTCTGTTGCCCGCGATGCAGAGAACAAGTTCTTCCGCTTTAACCTGCCTGTGTCCAGCCATGATGATGTGTTGATGCAGCGGATGCTCGCATCTACTGGTGGTACGGGCGATGTGTTTTTTGTGATCTCCCATACCGGCCGCACCAAAGAGGTGGTGGAAGTAGCTGAAATTGCCCGCGGCAATGGTTCTACAGTAATTGGCCTTACTGCAGTAGACTCGCCACTTGCAGATATGTGTACAGTAACTCTGGATGTTGATGTGCCTGAGAATACCGATGAATATATGCCAATGGCCTCGCGCATTGTGCATTTGGTCATCCTTGATGTGCTGGCCACTGGTGTGACATTGCGCCGGGGACCAGACTTCCTTCCCCATCTCGAGAAAATCAAAAACAGTCTTAAGCCAACCCGTTATAGAAATGAAAATTGATGGTTTTTTTGTTATTTGGCATCAAAATATTCCCTTGAGCCCTCTGTTGTAAATCCGCTAGACTCTGAGACCGTCAAAAGAGCACGATATATAAATTATTTTGCCTAATTAAGGTCATTGCTATGTCTGAATCGCCCCTATTCCCAGTTCCTGAGCATTGGCAGAAAACTGCCTGGATTAATAAAGAAAAATATCAGGATATGTACCGCCAATCCATTGATCAGCCCGATCAGTTCTGGGCTCAGCAGGCCAGCGAGTTTCTGACATGGGACAGCCCCTGGACGGCTATATCCAGCTATGATTTCCCCACTGGACAGGCAACCTGGTTTGCTGGTGGCAAACTCAATGTTGCCGTCAATTGTATTGATCGTCATTTAGGGCACCGCGCCGATCAGACTGCATTGATCTGGGAGGGCGATGAGCCCACAGATGATAAGACCGTCACCTATGCTGAACTCCACGACAATGTTTCAAGATTGGGCAATCTGTTGCGAGATCGGGGTGTTGTAAAGGGCGATCGGGTCTGTATCTATATGCCGATGATTCCAGAGGCTGCCTATGCAATGCTGGCTTGTGCGCGCATTGGAGCAGTGCATTCAGTGGTGTTCGGTGGTTTCTCTCCCGATGCGCTTAAAGATCGTATTCTCGATTCCGATTGTCAGGTGGTAATTACTGCCGACGAAGGCGTTCGCGGGGGCAAGGCTGTTCCGCTGAAAGCTAATGTAGACCAAGCGCTGCAGGGCTGTCCCAACGTGCATAGCTGTTTGGTGGTTGAGCGCACCTCAGGGACAGTCAATTGGGTTGAAGGGCGAGATATCTGGTATCAGCAGGCTATTGAGAATGTATTGCCAGACTGCGCTGCTGAGATGATGGACAGTGAAGACCCGCTATTTATCCTCTACACCTCAGGCTCTACTGGCAAGCCTAAGGGCGTTTTACATACAACAGGTGGTTACCTGTTGATGGCGGCCATGACTCACAAATATACCTTCGATTACAAAGAGGGTGATATTTACTGGTGCACCGCTGATGTGGGATGGATTACTGGTCATAGCTATATCCTTTATGGGCCTCTGTGTAACGGCGGAATCTCACTAATGTTTGAAGGGGTGCCCACTTATCCTGATGCGTCGCGTTTTTGGCAGGTGATTGATAAGCACAGCGTCAATCAGTTCTATACTGCACCTACTGCGATTCGCGCACTGATGTCTGCAGGCAATGAAGCGGTTGAGAAGACCTCGCGCAGCTCATTGAAGTTGCTGGGCACAGTGGGTGAGCCAATTAATCCGGAGGCCTGGGACTGGTATTACAATGTGGTGGGTGATGCCCGTTGTCCTATCGTAGATACCTGGTGGCAAACAGAAACAGGTGCCCATATGCTGACACCATTGCCCGGAGCTACAGATACCAAGCCTGGCTCTGCAACCCAGCCATTCTTTGGTATTGAGCCTGCCTTGCTGGACCCTGAGGGTGTGGAAATCAAAGGGGCAGGTGAGGGGCTGTTAATGATCAAATCTTCCTGGCCCAGCCAGATTCGCTCTGTCTATGGTGATCACCAGCGCTGCATCGACACCTACTTTAGTGCGTATCCCGGGTATTATTTTACTGGCGATGGCGCTCGTCGGGATGAAGATGGTTATTACTGGATCACAGGTCGTGTCGATGACGTGCTCAATGTGTCGGGTCACCGCATGGGCACAGCCGAGGTGGAGAGTGCGCTGGTTTTACACCAGAGTATTGCCGAGGCTGCGGTAGTGGGTTATCCCCATGATATTAAAGGGCAGGGCATTTATTGCTATGTGACGCCTATGGCTAATGTTGAAATGACAGAGGCATTGCGCGCCGAGCTGGTCGCCATCTGTGTCAAGGAGATTGGGCCTATTGCGAAACCGGATCTTATCCAATGGGCTCCGGGCCTGCCGAAAACGCGCTCAGGCAAAATTATGCGGCGAATTTTGCGCAAGATTGCGGCCAATGAGCTGGACAACCTTGGAGATACTTCAACATTGGCAGACCCTGCTGTGGTCGAGGATCTTATCGAGAATCGACATAATCGCTAGTTGCTATTATCAGAGTAGGAAACTGCGCCGATGATTTTTTTACGAATAGCTGTGCTGGGATTTTTGTCTTTGTGGCTGATATATATGTATCTGCTGACATTGCCAGCGGCAGAACGGCAGAAGTCGGTGCCTTTCTACCAGTCGGATTCCTTTAATGTGATTGCCCATGGCAATGGCCGCGCGCTGCTACCTGGCAACACCCTGGAGGCTGGTGTTAATGCCTTGTCGGTCGGGGCTGATATCTTGGAAATGGATATTCATTTAACCGCTGATAATCATCTGGTGGTGCGCCATGATGACATTATAGACACCACAACCAATGGCACTGGCGCTATTGCCGAGATGAGTCTGGCGCAGATACAGCAATATGATGTGGGGTTTCATAAGATCGACTACCCGGGATTAGTGGCCCCCAGCGGGATAATGGTTCCTACATTGGAATCAATATTTCAAAAAATGCCTTCAAGTTATTACATTATAGAGTTGAAGCCTGAGGAAACTGATCCAGCTGATCAGCTGTGCCTGTTGATCAAACAGTATGGGCTTCAGGATCAGGTGCTAGTTGGATCTTTTTATACGTCAGTGCTTGAGTATTTTAGAGATACCTGTCCTGAGGTGCCGACATCTCTAGGGCAGTCCGAGGTGATTATTATGGTGGCAATGTCGGCTTTGGGTCTGGGCCATCTGTACTCACCCGCGGGTAGTTCAGTGCAGTTGCCCCTGACTTATTTTGGTATTAAAATTTTAACGCCGGCAATTCTTGCAGCTGCCCATCAGATGAATCTACGCGTTGATATATGGACAGTCAACGATACGACTATAATGAGGGACTTGATTGATATGGGCGTTGATGGTGTGATTACTGACAGGCCTGATTTGTTACGGCAGCTGGTACCACTTTAAAGTTTATTTTGTGTGGTTTTGGATTAATTTTCGTCGCTTTTTGGACAAAATTGGTCTAAAAATAATACAAAGATGGATAGCAATGACGAGCATAATGTGAACTCTATGAAAGATCTCGATATTAGCAAGCAGTTGGCAAAACTAATGAGAAATCAAAACCTTTCTCAGAGTGCTCTGTCGCGTGCGACAAATGTACCTCAGCCAACAATCAATCGAATTCTCAGTGGTGTAACCAGAGAGCCCCGTCGTGATTCGGTTGTTCGGCTTGCGGCGTTCTTCAAGGTCACGCCAGAGAGTCTATACGATGCACCAGGCAAAAAATCTTCGATAAATTTAATTGAAGATTTATTTGGTCGAATTGCAACGCTTAATGAAGCGGATAGAAATGCTCTTTTTGACAAAGTGTCGAAAGAACTTAAGTAACGCTTTGTTGTAACATCCCCAGCAGTTTTTTACGCTGAGATTCTGGCAACCCTTCAATAAAAGTCGTGAATTCTCCAAGACCATTATTAAAAGCATCTTTTAACTTATATTCTGAGCAACTGCTGTCAATGCTGCGAGATTCGGGCTCAGTACTTGAATGGCTTTCCATTATCAATATCCTTACTATAACTGGGCTCCCTGCCGATTCGACAAAGATTAAAAATCAGTGATGGTATCCATTCCAAGTTTCCCAAAAATAGAGGAGAAACCTAATCCCTGTGTGATTTATGTTTTTATTTGGGTGTTACCGCTATTTTAATGATTGCAGTAAAAGATGAAATAATTATTGTGGGTTAATACTTTAGTATTAGAGTTCTTAAGGCCACAAAGCCCAGTCTGAACCCGACTTCTGCCCTGAGTAGCATCGTCTGCGGTCTTTTGCGCGGTTTGGTAAGCAGTAAAATTTAACTTGTGTTATGTTTTAAGGTCTGTATAAAAGCCCTATGGAAATGGTTTTGGATATCAATTCTACTTCGGTTTACTGGGGCGCTGTCACTCTCGCCTGTTTGTTGGGCGCTATGTCTCCTGGGCCGAGTCTGGTTATTATTGTCAACTACTCTCTATCCCAGGGTCGATTGGCAGGTGTCTGCGCCGCCCTAGCTCATGGTGTTGGTATTAGTATATTTGCTTTTGCAACCGCATTTGGTTTGGTGGTTGCTGTAGATAAAAACCCTTTATTGTTTGGCGCAATTCAGATTTTTGGTAGCTTTTTTCTTCTGCTGATGGCGGTGAAACTGCTGTTTGCGCCATTGGATAAACAGATTGATATTGTGGTGGCTGCCAAAGCATCTCTTGTGACTGCAGCGCGGGATGGCTTTTTAATCGCTCTGATAAATCCGAAAATACTATTTTTTTTTACTGCTCTATTTAGTCAGTTTGTACGGGTCGATAGTGAGCCTTGGGAAAAGCTAGGATTGACTCTTATTGCTGGTGGCGTAGACGCGCTGTGGTATATTCTGGTGGCTATAGTGATATCCCAGACTGGCGCTTTAAGCAAATTCCAGCGCAACAGTTGGTGGTTGGATAAAATCTTCAGTGTATTATTATTTGCCATTGCTGTGCATTTTATTCAAGAGATTTCTCAGACCAGCGACTTTAGCCTATTACTTTCCTGGCCATTCTAGATTTTCCGTCCAAACGCTATAATCCATATAAGAAAAAATTTAAAAGGGACTGTTTTCCATTGACTTCATTCGATGCACTTTATAATTTGGCCGCAGCCAATCGCGGAGGAGCGGATGAGCTCGAAGCTTATCTGCCACAACCAAAAAAATCAGAACAGCTGAGCGCACAAACAGATGATCGCTATCTGTCCATGATGGCAAGATGCGTTTTCCGCGCCGGTTTTGTGTGGCGGGTTATCGACAATAAATGGCCGGGATTTGAAGAAGTATTTGTCCAATTTAATCCTATGGCAGTAGCTTATTTCAGTGATGAAAAACTTGAGGAGTTGGCTCAGGACCGCAGAATTGTGCGCAACTTTACCAAGATTGTTTCGGTGCGCAACAATGCAGCCTATGTGCTAGACAGGCAGAGAACCCATGGCAGCTTTGGTGAGTTTATTGCCCAGTGGCCGGAGGATAATATCACCGCACTGTGGCTAGAACTAAAGAAGCAGGGGTGCAGGTTGGGTGGCAACTCTGGACCTATGATGCTGCGTAGCATGGGCAAAGATACCTTTCTGCTGACGACAGATGTCTGTGACGCGCTAGTTCATCACGGTTTGATGAAAAAATTCAGCGCCAATTCCCAGCGCGATCTAAAACTGGTCGAGCAGGTATTTGCCAACCTGCGGCAAGAGTCAGGGCGACCTCTGTGTCAAATTAGCCGTATGCTTGCCTGTACGGTCTAAATCATTGTAAATTTCCCTCCACCTGTTGCGCCTGCAAACAGACGGGTGATACCATAACTGTGTTTCCTAAGGGGCGGTCTAGTTGACCTGAGAAGTACCCTTCGAACCTGATCCGGATTATGCCGGCGTAGGGATAGGACTACTTGTTTTTTGCCCTTCACTCCGTCTTTTGCCTCCGGGTCTCCTTAACTAACTGTTACTGAGGCTCATTATATGAATACCTTGAATACCAAAACTTTGCAGGCCGCGCTCTGTGTCCTGGCCAGCTTTTCATTTACATCTGTTGCCACTGCTGATCATGTGATTGATGAGATAGTCGTCAGTGCGGATTTTCGCGATACCAAATTGTTGGAGTCGGCTGCCAGTATCACAGTGCTTGATAGCCAAACTATTGCGAAACGCCAGGCTCGGCATTTAGAGCAACTGCTCAATCTTGCCCCCAATGTTAATTTCTCCAGTGGAGCATCCCGGGGTCGCTTTATTCAGATCCGCGGTATTGGCGAACGCAGCCAGTTTGTTGAGCCTATTAATCCCTCTGTCGGGATTCTGGTAGATGGGATTGATTTCACAGGCATTGCTGGTGCTGCTACGACTATGGATATTCAGCAGGTGGAAATATTGCGCGGTCCTCAGGGAACGCTCCATGGTGCCAATGCCCTGGCGGGGCTTATTAATCTGCAAGCGGTTCAGCCATCCAAGCAGACCGAGGGTAGTCTTGAGATATCTCTGGCTGAGTACAACAGTCAGACCATTAGTGCTGGAATTGGTGGTGCAATCAATGAAGAGCTGGGCTATAGATTCGCGGTACAGAAACACAGTGCCGATGGCTATATTGAAAATGAATTTTTGAATCGTGATGATACGGATAATATTGATGAGTTAAGCATACGTTCTATCCTTGATTGGCAGGCCAGTGTGGATACTAACCTCAAGCTGACAGTATTCCATGTCGATGCTGACAATGGTTACGACGCTTTCTCCCTGGATAATACTCGCCACACCTTATCTGATAACCCGGGCCATGATCGCCACGAGGGGACAGCGGTGGCTCTGCAGAGCAGTTGGCAAGCCAATCAAAATTTCGAGCTTGCCAGTACCCTGAGTTATGCCAACAATAACCTTGAATATGGTTATGATGAAGACTGGGCATATTCTGATATCTGTGTCGATTTTATCTGTGTTTTTGACGGCTACTCATCTGTCGATAATTATATTCGTGACAGCAAAAATACCAGTATCGATGTGCGGTTGGTATCCAAGGATGGCGGTAAAGTTTTTTCCGGCAGCACTGATTGGGTACTGGGTGTTTACTGGCGCGATCAGGGTGAAGAGCTCCTGCGTCAATACTCTTTCGCGGGCAGCGATTTCACCAGTGACTTCAATACCAGAAATCTGGCTATTTATGGCCAGCTCGACAGCCAGTTTTCCTCTGCAATTACCCTGATCACTGGTTTGCGCATTGAACAGCGCAAGGCAGATTATGCGGACAGTCAATTGGTAGCTCATGATGTGGATGAGGATCTATGGGGTGGACGTATTGCAATGCAGTATCAAACCAGTGCTGACTACATGGTGTACGGATTAATTTCTCGTGGTTATAAAGCCGGCGGTGTAAATAGTGATCCTGATCTGGCAGCCGCAGACCGTGAGTTTGATACTGAGCAAATGTGGAATTTTGAAACCGGTATCAAAGGGCTCTGGTTGGATGGGTCTCTGCAGGCGCAGGTGGCATTGTTCTACCAGTTGCGGGACGATATTCAAATTAAGCAATCTTTAGTTCAGCCTATAGAAGACACCAATGCTGTAAGTTTCACCGATTATTTTGGCAACTCTGCTGAAGGCAGTAACTATGGGATCGAAGTGGAATTCAACTATCTGGCGTCAGATACGTTGGCGCTGTTTGGTTCAGTTGGATTACTGGAGACTGAGTACGACACTCCGCTCTCCGACACATTGGACAGTCGTGAACAAGCCCATGCGCCAGCCTACCAGTTCTCTCTCGGCGCAAGTGTTCAGCTCAGCGACAATCTGGCACTCACAGTTGATGTTGAGGGTAAAGATGAGTTCTTCCTGTCATCCCGCCATAGTACGGAAACTCAAGCCTATGAGCTGGTCAATGCCAATATGGTTTATGACGCTGGCGACTGGGAGCTTTCTCTATGGGGACGCAACCTGACTGATGAAGACGTGGTTGTCCGTGGCTTTGGTAGCTTTGGTAATGACCCGCGCAATGGATATATCACAGAGCCCTATTATCAGTTCGGTGAGCCAAGAGTATTCGGCTTAAGCGGTAAATATGATTTTTAACCGTCGATTGCTAACAAGGAAAATACAATGCAAGTAACAATAGATATCAGCATGTACCCAAACCGGGAGGATTTTATTTCTCCCATTGATGGCTTTATTGAGAAGATTAATAAATTTGATAATCTCAAGGTCACCACATTTCCAACCAGTACAGTGGTGCAGGGTGATTATGTCTGTGCGATGAGAGCAGTTCAGGATACGATTGCAGCCTGCTATGCGGAATTTGATATGGCGATTTATGTAGCCAAAATTATTCCCGGATATGAGGCACTATAAATCGTGTTTAGTTTTTTTGATCTTGAAACAGTGGCGGTAGTTTTGGCTATCGCCTACCTGCTTTTAGCGGTGAAAGAGAATAGCCTGTGTTGGTACTGTGCCTTTTTAAGTACCGCTATCTATGTGTATATATTTGGTGATGTTAGCCTGTATATGGAATCTGCCTTAAATGTTTATTATATGGCGATGGCGGTGTACGGTTGGTACCAATGGCGGCATGGTGGGACCAGCGGTGCTGGCCGTGCTATCTGCCGCTGGGGCTTTGAGCAGCATGTCATTGCACTGTTGCTGATTCTTGCCGGGACATTGCTATCCGGCTATCTTCTTGATGCCAACACAGATGCTAAATTGCCCTATCTGGACTCATTTACCACCTGGGCCAGTGTCATGACGACCTTGATGGTGGCACGTAAAGTGCTAGAAAACTGGTTGTACTGGATGGTGATTAACTCCGTCTCAATATTTATGTTTATCGATCGAGAGCTCTATCAAACTGCGGTAATGCTTGGGTTATACTTAGGGCTGTCCGTCGTTGGTTACTTTGCCTGGAGAAAAGTCTATCTCAACCAAAACCCAACAGCTTTTGCAGAAAACCCTGCTTAACTGGCAGCAATGGCAAACCACGTCAAAACTTGACTATCAGCCTGAGGTTGTCAGGGAATTGGTCGGCGGCCGCACCAACAAAACCTTTCTCGTGGCTGCAGGTGATTTTCAAGCGGTGGTCAGAATCAACTCCCTGGTCAGTTCAAAACTGGGTATTGACCGCCAGCGTGAGGCGAGAATTCTCGGGCTTTTGCAGTCAACTGGCCTGGTTCCTAAAGTCTACTTTATCGATGCTGAGGTTCTGGTTAGCGAATTTATTGAGGGTGATTGTCTCAATAGCAAAAGCTTGAAAAATACCCATATTATGGAATCGCTCTCTGCGGCACTTCGGCTGGTGCAGTCGGTAAAAATGCCCGATGGTATTCCCCGCAACTATCTCGAATACTGTCAGAATTACTTTGCTCATCTCAATGGTGACATTGTTTCTTTATCGGTTAAGGAGCAGATAGAGGCGGCGGCGCTGGAGGTTGATACTGAGGAATGGGAGCCGGTAATTTGCCATCATGATATGGTGCCGGAAAATATTATCCTCAATGAGCGTGGTTTGTTTATTATTGATTGGGAGTATGCCGCGCTGGGTCATCCAAGACTTGATTTTATCCGTCTGTACGATGGCGACTATGGTTTAACTGGCCAGCAGGAAGGGGCTATGCGCTCATTATTTAAAGTCAAACAGGCGATGGATAAGCTCTGGTTGGCAGTACAACTATAGGATTGATCAGTATGACAGACAGCTATAACGAACTAACCGCGCAAGAAAAATATGTTATTCAGCAGAAGGGGACTGAGGCGCCTTTTGTTGGTGAGTACACAGATAACAAAGCTGAGGGGCTGTATCAGTGCAAACAATGTGATGCTCCCCTGTACCGCTCGGAACATAAATTCCCCTCGCATTGCGGCTGGCCGAGTTTTGATGATGAGATTGACAATGCGGTGCGCCGTGAGCCTGATGCCGACGGTCGGCGAGTGGAAATTGTCTGTGCCAATTGCGGTGGCCATCTCGGCCATGTGTTTGAGGGTGAAGGTTTTACCGACAAAAACATCCGTCACTGTGTCAACAGTATCTCTATGGTCTTTGTCGCCGCTGACTGATGGTCAGTCGCGGAAGTTTTTAAACTGAAAAGGTTGCCCCAGGTCAGCTTCACGAACCATTGCCATCACAGCCTGCAAGTCATCGCGCTTCTTTCCGGTAACTCGCACCTGGTCACCCTGGATTGCGGCCTGAACCTTGAGTTTTTTATCTTTGATCAGTTTGACGATCTTTTTGCATATGTCGGCACTGATACCCTGTTTAAAGCTAACCTCCAGCGAGAATGTTTTGCCGCGATGCACAGATTCATCGTTGCACTCAATAACTCTTGGATCAATCTTGCGCTTGATCAACTGGGCGCGAAAAATATCCAATAACTGCTGACATTGGAAGTCCGCTTCCGTTTTAATGGTGACTATGTCATTGGCTAGGCTGATACTGGCGTCAACGCCACGAAAGTCGAATCTTGTCGACAGTTCTCGCTCAGCGTTGTCTGTGGCGTTTAGTATCTCAGCGGTATCAACTTCAGAAACAATATCTACGCTTGGCATGGTCTGACTCTCGACTGGATATGAGTTATGATTTTAAACCAGTCGGTGTATCACAGGCCAGCCTGAATAGTGTAAATGGGGTAATTCAAACAATGAAAAAAGATTGCGTTTGTGGCAGTCAGAAGCGATTTGCGGAATGCTGCGAGCCGCTGCTGAATGGGTCTCGGTCTGCGGTAACACCGGAGCAACTAATGCGCTCCAGATACAGTGCCTATTCCCTGGGTGGTTATGGCAATTATTTACTTAAAACCTGGTTTGCGCCTATGGCAAAAGACCTCTCAATTGAAGATCTGTCGAGGTCGGACACTGAATGGGTCGGATTACAGATCATAGATTCTGGTGTCAGTGGCAACAGCGGTTGGGTTGAATTTAAAGCGGTCTACAACGATAACAGCCGGCCTGTGGAGATGCATGAGAAATCGGTATTTACTCTACAGGGCCAGCGCTGGTTCTATGTAGGCGGGGAAGTGTCACGCAGCGAGCTCTAGATAAAGTACATCGGGAAAAATTGTTCCGCTAGGGCGCAACTTGTGGCAGGGTGGTGAGACGTTTAAATCTGCCGCTTAGTCTTCAGGCTTGACCAGACGGCCAAATAATATGCCAATCTCAAATAATAGCCACATAGGTATGGCCAGTAATGTTTGAGAAATAATATCCGGCGGTGTTAACAGCATGCCCAGAATAAAGCAGAGCACAAAAACATAGGGCCGTTTTTTTACCAAATTATCTGGATCCACTGCGCCCATCCAGGACAGGATCACAACTGCTATTGGGATTTCAAAACTAAGTCCAAAAGCGAAAAACAACTTCAGAACAAAATCCAGATAGCTGCGAATATCGGGCATAACACTAATGCCTTCCGGAGCAATACTAGTAAAGAACATAAAGACCAGCGGAAACACGATGTAATAAGCGAAGGCCATACCGGCATAAAATAAAAACACACTGGAGAAGAATAGGGGCACAACAATCTTTTTCTCGCGCTGATACAGCCCGGGTGCGACAAAGGCCCAAACTTGATAGAGGATGTAGGGCATGGCTGCAAACAATGACAGCACCAGAGTCAGCTTAAAGGGAGTCAAAAAAGGCGAGGCGACCTCTGTAGCAATCATGCTGGTATTGGCGGGCAGGTACTCCCGGATAGGCTCGGAAATATAGAGGTAGAGTTCCTGACTAAAGGAAAACAGCGCCGCAAAGATAATCAGTATAGAGATCAGAGCGCGCAGGGCTCTGTCGCGGAACTCAATCAGATGAGCCATAAAGGGTTGTTTGGTTAAGTCTTCTGATTGCTCGCTCATAGCTTGCCTTCGCCAGACTCATCTACTGCCTGATTGATATCGGCTGCAGCTTTTTTTAGCTTGGATTTACCCTGAATCAAGGTGTCCTCAACTTCGGTCTTGCTGTCTTCCAGTTGGCGCATTATCTTTTCATTGCGCAACTGGCGATGGATCTCATCCATACCCACTTCAGATTCAAGTTCCTGGCGCGCATTGGCAAGCATCTGTTTCATGCGGCCAACCCACAGGCCTATGCTGCGTACTGTTTCAGGCAGTCGCTCGGGGCCCATTACAATCAAGGCGATGATTGCAATAACCAGTAGTTCGGAAAAGCCTATATCAAACATGGTTTAGTCAGCAGAGTCTTTTTTCTCTGATTCCCCTTTGGTTTCATCTGCTTCTACTTTGCTGTCAGAATCTGAAGAGACATTATCTTTAAACCCCTTTACTGCGCCACCCAGATCTGAGCCAATGTTACGCAATTTTTTAGTGCCAAAGATCAATGCCACGATAACCAATATAATTAATAATTCCTGCCAACCAAAACCCATTTTAGTTCTCCTCATCAGTTGTTCGTTGTGCCTTTTCTTCAAGGCCGGATAGATCAAATCTTCGTTCAAGTTCGGCAAGCACCGCATCTGCGTTCTCGCCCAAATGAGATAGCATCACTAGGCTGTGAAACCAAAGATCTGCTGTCTCATAGATCAACTTTTCATTGTTGCCGCTCTGTTCGGCATCTCGTGCCGCAAGAATTGTTTCAACGGATTCTTCACCGACTTTCTCAAGAATTTTATTTAGCCCTTTGGCATGCAGGCTGGCCACATAGGAATCCGCAGCAGTCGCCTGTTTGCGCGCGTCCAATACTCTGGTTAGCTGCGTTAAGACGTCGCTCATTGGTATATTTCCTTAGGGTCTTTAATCACAGCATCCACGGCCTGCCACTGGCCATCACGCAGCACTGAGTAGAAACAGGAGG